>JAHHRO010000013.1 GCA_020025755.1 Butyricicoccus sp. | reverse complement strand
TCTTTTCTCTTTCTGCCTGTTAGTTTGGAATAGACACAAACACACCGAGGTTTTTAAAACCTCGGTGTGTTTGTATTTTTTTGTATGTAATGAAATATAGACTTTTTATCCAGCTATTAGAAATAATAAATCATCTCAAATTTGGATTGACAGATATATGAATAAGGACTATAATACAGGTGAATTATTCCAAAGACAGGATTCGATAGAATCCGACATTATGGATATTGCATAATACACCATCCACCAAACAGAAATTTCATTCTCGCTCGTAAAAGCAGCATAGGAGGAAATCCCGTGAAAAACTATTTGAAAAAGATCACACTGACCGCACTGACCGGTGCAGTTCTCACCACTGGCATGTACGCATTTGCAGCACCGCAGGATGTAACAGCAAAGATTTTTAGCAGTCCTGTTTTTGTGGAAGGACATGAAGCGTTCTGCTGGACACCAGAGGGCAAACAAACAAGTTATGTTGTTTATAATGGAAGCACTTATATCCCGATCCGTACCGCTGGAGAGTGGATGGGAAAAAATATTGCGTGGGACAATGCCACACAAACTGTAACACTCAGCGGCACAACAGAAAAAGTATATCGAGACCAAACAGAGTACGAAATTGATCACACTACGCGCGAAAAATATCGTACTGAAGGCATGACTGTTCAGCTTTGCCCCGATATCAAGGTCGTTGTAGATGGAAAAGAGCAGGCGTTCAAGAATGCAAAGGGTGAGCCAGTGTATCCGCTGAGCTATAACAATATGACCTATCTGCCAGTACGCAACATCGCTGAACTGTCCGGTATGACCGTCACATTCCAGCAGGAAATCGAAAAGCAGCAGGGTGCAGCGATTTTCATGCGCACCAAGATGACCGATGAGCAGATCGCTGAATGCCAGAAATATATGGATACGCTGAGAGAAAGCTACTCCTATAAGGCACTCGAAAAGGCTGGAAAGATTCCTGAATTCCTGAAAAAATCTTGGCAGATGTCTGGCGGCGAAGTCGATGATATCTTTGAAATCATTCGTCAGGGCGGCTTGACAGCTGAGCAGGTAAAACAAGTCCTACCGCTGATGGAAGAAAGCTTCAAGGTGCTCGAAAATACAGCAAAGCCCTCTTACCCACTCTTTGATGCCTATATTGCAAAGATGCAGGAAAAGCTGCCAGCAGCCAAGGAAGCCTTTGAAGCTGTCAAGCAGGCTGCCGAAAGCGGCGCGAATGTTGGCGGTGCTTTGACAAAGTTGGAGGATACGATGGGTTCTGTTACCGTCAATGTGAACTGGATGGAAACCGTTCTAACCGAAAAATATTAAATGCTCCCTTTCTGACAGGCTCTTTGATTCTCCCCGTTTGGTTGTTTCTTTTCTCTTTCTGCCTGCCCACTTGGAATAGACACAAATGCACCTTATACATCAATTTTCTGCTGCGGTATTGCAAGTTGAGTCTTCACATGCTAATATACACATATATTATTCGAAGAGACAAAATCAACGAAGAACCAGAAAAATTCGACATTTCAAATTTAAGGAGGACGTTGTTATGAAACATCCATTCAAAAAGATCCTAAGCACTATGTTCGAAAGACAGTATCAATGAGCAATATTGATAAGAGGGGTTCTTCGTTTTCTGTATCAAGAAACACATTGCAAATCATTGCCATTATAACCATGTTGATCGACCATTTTAATACGGCGCTCAACCCCTTTGTCATCTTATATTCTCACTATGGGGTAGATATAGAAGTTGCCTCTGGTATATTCGATTTTCTGGAAGGCATAGGCAGAGCGGCATTTCCTATTTTTGCTTTTCTTCTCGTAGACGGCTGCAGACGAACTCGCAGCTTACCTCGCTATGTTTTTCGGCTGGGTATCTTTGCAGTCCTTTCAGAATTTTGCTATGACTTTGCATTTGATCACGATTATCCGTCAATTTTCCCGCTGAAGAACTTGCCCAATGTTATTCATGAGTTTCGTCCAGTCAGCCCAAGCAGTGTTATGATCAGTCTGTTCTGTGGTGCGCTTTTCATTTTGGCGATCCAGAAAATCACAAGCAAAGAGCAACATCGGTATTGGTCTGTCATAAAACTTAGCGTTATTTTCATTGTGTTGTATCTCGCGTCTGCAATGTTAAGCGCAGAGTATTATCAGATTGCCCTGCCCATGATCACTCTATTGTATTTTTGCGCAAAGCGACGGAATCAAATCATTGTCCTTGCAGGATCTTTAGGTCTTTTCTATTGGTTGATGCCAATCTGTCAAAATTTATCACGGGGTAATACACTACGTAGTGCGTTACATAGTTCACCGATTGGCTTCGAGGGTATTGTGTATGTGCTTGTATTGCTTGCCACATTTTGGCTCATCCAGCACTACGACTGCAATGCAAAAAGTTCTCCACGAAAAAGCAGAGCGATTTATTGGGTATATCCAGCACATCTTGTACTGTTTGGTATCCTTGCGGATTTCTTATATACCTATATCTATCCCATGCCCCAGTGATTTCCACGATAACCCCAAAAAGCAAGACAGTCTAAACACATCGGGGTCATACGACCCCGATGTGTTCTTGCATTTCGTACTTTAGTAACAAGCAAAAGGAACACAAATGATCTTTGAGCAGTATGCCGAACTGAGCAAAGAGGCAATCAATAAACTGACAGCAATCAAGAAGCCCGATGTTCCAGTTCTTGATGCCTATTATCAAACCATGCTCGCTGACGCACAGAATGCGATCGCATCCTGTGAAGCAGTTCTCAAGGCTGTTGCAGACGGAAAAGATCTGAAAACATGTGAAGATCTGATGCTGATAAGCACGACCAAGAGAACATCCGCGTACGATTTCTGCGAATTCGTCACAACTGCTCCTTATCGTATGGAAAATGTTCTGCTGGAAAAATAAATCATGCTCCCTTTCTGACAGGCTCTTTGATTCTCCCCGTTTGGTTGTTTCTTTTCTCTTTCTGCCTGTTAGTTTGGAATAGACACAAACACACCGAGGTTTTTGAAACCTCGGTGTGTTTGTGTCTCCATGTATTGACACTCCTTGACAGATGTGCTATCCTGTATCCAACAAAGTAAACCATATAAGGAGGAATCCACATGGATCTTTATATTGCACTCGACCCAATGGCGATCATCGCCAACCTGACAACCTTTGCTTTTATGGCAGGTGCTGTGTTCCTCATTGTGAAAAAAATTTATACAACCAAACATAAAAAACAATAAAAACAAGCGTCCTGACCCATACGGTCAGGACGCTTCAGCTTGTAGAAAAAGGCTTTTCGCGGTTTTTTATTGGAGCAAAGCGACTTAAAATTTTCAAAACCCAAGGACATGTGCCTTGGATTTTGCCCTCGACCCGCGCCATCGGGCGCGAAACCGGGGGTATCAGAGCCAGTTTCTACTGGAACTGGCTCTGTATCCAGGGGGATTGGATCCCCATGGAAAGACTGTCGAAGTTTTTCGACAGTCTCAAGCGTCCTGACCCATACGGTCAGGACGCTTTGCTATCTGCCAAATTTTTCGATCGCCAGCATGAGCGCACCCTCCAGTGCCGAAGCCTTGGGTGTTTGCAAAACACCGCCCATCTGCTCGACCTTTTCACGCAAAGGCGACAGAATGAATTCTCCTGCATGGAACAAGCCGCCTGAATAAGAAACAGTGATCGGTTCGGAGGAAAAGCGCAGCTTTTGTTTCAGTGCATGGATCATGCCTGCCAGCTCGTCCGCTGCCCTCTCATAGAGCGCGATCACAGCCTGATCCCCAGCCTGTGCCGCTTGCAGCGCATACCGTTGGAATGATGCAACGCGCTCTCTGTGCGGTGCCAGCTCGCTCAGTACGATATCAATGATCTCATAATCATCGTCCAGCCCGAATGCCTCGCGCACAATATCATACAGCGCACCGCGCGGCATGCGTCCATCGGCTTCCTTGGAAAACAGGCTCATGGTCTCCCGTCCGATCCAATAGCACGAGCCTTCATCCCCAAAAAACTGCACCCAGCCGCCACAGCGTGCAAACGCGTGATCTTTCCCTCGCCCAAAGGCGATCGACCCTGTACCAGATACGATATTGATGCCTTCCTGACAGGCAAGCGAGCCTGCCCAGCCCACTTCCCCATCATTGACCACATAAACAGGGATCGCTGCAAACAATTCGTTCGCTCTCCGAAGGATCTCCGCATCCTTTTCACGGTTTTCGCCATAGCAGGGCATGCCCACGCACACCCCTGCGCACTCTGTCAGGGACACTCCCACAGCGGACAGGCAGTCCAACACCCCTGCCCGAACAAGCTCCATCGCCGCCTCCACCCCGATCGACTGATAGGAGCAGGTGGGATATTCTACGGTATACACCGGTACATGATCGGCTCCTGCGATCGCAAACGCCGTCTTTGTGCCGCCGCCATCTACACCCACATACCACTTCTCCATGCTGTTTCCTCCATATTACTCAATTGCCTTATGCCTTTATTTTTTATTATAACACAGAATCAAATAAGATCATCTTTGATATCTGTAAAAATCTGCAAGAGCGACATCGTCCCTATGTCCGCAAAGCAGCAATGCAAAATATAGAGGTATTATCTCTTATGCACATTCTGTTTCCCAGAGGTGCTGATATTTTTTCGCGCGGCTTGACAAACATTTGTTCCCATGTTATCTTATTGATAGATCCCATAATTTTATAATGAGAGGTGCATCAGGATGGCAAAAAAGTATGATTTGACGACCGAAGAACTGCTCACCTATTTCCATCAATTTGAAGATGAAGAACTCAATGAACCCTTTACCGGCTTTGCCGAGGAGGACATCGCAGAGGTTGAGCAAAAGTACAACATTTCATTCCCAAAATTCCACCGTGACTATATGCTCCGCTGTGGTGCGCACCCCATCAATTCTGTCTTTGACCGCATTTGTCCCCCCGATGAGATCGCAAGCAGCTATGATTATTTAGAGGACGATATCGACGAATACGCCAAAGAGCTTGCAGAAATGAGCGAAGCAGATGCAATGGAAGCCTGTAAGCAACACGCCATCTATCGTCTGTGTCAGCTGCCGCGCGCGCAATGGCACACGATCGTTCCGGAATATATCCTGACCTGGTGCGAAAATCAAGGCTGCTGGAATGCAGGCTATCTGCGCCGCGATCTGGAAGCCGGCGTTGCCGATCCCCCTATGTACATCTCCACCAATGATGATTTCATCACCTTTGAAAAGGCAGCGGACAATACCGCCGCTTTCCTCAAGGATATTTTCTTTATGGTCTCCTACTGTGTGAATAACATCAGCGAATGTGACGAGGATGTTCCTGCGGTATTGGAACAGGCTGGGGTCGATCCTGCACTTACCGAAAAATCGGGTGTCCATTTCTGTCTGGATACAGATACCAATATCCTGTATGCCTGCCTTGTGCTGAAGGACGGCAAAATACAGCTCAATATCGTCAATGCATCGGATGAATACGATGAGGACGACGAGGAAGATCTCTGAACAGACCGCAGAACTGCACTCCCACAGCGACCAAGGCTTTCCATACACAGCATATTTCAATGCTAACGCATTACATCACCCATGTCAAGACGTGGAAACTGCTATGATAACGCCTTGGCTGGAAATTTCTTTGGGATCTTGAAAACGGAATATATCTCCCAACACAGACCGGTCATCTCTGACGGAGCCAGAGACAGGATAGATCACTGCATCTATTTCTACAGCCATGAGCGCGTATAGAACAGGAGTGGCACCGCTGATGCTGTGCCACTCCACTTGAAACTTCATACCACCCTACCATGGGTGGATTTTTTTTGTGCTTTCCGTATGATCTGGGGCGGTTCACTCAGATGCCCCTGCTTGGGATTTCATTATTTTACTACAAAACCGTTTGGCAGGCGGCGTCCATCGCGATTGCCCGTTGAAGTCGTTGGGGAATTGATGACACGTCCCTGATAGTACATGACCGAGGACGAACCGCCATCCAGATTACATGCCTGTACTGCGCCGTAATCCCAAAGGATATCACGGCAGTCTATGCCGCGGCATCCGGTCGAGCCCCCCTGATATCTGCCGTCAACGACCAGCATCAGCACTGTTTTATCCTCACGCTGCCCGATCGCTGTACGCGGCTGCAAGCTGCCAACCCGATCCAGCTCGTCCATCTTTTGACCGTTTACAACCAGTGCCGGACCAAACTCGACCGCATCGACCATCTGCTCCGCCGTCGTGGTATCACCGATCAGGAAGCGATGCTCGGCATCGAATCCAATGATTTTATAGCCATGTCCGAATGCACCCTGTATTTTTTCTCCGTCCTTCTTCACATAGCCGTATGGTGTGCCGCCCTCAGCTGCATCTCCGTTGTCAATAAAGCCGGAAGCATTGATGCCAAGGATCGCCTCATTGTATTCTGCCAGCTCGGGCATGCGCTGACCGGCACGTTTTCCCATCCCCTTGGATAACCCAAGCGATACACGGGATGGATCTTTGATGATCGCCACATATCCCGTATACTCACCGAGTGCACTGTCGCGCCGAATCTTCACGATCATCAGATCCTTTTGTGCGTTGATTGCGACAACCTGATCGCCCTGACGGGTCACAATACCGGTGTCATCTTTCTTTTCGCACCAGTCCATGTTGACGTTCTCATATCCATTTTCTATGTACTGCGGATTCGCCTCGAAAAAGGCCTCCGCGCTTGCACGATCCAAGTCATCAAACATCGTATAGAATTTATCTTCCTCTGTCAGAGGTTCTTCTGCCGCCTTTACAGTGGGCTCTTCCGCCTGCGTCCAAACCGATTGCAGATCTTTCTGACTTTCGAACATCTGCTTTCGCGCCTCAACCACTTCCGTCACCATATCCTCCGGAAAAAAAGCGGTTGCCAGCCACTGATGCGTCATGGTCTCCATTGCTGTAGCGATCCAAAGGGTTCGCAATTCAGAAACCAGAGAATTGGTACTATACACGACAAACGGATAAAACACCGTAAGTCCCAACAGGATAATAATGGTGAAATACAGCTTGATTCGCCGTGACACACTCATGCACTTTCGCTCCTCTCTCTTGCTAAGCAGGCAGGACTCTTTATCCGCGTGCGCGTCCACGTCCGGAACGCGTCTGCGGTTTTCTTTGAACCTTTCCCTGCTTGGCCTGACGCGCCTGTGCAGATTTTTTCTGTACTTCCTGACGTGTCTGTGCCGATGCTGTCCCCTTCTTCTGTGCGGTCTCACGGGTCTGTGCTGCTGCTTTTTTCTGTGCTGCCTCACGTTCCGCGAGTTTTGCCTCTACTTTTGCACGGATGCGCGCCGCTGTGCTCGGAGAGAGCGGACGACCGGACGGCGGTGTCATGACATCCACGCGTGTTTCCGGTTCTTCCCTGCGTCTTCTGCCGCGCTCCTGCTTGCCTGTGCGTATAGCGGCTGTCTTTCGCTCCCCATGCAAAGGTGTATGCTTGGAAGTTCCTTGCTTCTTCTGCGCAGGCTTACGCACAGCTTCCGGATTCCTGCCCCGTCCGTGCTTTTCTGTATTCTTCTCTGGGCGTGCAGGTTTGGAAGCCTTTTGCTTGCGCTCCTTGGGCATCGTCTCGGTTTCCGCTGGGCGGACGCGGCGATTGGAGCGGCGTGTACGCTCACTCTTTTCCAAACGCTCATCTGGCAGGGTCGGATCGTGGCGCACATAGCGCGCTGCATCCTGCGCTTCTGCCAATTCGATGCCTGCTGGCGGCTCCAGTGCCGGAATGTTCACGCGAGTGAGGGTCTCGATATCCTTGAGGTAAGGCAGTTCGGACGGATCGCAGAAAGAAAGTGCCGTTCCTTCCTGCCCCGCTCTGCCAGTGCGTCCGATCCGGTGGACATAGGTTTCCGGCACATTGGGCAGATCGAAGTTGATTACGAGCGGCAGTTCATTGATATCGATACCACGCGCCGCGATATCGGTTGCAACCAGTACGGGGATCTTGTATTCCTTGAACTGCTTGAGTGCATTCTGGCGTGCATTCTGTGACTTATCGCCGTGGATCGCCTTTGCCTGAATGCCTGCGCGAGACAGATCGCGTGCAACACGATCTGCACCGTGCTTGGTGCGCGTAAACACCAGCGTCTGAGGGATGCTGCGCTCTCTGAGCACGACCTGCAGCAGATCACGCTTGGCACGCTTTTCTACAAAATATACACCCTGTTCGATCCGCTCGACCGGAGTTGCCGCCGGCTTGATCGAAACGCGCTCGGGCTTATAAAGCAGCTGCTCGGCAAGTTCTGCGATCTCACGCGGCATAGTTGCCGAAAACATCAGGGTCTGACGCTTCTTGGGCAAAAACGCAATGATGCGCTTGACATCGACGATGAATCCCATATCAAGCATCTGGTCGGCCTCATCCAAAACAAAACACTCGACATTTCCGATATCGAGCAGCTTCTGTCCCATCAGATCCCACAGACGCCCCGGTGTTGCGACCAAAATATCCACACCGTTTTTCAGTGCCTCAACCTGCGGATTCTGCGATACGCCGCCAAAGATCACAGTGGATACGCGTCCTGTATAGCGACCGTACTGACATAGGTTCTCGTAGATCTGGAGTGCCAGTTCTCGGGTCGGGGTCAGGATCAGCCCACGCACCGGACGTGCTTCCCCCTGCACCGGACGTCCCATCCTTTGCAGCATCGGGATGGCAAATGCCGCTGTTTTTCCTGTACCCGTCTGGGCACATCCCAGAAGGTCGCGTCCAGCCAGAACGCTTGGGATCGCTTTCTGCTGGATCGGGGTCGGGGTATCATACCCAACCTCCCGAATCGCCTTTAAGATCGACGGGTCTATCTGTAAATCTTGAAATCTCATGAATACTCCTATCATAAATGTCGGACTTCCGACAGTTTTTAACGAAATTGATGGGTTTCACTTGTAAATATTGTATGCTGTGTGTTATAATTAAAAGATATACGGATACTTATCTTGTGAAACCATTGTGAGGTGAAAGAACAAACTATGGTACATGCATTGGAACATGCACTGGAACATGCGATCGGAGATGTATTGCAGGCACTCCCGATCCTGCTCATTGTTTACGCACTGCTTTATTGGGTGGAAAACCGACTGCGTTCCACACCAGCTTTGCTCGAAAAAACGGCTGAATTCGGTCCGGTGGTCGGTGCTCTCGCCGGACTCATTCCGCAATGCGGATTTTCCGCGGCGGCATCCGCGCTGTTCGTAGATGGCTATTTGGCACCTGCGACTCTCGTCGCAGTTTTTCTGGCAACCTCAGATGAGGCTCTGCCTGTCCTGCTTTCGGAAGGCATTCCTGGCCCTGCCATCACTGCGCTGTTCGTTTCCAAGTTCCTGCTCGCCGTTGTCGGAGGTTACGCGCTCAAACTGCTTTGGGGCAAGAAACACAACCCAAACTATGCGATCGAGCTTGAGATGGAAGGCGGCTGCGGCTGTGGCTGTGATGACGGACCGATCCGTGGGATCCTTGGGCGTACCCTCAGCACGGTCGGTATCCTCATTGGGATCGGTTTTATCCTTGAACTGACCATCCATTTCATTGGCGCGGAAAACCTGTCGGTTATCATGCTGAAAAACAGTGCCCTGCAGCCGATCATCTGTGCATTCATCGGACTGATCCCCAGCTGTGCGGTCTCCGTCCTGCTGACCCAGCTCTATACCAGTGGCGTCATCGGCATGGGCAGCCTCATCGCTGGTCTTTCCACCGGTGCAGGCTTCGGCTATATGATCCTGCTGAGCAATGAAAACGGACGCAAACGCGCACGCCCCATCATCCTTGCTACATTGATCCTTGCGATCATCGGCGGTCTCATTACCTATTTTCTGTTTGACTTATAAGATGATATTGATTTGAATGTGGGACGGCATACGCCGTCCCTCATCTTTTATCTGTGATACGATGCGCCGATATGGCGCACTTTTTATTCGCTGCGCAGCAGTTCCAGTGCTTCTGCCGCCCAATCCACATCGATCTTCACAAAATCATGCGGCGTATATAAACGCTCCTGCACATCCTGTAAGATACGCTGATAGCTTACGCCAGGCATCGCGATATACTGCTCCGCGCCGTCTGACAGGACGGCTGCAAAGCGAAAATCTCCTGTACGCTCATCCAGCCCATGATACAACAGTTCTACCACATCCAGATCATGCTTGAGCTGTAAAAACAGGATAAACTTCATGATCTCTACCGCGCGATCGTCCAAACCGTACTCCAAGATCTGTATTTTTTCGCGGAAGGCATTGAGATCATCAACATAGCGCAGGGTATAGCCTGCAAGCGGATCGAAGCGACCGGTTTCCGGCTTTTTGCCATCCGGCGCAAGCCAAACCATGAATTGACCTGACATATCATGATATAAGCAGGGATCCTCCACCAGCATCGTCTTGCCACAGTTTGGGCACTTCCAGCGAAACAAGGACAGATCCTGCACCTTTTCCCGAACGGACGGGTCTCGATCCGGACTGATGCGTGTGAGCGGCACCCGCTCGCATTCCTGTTGGCAGTGCGGACATTCAATGCGTGCTTTTGCCATAGTTTCCTCCTTGCCGGACGGCTTTATGCCTTTTTGTTATACTGTGCACGGAACTCGAGGAATTCATCATACGAACATTCCTTGTCCAGCACACCATCCTCACGCAGCTCGATGATACGGTTTGCGATGGTGTTCATAAACTCATGGTCATGGCTCGCAAACAGGACATTGCCCTTGAAGTCGGCAACGCCATTGTTGACTGCGGTGATGGATTCCAGATCCAAGTGGTTGGTTGGCTGATCGATGACCAGTACATTGGAGCCGAACAGCATCATACGGGAAAGCATCATGCGAACCTTCTCACCACCGGACAGCACATTAACCGGCTTATATACATCATTGCCCGAGAACAGCATACGTCCAAGGAAGCCGCGCAGGGTAGATTCCAGCGTATCCTTAGAGTATGGAGCGAGCCAGTCCAGCATATTCTCGTTGTGGCCGTTGAAATATTCCGAGTTATCTTTCGGGAAGTAGGACTGCGAGGTGGAGATGCCCCACTTGAATGTACCCTCGTCCGGCTCCATCTCACCCATAAGGATCTGGAACAACGTGGTCATTGCAAGCTCATTTTCCGAGATAAAGCCGATCTTATCGCCCTTGCGCACGATAAAGGAGACATCGTTCAGCACCTTGAAGCCGTCGATCGTCTTGGAAATGCCCTTGACCTCCAAAATATCCTTGCCTGCCTCACGATCCATTGTAAAGCCGACCCACGGATAACGGCGAGAGGATGTCGGCAACTCCTCAACGCTCAGCTTTTCGATCAGCTTCTTACGGCTGGTTGCCTGACGGGACTTGGACTTGTTTGCCGAGAAACGCTGAATAAAGCTTTGCAGTTCCTTGATCTTTTCTTCATTCTTGCGGTTCTGATCGCGTACCATACGCTGTACCATCTGAGAGGACTCATACCAGAACTCATAGTTGCCGACATAGACCTGCACCTTGCCAAAGTCGATATCAACGATATGGGTACAGACATTATTCAGGAAGTGGCGGTCATGGGAAACAACGATAACCGTACCTTCAAACTCCAGAAGGAAGTCCTCAAGCCAGTGGATCGCATCCACATCCAGATGGTTCGTTGGCTCGTCAAGCAGCAGGATATCCGGATGCCCGAAAAGTGCCTGCGCAAGCAATACCTTTACCTTTTCAGAGTCCTGCAAGGTACGCAGCGGACGATACAGCACCTCAGACGAGTTGAGACCCAGACCCTCAAGCAGCTGACTTGCCTCTGTGTCCGCATTCCAGCCGTCCATCTCCGCAAATTCTGCTTCCAGATCGGCTGCACGGTTACCGTCCTCCTCAGTGAACGGATCATGGGTATACAGCTCATCCTTTTCTTTCATGATGGCATAAAGACGTGGATTGCCCTGAATAATGGTGTCGAGCACGGTAAAATCATCATACGCAAAGTGATCCTGCTTGAGCACGGACATGCGCGTATTCGGCTTGATCGAAACATCACCCGTAGTGGAATCCAGTTCGCCTGACAGGATCTTCAAAAAGGTAGATTTTCCTGCGCCATTTGCACCGATGACGCCATAGCAGTTTCCCTCGGTGAATTTTACATTTACTTCCTTAAACAGCGGCTCACCGCTGAAATTCAAGCTGACATTCGATACAGTAATCATAGTTCCTCCCAATTACATTATTACGAATCAAGGTATATTATATCATGTTTCCGTGCAAAAGACCAGCGATTTCATATTTTTGTACACTTTTCAGATTCCATCTTTCAGCCTCCCCTTGAACAGGATACAGAAAAACGCCAGCTGAGTCACTTCCCAGCTGGCATTTATATGCAAAATACGAAAATATCTCCTCTTTCAACCTCCGTATGGTACACACAAGGCTGTCCCAGCTGGGTCTACCAATTCTCTGCCAAAAATGTGATCTCTCCCTTTTCCTGTGAGATCCCCACAAGGCTGCATGTGCCATGATTCCAGTTATCCCGATGATCCTGCGCCGACAGGATATATACCATATAATCGCTTGGCACTTCGTCATAGGGTGCCCCTGCCATACGCGCAGGTATTTCATAGGGAGTTCCAGCAAAGGAAGCTATCATGCCGCTTGCCGCTGCTTTGCGTGCAAAAATCGCTCGATATCTTTGGAGTTCTTTCTCATCAGTCTGAAACTTCAACGTCAGACTTTCTCCACCCTGTGCAAAGCCGGGTACATAGGCAAATTGAACAGTCTGCGCATTGCTTGGGATCTGTTCCGGAAAGCCGTCTACTCTCTGATCCATGCTCAGACTTTGCAGAGCCGTCTCATAGTATGCAGGATCTTTTATGACGTCCGTTATAGAAAATATCGTTCCGAAAAAGAGCTTTCCGAACAAAACACCGATCACCGCAACAAAATATAGCACTGCAATCAGATTGCAGGTCGTTTTTTTGACCCACCCCGTCAGCGCAAGCACAGCGATACCACATAACCCCACCAGCAGCCAGAAGAAAATTCCGGCAAAGCCGTCGCCCATCTGTGCCAACTGGATCCAGAACACATGCGCCGCTGTCATATAGAATGCCAATGCGGACAGGATCAGGAGTACCGGAACCCACAAGCACTGCAATACGCGACAAAAAATAGTTTTCTGCATGGCTTCTCCTCCATTTTCCCAAATGCAGCAATCTTCTGACTCCTATGAATATGCCTCTATATTAACATAGTGCTAAGTGTACTACAATCGTCAAACAGCATAAATTTCGGATTCATTTTTCAGTCAATCACACAACTTTTTGACAGTCTGAAGCCCCCAGCCAAATGGCTGGGGGCTTCTCTGTCCTTACTTTAATTTTTCGGCTTGGTTGCGCCTTCTGCGACCAAAGCCCAGTTGCGATGCAGATAATCATATCCGGAATAGATCGTAATCAACGTTGCCGCCCATGCACAGATCTGTGCCAAAACCATAGGCAGTGCCGTTCCCATACCGGTCACGATGCTGAACAGGAACAGACCGATCACCGCTGCGATCTGTACGCAGGTCTTGACCTTTCCCGACCATGCAGCCGCCATAACCTGTCCTTTTGCCGCCGCAACATTGCGCAGGCTGGTGATGATAAACTCACGCGCCAGAATCACAAACACCATCCACGCCGCAAACAGACCACGCTCGACAAAGAGAATGAGCGCAGCTGTGACAAGCAGCTTATCAGCCAGCGGATCTACGAACTTTCCAAAATCAGTCACCTGATTGTATTTGCGTGCCACATAACCATCTAAAAAGTCGGTCACAGAGGCAATACAAAACAAAACCAGCGCAACGATATCCCCTTCCGGCGTGCTTTGCATGGCAAACCAAATAAAAAACGGGATCAGTGCGATACGCGCCAGTGTAATTTTATTCGCAGTCGTCATGGTATCAGCCTCCCACTCTCACACCGGAAAGATCGGCACCCAGACTGTCATCGATGCGCACCCGTACAAATTCGCCTGCCTTGCAAGGTGTCTCCGAGGCAAACCACACCTTGCCATCGACCTCAACGGAATCTGCATAGGTACGTCCGTAATACAGCTGTGCATCTGTGTCGAATCCTTCACAAAGCACATCCATTTCCTCGTGTATGCGTGACAGGTTGTAATCATCAATCACACCTGACTGCAATTCTTCAACGATTAGGCGGCGGTTTTCCTTGACCTCTGCTTCGATCTGGTCAGGCATTTCTGCCGCGATCGTGCCTTCCTCCGGCGAAAACTCGAACACACCCACGCGCTCGATGCGTACCTCCTGTAAAAATTCACAGAGTTCGGTAAATTCTTCCTCGGTCTCTCCCGGCAGACCTACGATGAGGCTCGTGCGCAGAACCAGACCAGGGATCCGGTCACGCAGCTTGTGAATCAGTGCCGTCAGGCTCTCGCGGTCACCCGGACGGTGCATCGCACGCAGGATACGCCCCGAAACATGCTGAAGTGGGATATCGAGATATTTTACGATCTTATCCTCGCTTGCGATCACGTCAATCAGTTCATCTGTCATCTGATCGGGATAGAGGTAGTGCAGACGAATCCATGTAAAGTTCATCTTGCACAATTCGCGCAGCAGCTCCGGCAGGCGGCACTTTTGATAGACATCCCTGCCATACTTTGTGATATCCTGTGCAATGACGATGAGTTCCTTGACACCGGCATCCGACAGTACCTGCGCCTCCTCGATCAGTTCCTCATAAGCGCGGCTGCGATACTTGCCGCGCAGCTTGGGGATGATGCAGTATGCACAGGTATTGGAGCAGCCCTCCGCGATCTTAAAGTATGCCGTATAGCCCGGCGTCAGGCGGCTGCGTGCACCGCCCAGATCCGCCTGATCTATCGCGCCAAAATAGGTGCGTTTTTTGTGTCCGTATGCCGCTTCAACTGCTTCTGTAATGTTTTCATAGCTGCCCGTACCGCAGATGACATCGACCTCCGGAAGATCCTTTTCGATCTCCTCGCGGTATCGCTGGGCAAGACAGCCCGTTACAACGAGACCCTGCATCTTTCCGGTCTGCTTGCACTGGGCTGCCTCCAGAATGGTTTCGATCGCCTCGGTCTTTGCGGATTCGATAAAGCCGCAGGTATTTACAATACCGACTTCCGCCTCGCCCATATCCGTCACGATCTCATGCCCAACCTCACGCAGTCTCGCCAGCATGCGCTCGGAATCGACCAGATTCTTTGCACACCCCAGTGAAATCAATCCAATTTTCATAGAATCTTCCTCTCTTGTTCCCGATCATTTTGCTCTTACAGCATCAATAAGATCCAACGCACCAGCGTCAGTGTATAGAGCACCAGTGCCCAAAGTGCCACGCGTGCATGCCTTGCGTCATTCCGGCTGCGTGCTGACATGCGCGCAAGCAAACAAAATGCGATTCCCACAATGGATAGGATCGCGCCAAAATGCTGCATGATCGGCAAATTGAAAATCGTTGTCACCAGCAGCAGGCAGGCTGCCACAGCAGCGGGCCAGATCAGTTTGTATATCATGGTGCATTCCCTCCCATGAGACGATTGGTCACTTATATTATAACAGAATCTTGAGCAATAAGAACATCTGAATTACACAAATCGCTTCACTTACGAGAAAAATCACGAGTGCTATCGTTGCAGTACGGATGGCGGCATCGTCACATTTCCATTGTGCGGCGATCCATGAGACCGCACTGACGCACACGCCTGCAAATACGATATTCGGCATAATTTGGAGCATCTGTATCTGTCCCAAAAATGCCGCGCCAAGCTGTATCATAGCCAAAATCACGCTGCAAATACACAATACTTTGTTTGCTTTTTGTAACATAGCGTACCTCTCAGGTATATCGATCCGTCCTGTCGGCTCAGTCAAACGACTCTGCAATGGATGCCCCATACCGATCAAGTGCCGTACGGATATCCTCCCACAGAAAGCCGCGCCGCTGCAGGGCTGCGATCGCCTTGTTGACCTCCTTACGGTCGGACAGATCCCCATGCAGACGTTTTTCCAACAGGGTCTCCATTGCCTCCCAGTCAGGCGCATAGCCTGCAAGCACCTCGCCTGCTGCCACATCATCAACCCCACGGCGGCGCAGTTCCTGCCGAATACGCAGTGTACCATATCCGCGCCGCTCGTAGGAGCGCACGGTACTTTCCGCATATTTTTGGTCATCGAGAAAGCCGTGTGCCTCCAAATAAGCCAAAGCATAATCCACGGCATCCGCCTGACAGCCGCGTGCAAGCAGCTTTTCACGCAGGGCATTGACAGAAAGGGCACGGTAAGACAAACATCTCGCCGCCGCCTCTAATGTTTCCTGATAGCGTTCTTCCAAGGCTTCCTGCGTCATCTGTGCAGGCTCTGCCCGTTCAAACGACTGGGACTTTCTCATACATCGATCCCATCGTCATCCTCATCGAAGTCATCTGCATCGATGGCAACCGCCTTGGATTTTGCCGCCTTCTTCTCCGGCTCTGCCGATGCAGCAGGTGCAGCCACCGGCTTTGCAGGCAGTTCATCCTCGTCCTTATCCTTCTTCTTGCCCTTTGCAGCCATCTTGTTGGACTCCTCTGCGATCGCTGCCATGATCTTCTCATGCAGGATCTCTGCTTCCTCCGGATGCTCCTTGAAATACATCTTGGCATTGTCGCGACCCTGACCGAGACGCACGCCATCCATAGAAAACCATGCGCCCGATTTCTGAATAAAATCATATTCTACGCCGAGATCGACGAGCTCACCCGTAAAGGAAATACCCTCACCATACATGATATCGAACTCCGTCTCACGGAACGGCGGTGCAACCTTATTCTTCACGATCTTGCAGCGTGTACGCGAGCCGAGCAGCTCGGTGCCGTTTTTGATGTGTTCGATACGGCGTACATCAATACGAACGGATGCATAGAACTTGAGCGCACGACCGCCGGTCGTAACCTCCGGATTGCCATAGACAACGCCGACCTTTTCACGCAGCTGGTTGATGAAAATCGCCACACAGTTGGATTTTGCAATGGAGCCTGCCAGCTTACGCATCGCCTGACTCATCATACGGGCATGCAGACCCACAAAGGAGTCTCCCATCTCACCCTCGATCTCCTGACGCGGAACCAGCGCAGCGACCGAGTCCACAACGACGATATCGAGCGCACCCGAACGCACCAGTGCCTCCGCGATCTCCAGTCCCTGCTCACCGGTGTCCGGCTGAGAGACCAGCAGGCTGTCGATATCGACCCCAAGCGCACGGGCATACACCGGATCGAGCGCGTGCTCCGCGTCGATAAATGCAGCTTCTCCGCCCGCCTTCTGTGCCTGTGCAATGGCATGCAGCGCAACCGTGGTCTTACCGGAGGATTCCGGTCCATAGATCTCCACGATACGGCCGCGCGGCAGTCCGCCGATGCCCAGTGCACAGTCCAGACCGATAGAGCCTGTCGAGATGTGATCGACTGCCATGCCGCTGTTTTCGCCCAGACGCATGACTGCACCCTTTCCGTACTGCTTTTCGATCAGTCCCAGTGCCTTTGCCAGTGCTTCCTGTTTATTGGCTGCCGGAGCAACCGGTTCGAGTTTCTTTTTATTGTTCGACGCCATAGCGATCCTTCCTCCATACGTTCAGATTGATTGGTTCTTTCATTATAAAGCAGTGCCCCTGCTTTTGCAAGACCCAACCGAAAATTTGTTCGATAGCTCAACGGGGGCACTGAGCGTGCACGATCCGCGGCACACCGGCATAATCGGTCTCGATCTGCGTCTCTCTCAGTCCGGCTTCCATGCAGATTTTTGCAACATCTTCGCCCTGTTCCCAACCGCACTCAAAGAAAAGTACGCCATCCGGACGCAAAACCTGCGCCCATTCCTGTACGATCGCCCGATAGAAGTCCAGTCCGTCCGTGCCGCCATACAGTGCCAGATGCGGCTCATAATCGACTACACTGTGATCAAGCTCTCGCATCTCCTGTTCGGTGATGTAGGGCGGATTGCATACCATGATATCGAACGCAGAAATCAATTCCTGCGGCGGTGCTTCGCGTGCATTTCCGCGGATGCAGGTATAACGATCGGACAGCCCCAACCGCTCGGCATTGTGCCGTGCCAGTGCAATGGCATCAGGTGAAAGATCCACACCGACGGCATGCGCCTTGGGCACTTCATGCAGGAGCGCAAGCGCGATACAGCCCGAGCCGCTGCACAGATCAAGCACATGCGGATGCTCGCAGATACGCGCCTGCTCGATGGCAAGCTCACAAAGCCGCTCGGTATCGCTTCGGGGAATCAAAACATCTGGTGTCACGCGCAGGGTGATGCCGTAAAAGTCCCATTCTTCCAGCAGATAGGCAAGCGGTTCTCCCTGCAAACGGCGTTCCAAAAGCTGCTCCAATGCGGCTTGTTCGGATGCCGAGACCATTCCGGCCTGCGGTATCCGCCGCACATCCTCCCCCAGCGCACAGGAAACCAGTTCCCGTGCTTCCAGTTCCGGCATGGAGATATCTCCCTGTGCCTCCAGTATATGGAGCACCTTTGTATACCAGTCATGGACAGTCATTGCCTTATTTCCATGCATCGCTGTCATCCTCCGGAATCACGCGTTTCATTGCTGCGATCGCCACCTCGATCATGCTGTCATCCGGCTCAAACACGGTCAATTTCTGCATTTGCAGCCCCGGCCAGCGGATCGCACGGCAAAACAGATTATCGCTCCGTCCTGCCCATCGGTTGCATTCATAGGCAATGCCAACCACAACCGGCAGCAGTATGAGACGCAGCAGCATCCGCATCCATACATTATCCATCTGCACAAATGCAAAGATCAAAATGGGAATGATCATCATAACAATCATAAAACTGGTGCCGCACCGCGGATGAAAGCGCGGCATCTTGCGCACATTTTCCACAGTCAGAGGCAGTCCGGCTTCATAGCAGAAGATGGTCTTGTGCTCTGCGCCATGGTACTGGAATGTGCGCTCGATATCCTTCATGTGCGAGATCGACCACATAAAGATCAGGAACAAAATGATACGCACAACGCCTTCCAGCAGACTGCGCACGAAATAAGGCGCGCCCTTGGGAAGAAATCCCACGATCAGGGTCGGCGCAACCAGAAACAACGCGATGGGGAGCAGCGTTCCCAGAACCATTGCCACACCCATGAGCAGTTTTTCCAACTTTTCGGAGGAAATATGCTTTTCCACCCATTTTTCAAAACGGGATGGCTCTGTATCGATGCTTTCATCATCCTCAAAGAACTGTGCAGAGTAGTTGACGTCTGCTACGCCATCCTTCATCGCAGTAAACAGGGTATATGCGCCGCGTACGACAGGCAGCTTCCAGAACCTGTTTTTTGGCTTCGGGGTCGGCCGCTCCTCAAAGGTCATCGTACCATCCGGTTTTCGCACGGTCACGCAGGTCTTTTGCGGACCTTTCATGCTGATGCCCTCAATGATCGCCTGTCCGCCGATGGTGGTCTTGCGCACGCACGGCGGCATTTCATAATGCTTCATTTGTATTCTCCTTAGTTGCAATGGTAGTCTCCACACCCAAAGCGGTGTGGACATCAATGGCAGGAACAGAAACATAAACCGCTGTTCCCTCTCCCGGCTTGGAGCGGATGGTCAGCCGTCCGCCGTGGAGCTTGATGATCTCATCCGTGATAGATAGACCTATGCCGCTTCCTCGTTCCTTGGACGAACCCTTATAGAACCGCTCCTTGACAAAGGGCAGCTCCGCTTCCGGAATGCCTGCACCAAAATCGCGCACACAGACTACAATATCCTTTCCCTCATGCCGCAGATCGACCTCAATGCGCTTGCCACTCTTTCCATACTTTGCGGCATTATCGATGATATTGAGAAATACCTGTTTCATGCGGTGGCGATCACCATTGATAAAATAAGTTTCCAATTCCTCTGCATGATAGACCAGCGTCATCCCACTGCCTGCCAGCAGATTTTCGTACATATAGACGGCTTCATACAGTTCCATTTCCAGATCAAACGTCTCAACCTCCAGCTTCATACGCCCAGATTCGATCCGCGCGAAATCCAGCAGTTCTTCCACAAGGCGCGTCAGGCGGCGGCTTTCCTTATGAATGATCTCCAATCCCAGCCGTACCTCCTCCGGCGAGGCGTCCCCACCAGTGAGCAGTGTCTCACTCCATCCATCAATGGCAGTCAGCGGTGTGCGCAATTCGTGTGAAACAGAGGAAATGAAGTCATTTTTCATGCGTTCTGTGCGCGAGATCTCGTCCGACATATAGTTGATGGTATCGCACAGCTCTCCAATTTCATCGTCATAGACCTTTTGCAGACGCATCCCGTAGCGTCCGGCTGCGATCTCCTTGGCGATCACATTGATCTTGGTGACCGGCTCCAGAATCGACTTGATAAAGTAACGATTGGACAGTACGACCATCGAAAAAAACAGCAGACTTGCCGCAACAGACAGCAGAACGAAGTACATCGTCTGCTTTTCTGCAATGGCAAGCGAAGTGACCATACGAATGCCGCCAACCATGTGCCCATCATCGATATATAATGGGGTCGTCATGCTGAGAACACGCTCCCCTGTCATGGGATCCTTTCCTGTCCATACCTGAATGACTGCATCCTGTATGATCTCGCGTTCCTGCCATACAGCCTCATGATCCCGCAGTGCCCGATCCACATCGCCGGTTGCTGCCATGGTACCGTCATTGAGACCTGATGATGACTTAACAATCGTCCCATGTTCGCTGAGGAACTGAAGCTCGATCTTATCACGCATATCAATATCGAAATCGCCAATGGTCTTTTCCATACCATAGTAATATTCTTCCAGACTGCTGAGCCAGCCGCCATTGTAAAAGCTGGTGGTCATTGCACTCATACGATAGCTGAGCATATCATGGATACTGTTATAATAGTAGCTGGAAAACCCCATGGATACCGCGATCACGACTGCCGCAAGAATCACAACCACAAACGACAGTGAGTTCATGAGCCAGCGTCCGCGCAGGCCACCGGGCGAATGCTGAATCCGCGTATGATGCACAGGTGCTTTGGGTTTGGGTGTATGCCGCACCTCGGTTCTGCGGTATTTCATATATTCCCTTCCCACATATAGCCGTAGCCGCGCACCGTGACGATGTACCGCGGTGATGCCGGATTGTCCTCGATCTTGATGCGCAGACGGCGAATGTTTACATCCACGATCTTGAGTTCTCCCACAAAATGATGTCCCCAAACCATCTCCAAAATATCATCACGCGACAGGGCGCGGCCAATATTGGTCATAAACGCCTTCAAAATACCATATTCTATTTGAGTCAATTCAATTTTCACACCGTTTTTGACCACTTCTCTTGCGCGTGTATCCAAGCGGAACGGTCCTGAGCGAAGGCTGTCATCCTCCTGAAAGCCGCTCCCTGCAACACGGCGCATCAAAGCTTCCACGCGTGCGACCAATTCCACGACGGAAAACGGCTTGGTCACATAATCATCTGCGCCGGTCATAAGCCCTGTTACCTTATCGCTTTCCTGTGTGCGTGCTGTCAGCATGATGATCCCTGCACGGGAACCATAGGTACGGATGGCGCGGCACACCTCATATCCATCTATATCGGGCAGCATCACATCCAGCACTGCCACAACGATATCCGGATTCTGTTGAAACAATTCCAGTGCAAGCTCCCCTGTATCGGCTTCCATCACCTCAAAGCCTGCGCGTTTCAGGTTCAAAACCACAAAACTGCGAATATTTTCCTCATCTTCCAAGACAAGCACCTTGCGATTCATCTTCTCAAAAAACCTCCTGTCACGATGAACTCTCGTTCCAATATACTGTGATGGGTGAAAAACGCTCTTTCACCTGTGTCTCTGTCAATGCAAGTCTGCTTTTTGCGGACTCAAGCGGAATGGATGCTGCAAACGTGCCCGACGGAACACGCTCGAGCGGAAACAGCCCCCTCTCCTGCATTTCCTGTTTGACATCGTCTGCCGTTCCCAACAGATAATAGATCGTCAGAAGTGGGATGGGCTTTCCATCCGGCACATACACTTCAAACCTTGTATAATCTGTTCCATCACTCGTTCCTTTCACTGCATGTACGGTATCATACCATGCCTGACTGATGACAAAATCCCATTCCTGACTCACATTGCGGTAAGTCGTGCGTACATAGGTCGGTTCACGGTCTGCCGCATACAGATACCAGTCCAGCATATACACCTCATCGCTGCCCGGATGCTCTGAACCTACCATGTGCACGGCCCGCGGGATCTCTATGAGCCCATCTTCATTGATATCATAGGCGTTGGCTGGTACGGTTCGGTAGGTCGACCGACCGATGCCGCTTTCCGTGCTCCGCGCCAGATTGCGCAATCCACCCTGTTTTTTCCAGATAAACACATCGGTCTGCTGTCCAGTTCCGCCCTGTACGGTCTCTTCCACAAAGACTGCCGGCGTGCGTTCCGCGATATATCCGCTGGTCACGCGTTCAATGATCTTTGCCGAGGCCGAGAGCAGACTTTCACTGACCATCTTGATCGAGCGGTTATCTGGATCGTATGTGTAAACAGATGCAATGCGGCGTGTATCCGGTCCGGAGATCAAAAACAGTTCCCGTGTCCCATTATTATCCAGATCTACCGGAAGCATATTGATATAATCCGTTTCCAGCATGACATCCACACGTTTGTCTGCATAATCTGCGGCGATCAGATGATTCGCCTGCTCTCCAACCTGCTCCATGCTCAAAAAGATGCCGCGGCGTCCCTCTGGGGTAATCACAGGATAGCTGACCGAATCGATCCGTGTGCCGATCCCATGCACACGTCCCACATACACATAGCGTTCATCCTCCTGCTTGCTGAGCACGACCGCCTCATAGGTATTCCCATTCGCTGGGGTACGGAAAAATGCGACCACTTCCTCTATCCCGTCATTGTCCAGATCGACCATCTGCACGGTATTGCGGTTTTCACCCGCATAGGGTGCATCTTCCACGGCATCGGATGACTTGACCCGTGCAAGTTCATCCGTGATCGCCTGCCGATCCTTATTGGGCTTGGGCAGCTGCATCAGATCCACCCCTGTTTTGAGCGTACAGCCGGTCAGCATGGATAAAAAACAAAACAGAGCAAGCCCTGCGAAAAGTCTTTTCATTCCTGTCTCCTTGCAGTATTCCGATTTTTGTAATACGCTTTCAGTGTATCATAAAAAGCAGGGTTTGAACAGCACAAACGCCGCTCTGCCACGGAAATCAATTTTGAGTAGATAGACCAAATTGTAAAAATCGATCCCCGCGCCCCTCTGTATACAAAAAAGATGCAGGAAAGATCCAAAATATGGATTTCCCTGCATCTTGCCTGAATGCTCTTAATCTTCGTCTGTGTTTTCCTGACGGAGCCAGCGATAGAATGTGCTCGGTGCAACGCTCAGCAGTCTTGCTGCTTCCTGACCCGTCACTTCCTGTGCCTGATACATTTCACGCACGCGGCGGAAACGCTTGTCCTGCTTGCGAGTCGGACGGCCGATCGCGACGCCTGCCTGTTGTGCGCGTGCGATGCCTTCGCTCTGCTTCTGACGGAAACGGCGGCGATCCTCCTGCGCAGCCTCCTCGATCAGACGTGCAGCCAGCTTGCTGACAAGTTCTTCCACGGTCAACTTTCCCTCTACTGTAGTGGAAAGTGCGTTCTTTGACAGTCCCAGCTCTTCTGCATACCGACCGAGCTCCTGACGGATCTGATCGATATCATATTCCTGAAGTGTTTTGAATAGCATAATGTCGTTCTCCTCTCATTTTTCCGTGTGCCTGAGGCACACAACATCTTCAACTAAATTAACTTTCTTCGCAAACAAGTATATCACATCAAAAGAGGGATTGCTACAATTTTTTGCAAATATTCAAGACATATCAAAATTTCTATGAAATGATCTGTACTTCAGTCTAATGTTTTGCAAGCCTTCCTGCACACTCATCAAGCCTCTCCCAGCATGCCGCATCGGTAGAGGGAAAGCAGCTCCTGCAGTTCATCAATACGCCTCCGGAAACGCTCTCCAGCGTCTGTATCTTCTACCATGAGACGACGCGGCATATGTTCGACAATATGAACCGTGGTATACGTTTCCGGACTTTCCAAATCATTTCCTCTATGGAATGGACGATGTTCTGCGAGTTGGATCTCATGTGAGGATGAGATAAGGGTATAGCCTGCGATCCCTGTTTTAGAACGATAGGCTTTAGAGATACCGCCATCGATGACAAACAGCCTTCCGCCTGCCTTGACGGGTGTTTCTCCGTGTTTCACGGGCACATGCCCATTGATAATATGGCTGATTTCCGGATTCAGCCCAAATTCCCGCATCAGTGCAGCACAGAACTTTGGATCATCATAATATTTGTAATACGGGTTCATGTGTTCCTTCTGAAGTTCTTTTTCCTTAACAAAATAGCGTTCAAAGGAAGTCATGCGATCCTTTCCAAAGAGCGGAGAGGCTGCACCGCACCATAGATACCACAGCAGATCGACCGAATCCGGTGTCTCTGCGCGGTAGGCACGCCGTACATGCATTTCAAGCTGGTCGAGCAGGGCACGTCCCTTGCACTTCTCTCCAAACAGATCCACCTCCTGAAGCGAACCATCTGCATTGACAGGGATGCATCCGTGATACAGGAGTTTTCCATTTGCCACCTTATACATCGCTCCATGATTGATAATGAAATCGATATGGGTGCGCAAGCGTTCTGAGTGGCGGAAAGAAGCCTGAAACCCATCGAGAATGGTCTGTTCTTCCGCTGTCAGCGCATAGGGATTTTTCGGATCAATGGTCGGGAAATTGGTATCGGTCAAAGGATAGTCCTTGCCGCCGATCTTAACGGTTCCTTTTTCATAATCAATTTTGTCTAGCAGCAATCTTTCCTGCATCCCATATTCGGGATGCCGCTGGATCAGCTGCCCTTCCAGCTTAAACATCATGATCGCGACCGCTTTGTGCATCTTTGCCGCAAGCGCAGGATCGACCGGATCGAACTCATTCTCATCCAGCACATGGGGCATAAAATGTGTACACGGATCGTTTGCATAGGTCGTTGCCGCAAACATGGAGAGCGGACGCAGATTGATGCCGTACCCATCTTCCAGACAATCGAACCCATTATAGCTGATAGCAATACGCAAAACACTCATGAGGCAGACTGAGTTGCCGCACATCGCACCGATCCACGAAACATCATGGTTTCCCCATTGGATATCCACATCATGATGCTTCATAAGTTCATCCAAGATCCGATCCGCGCGCGGTCCACGGTCGAAAATATCTCCGATGATATGTAATTGATCCACTGTCATTTGCTGAATAAGATGGCAAAGGGCTTTGATGAGTCCATCTGCACAGCCCACCTGCACCACCGATTCGATCATCTCGCGATAGTAGGTTCGCTTATCCATATCGGTTCCATCCGTATTCATGAGTTCTTCGATCATGTTTGCATAGCGTGGATCCATCGTATGGCGCACCTTGCTGCGTGTGTACTTCGCGGATACCTCACACGCAACGATCACCAGCTGGTTGATGGTAACCATACACCAATCCTCATAATTTTGCTCGGCTCTGCGCGCTCTTGCAAGCTGTGTGGAGGGATAATAGACGAGTGCTGCCAGTTCCGCGCGGTCTTTTTCCATCACAGAGGAGCGAAACAGATTGTCGATCTTTTCGCGGATCACACCCGATCCTGAACGCAGCAGATGGATGAATGCCTCATGTTCTCCGTGCAGATCGGAAAAATAATACTCTGTTCCTTTGGGCAGATGCATGATCGCACGCAGGTTGACAAGTTCATTGGTTACCGATTCAATGGTGGGAAATTTTTCAGCCAATAGGCGCAAATAGTTGATGTCGTAATGCAAAGTCGCTTTCCCCTTTCCTGTCCATTTCTGTTTCAAAATTTTTCGTGGGTATCGTTTTCACTTTTATGCTATCATACCCTCCATTTTGTTGCAAGCGTATTTTGATTCTATAAGAAATGACTGAAAAAAGGCTTGTCGAAAGGATGAACGCATGCTAAAATATTAACGAGGATTTCCGATTTGAGAAAGGATGAGAACCTATGTCTAAAAAGCTCTGGTGTTTGTTCCGTCGCCGTGATGCTGTTGGCACAAAAATCTGCGTGGCCAAGGCAGAGACAGAAGGGCGCGTTTTTGTCTGCCCTTACGCAAACGAAGTGGAAGCTGTCAACAACTGCGATGATTATGCATTCAACACCCGTTCTGAGGGTGAAAACGAAGGAATCGAATAATCACACAGTCTGCATGGGTCTCCGGTGGTGTCACCGGAGACTTTTTACTCTAATCGAAAGGGGTATTTTATGTTAACGAAAAATAAGCGAAGGCGGCTTACGATCCGTGGTCTTTTGTCTATTCTGGTTATCATCACCGCCGCTCGCGCATCCTTCCGCGGAAACTATGAACATCTTTTTACTTGTATCTTGACACTGATCCTGTTCTGTGTCCCCATGTTCATTGACCGCCGCCTGGGCATCGACCTGCCGCCTGCCCTCGAAACCATTATTTACTGCTTTATCTTCTCTGCCGAAATCCTGGGTGAAGTGAATTCCTATTATACGCAGCTTCCCTACTGGGATACCATGCTTCACACCATCAACGGCTTCCTCATGGCTGCCATCGGTTTTGCGCTTGTAGATATCTTCAACCGAAGTGAACGCTTTTCTGTTGAACTATCTCCGCTCTTTCTGGCAGTGGTTGCGTTCTGCTTCTCTATGACCGTTGGCGTTCTCTGGGAATTCTTTGAGTTTGGCATGGATCTATATTTCGGAACGGATATGCAGAAGGACTGGATCGTTCACCGCATCAATTCTGTTCTGTTCAATCCGGATGGATTAAACATTGTTGGACATGCCCCCATTGAAACACTGGTCGTCAACGGCGAGGACTGGATCGCAAAATATGGCGGCTATATCGATATCGGTCTAGTGGATACGATGAAAGATATGATCGTCAACTTTATTGGTGCTGTCTGCTTCTCCATTATCGGTTATTTCTATGTCAAAAGCCGCGGCAAAGGCAAATTCGCCTCCGCTTTCATCCCAACCGTGCGCCGCACGCTGGGGCTCAAGGAGAAAAAACAGCCGCACGATCCCCAGTAAAGGTTCCATATCCCCTCCAGCTTGGATAAAAAGGACGTATTCTTTTCGAATACGTCCCAGCTTGTAGAAAAAGGCTTTTCGCTGTTTTTTATTGGAGCAAAGCGACTTAAAATTTTCAAAAACCAAGGACATGAGCCTTGGTTTTTGCCCACGACCCGCGCCATCGGGCGCGAAACCGGGGGTATCAGAGCCAGTTTCTACCGGAACTGGCTCTGTATCTAGGGGGACTGGGTTCCCCTAGAAAGGCTGTCGAAGGTTCTTCGACAGCCTCGGACGTATTCTTTTCGAATACGTCCTTTTTTATATTTCACTTTCGATCTGGATCATGTGTTCTTCCGTCTGCATTTTTACAGGGTATCGATCTCAATATGGGAGATCCCCGGCACTCTGGAGATTTCCTTGACGACCTCCGATGCACTGATCCCCTTTTGATTCCATCCCAAATACAGCTCAAAGCTCACACGGATCTGCTCCATACTTACGGTACGCGTTGAAAAATTGCAAATATTTGCTTTTTGCAGTATCAGCGCATCACAAACCTTTTGAAAAGATTCATTGTCTGTGCCACACAGAAAAGAGACCTCAAAGCGAGGGAGTTTGAACATGCGAAGCGCGATCATGGAAACGGCAAAGCCTGCAAGGGATATCGTATACTGCCCTGCACCGATCGCCAGCCCCAGACATGCAACCACCCATAGGGTCGCCGCCGTCGTCAGACCGCGTATGGAACGCCCTTCTTTCATGATCGTACCTGCGCCCAGAAACCCAATGCCTGAAATGACCTGCGCCCCCAGACGTGCCGGATCAGAATTGGCTGTTCCGGCGAATACGCCAACGGTCTGGCTGCCCAGCAGCATCACAACAGCTGCACCGATCGTCACCAGCATATGCGTTCGGATGCCGGCAGGATGATGATTTTTGGCACGTTCCCACCCAATACATCCTCCAATACACATTGCAAGCAGCAGACGTACCATGATCTCAGCCGTCAGCCTGAGCACTGCCATAGGACTGCCCCCTTTTATCGAATAAAGATCGGGTTGGTGAATGCCAAATGCTGCTCTGTTTTCCCATAATACTCCCCGATCAAGTCTGCACGCATCCATCCGGCAGCGAGTGGGACGCGAAGCACCTGATGCGCCGCCACAGCGCAACGTTTGATGACCAGCCCGTTGTGAATGAGCTGGATCTCTTTGGGCACAACCTGCGCGCGATCCCAGTCACGCTCCATCGTATGGGTCTGCATGAAAATCTCCACCTCTGAAAGACCATCTGGAATCTCGTCTCCGATCTCTGCACAGGTCTGCATATCGAGCGGAATACGCATGGTCAGGAGCGGGCCGACCGACAAGCATACACGTCCCTTGCGAACTGCCTGCACAATGCCATCAGGCGTCAGCGGCTGCTCCGTTCCAATGTAGGTATGTGCATACGCCAAGCTATCCTCTCGGTGCCAATCTCTGCCCGAAGTCGCCGTGATCCGACAGCCTCGGCTAAGCAGCTGTTCCCAAAGACCAAAGGCACGCAGGCTCTGGATTTTTCGCGGTGCATCATCACGCGACCAGACTTCCAAAAAATCAACCGCATCCCAATTGGCAATCTGAAATTCCCAATGATACCCTGTATTGACGGGATTGGATAATGCGAACGGGTGCGCGATGCCCACGATCCCCCGATTTTTGTGGATGTTTGCGATTGCATCATCGATCCGTTCGGGCTGTACGCCGCGCCAATCTGTATATCCCTGTTCGCCCAGCACCAGCATGTGCCCCCAATAGGTCGTCCATTCGATGCCGGAAATCGCAATCAGCCCTTCTCTCTGCGCTGCTTTATAAAATTCCTGCATTCCCGAACTTGTATTGTGATCGGTCAGCGCAACCGCTTCAAATCCTCTTGCTTTTGCCGCCTTCGCCAACTGGCGCACGGTAAAGTCGCCGTCACTATGCTCTGTGTGGGTATGCAGTTCCACCGGATGCCAGTTCATCCTTCCGCCCTCCCCTCAACTTTCAGTTGTGCCTCACAGAGCGGAGAAATAATCTCATGCAGATGCAGCATCCCTGCCCAGCCCCCTTCCATCTGTTTGGGCGGCACAAATCCGCGAGATGCCCATTCACTGTTCAGAATGTGCTCCTGCCTGCTGTCCCAGCGATGTGCATTGCCCAAATACACACCATCTTTGTCAAGTGACAGCGTAATCAGATTTTTGACTGGGAGAAATTTATTTGCATCCATGGGCTGCAAAGTATGGGGATAGCAGTCATAGTACCGCTGAAGTGCCTTTTCCACCTGCGGCTTGCATCGTGCATCCTCTGTTTCCAATGCCGGCGCATAGGATAATGAGATCCGAATTTCTGTCACATCGTTTGGACAGCAGAATGCAAACCCTACATCGCGCTGTGCATCTCGTGGTGTCCACACATAAGACTGCTCGAACAAAATCTTCATCGTTTCACATCCCTTGCATAATATGCCGTGCAGGTGATCGGAGTTCCCGCCGTACAGCACAGCGCACAGGGCTGTATCCCGTCCTGTCTTCCAAACTGTTCTTCCAAGCGTCCTGTTGTATAGATATGCTGTGTTTGCCGTTCTTTTGCCTCTAAATACGCTCTTGCACGCGTTTTCACTGCTTCACATGCGCTCTGGAATGTGCGTTCTGCATCTGCACACATCAGAAATACCGAAGGATCACATGCTTCCACCAGAACCTGCGGCATCCCGTCCTTTTGTCCATGATGAGTGAGCTTGAGCAACTCGGCGGATGGGAAATCTGCTTTACAGCGTTCCTCCCACCCACTGCACAGGTCACCCGTCAGCATGGCACACCAACCATCCATTTTCAAACTGCATGCCAAACTGCAAGTATTCTCCACGCGGTCAAAAGCACGCATGGCATCCCTTTGCGCCTTTGGGTCTTTCAGGACACAGAATGTGTTATACTCGTCTCTGCGCTTTGCGGTCTGTTCCGGCGTCATGCCGAACAAACGGATCTCACAGCCCTGCCAAAGCGTTTCATACGCTTCGGTTGCGGTACGCTCTAGAATGGGAATCTTTCGCGCGGCAAGCACACTGCGCAGCCGTTCAAACGCTCGCAGACCTTGTGTGAACAGGCGCAGACTCAGATCCTCTGCGCATTCCGGTTCTGCGGCAAGGATCGCGGACTGGGCACTTTTCTCAGGCAGCAGATTGATCCAGAATTGCCCGATTGGAAATTGTTCTACCACATCCAACAATCCACCAATATGGTCATTGTGCAAATGGGTGCAGAGGATATAGTCAATACATTGCACCTGCTTTTGATGCAGAAAATCTGCCAGACGAATGGTTCCTGCCGCCTCATATGCACAGTCCTGCGCACCTGCTCCGCCATCTATAACAAGGCAATGCCCTGCATCGAGCAGTACAATCGCCTCTCCATAGCCAACACTCAAGAAATATAACTCCATTCTTGCCTCCTGCACCATTTATACCTCATTTGTTGCTTGTCTATGGATCAATCAGCGCACAGATGCAGTCTTTTCCTGATTGCGTTCTGCCAGAACGAGTGCAACACGTTCTTCCTCCGTATGACTGGAAGGCGGTGTCATCAGACTGACGATGATGCATACGACAAAGGTCACGATCGTAACTGGCAGTGCAGGCCCTGCAAAAATCTCTGTGATCCATGCATTGAATGGTGCAATCAGAAGATAACACACACCGAACACGATGCCGCTTCCCATGGTTGCAACGCCGCCCTGCCAAGTGGCACGTTTCCAAAATCGTCCAACAAGGAGCGCAACTGCCATACCAGGGGTGAACGAACCAATGACATTGTTGATATAGCTCATGATATCACTTGCAAAGATGGTCATTCCGAACGCGCTTGCAAGCATGATAACCAAAATGATACGGGAGTATTTTGGAATATCCTTATCTGCTACCGGTTTCTTGAAGATCAGTGCATATACGTCCGTCAGGAATGTGGTAACGCCTGCGATCGCATCCGAATCCGCAGAGGACATGATCGCGGACAGACCAGCAATGAGACAGACCAGACCAATTGCCGGAGGAAAGACGGTTGTTGCCATGTATGCAAAGGTAAAATCCGGATTTTCCAGTACATTTGCTGCACCTGCCTGTGTCGCAATGGTAAAACCGGACATACCAACGATCGCCGGCAGAATCGAGAAACATCCTACTACAACTGCCGCAACTAAAATCGCCTTGCGTGCGGTCTGTGGGGATTTCGCGGTATAGACGCGCATATGGGCGGTCGGTCCTGCCATTGCGCCATAATAAGACGCCAGTGCAACTGCCAGAACACCGAGAACGCCCTTAGAACCCACCCCAAACAGGGTCATTGCCCCCGGATTGCCAGCCGCTTCATAGGTTGCGCGAATGGTATCAAAGCCACCAGCCGCTGGGATAGCCAGAATCGCAATCAGGACAAAGCCGCCAAACAGCAGAACTGCCTGAATGGCATCTGTCCATACGACCGCCATGTAACCGCCCACAAAAACATAGATACCGAACGCAAAAACAGTGATGATCTTTGCAGGGATCATATCCATTCCGATGAGATATGCGAGATAGTTCGCGCCGCCATTGATTGCACTGCCGACCCAAACAATCGAGACAATAAAAATGACAACTGACATGAACTTACGCATATACGGGCTGCCATCATAATAAAATTGCAGTTCTTCACAAAGCGTGCGGAACTTAAACTTTCGCACATGTGCGAAACAGAATGCAACGGTCACAAGCCCCAACGCATTTGCAAGCGGATATACCGCGCCCAGCCAGCCACTTCGGAAGCCGTTTGCGGTCGCACCGACCGATGTACCCGTGCCAACTGCGGTTGCCGCTGCCGTACAGATGAGTAGCAGCAATCCCACATTGCGTCCGCCCATCAGGTAATCCTCTCCCTGTGTAGTTCCCTTTCGGCTTGTCAGGTATGCAATCAGTATCATAAGTCCAATGTAGACGAAAAATCCGACTACAAACAAGGTCACATACTTACTTGAAATCATTTCTTTTCTCCTCTCTCATTTTCCTTAAACTGGTCTATACAACTTTACCTTTTTATATCACGTTTTGTCAGAATTTGTCAATATATCGGGGATATTTTTGTATACTTGCTTTATTTTTTATATCATTTTTGTATATTTCACACAATGGTTCCTCTTTTTCCGCCTGACAGCACTTGATTTTTTACAACAATGCTCTATAATAGAGCAAACAAGTTCTTTTATTTTCAATCTATACGGAGGATCTTACGCAATGAAACAAAAATCTTCCGCGCTTTGCGCCAAAGAAATGTTTCTTTCTCTTTATGATGCAGGAGAATTTGAAGCCGGCAAAAAGATTCCCTCAGAAATGCAGATGGCACAGTGCCTCGGAGTCAGCCGTATGACTTGGCGCAAAGCAGTCGATCTTCTTCAGCGAGATGGCATCTTGGTTTCCAAACACGGATCGGGTACATACCTTGTAGAAAATCCCCCTCGTATCATCAACGATCTTGCACAGCTGCAAAGTATATCTGTAATGATCGCCAATGCCGGCATACAGGAGCGAACATCCGATATCACCTGTACGCTGCGCCCGATCTCCAAAGAAATTGCACAATTTTTCGAGACCGAACAGGATGAGCCCTTTTTCGTGATAGAACGCGTGCGCCATGCGGATCTCGGTGCGATCTGTGCCAGCGTCAGCTATCTCCCACAAAAATATGCTTCCACCTTGGATGTCAACAATCCGCCGCATTCTCTCTTTTCCTATCTGGAGCAGGAACAGGGTATCCAAATCGGACATGCATTGACCGATCTGTTCATCCCACCTTCTGGGGAGCATCTGCGCACCTTGCTGCATCTGCCGCAGGGATGCGATGCCTTTGGATTCCGACAGTCTCATTTCGATACGCGCGGTAACCCCATCCTATACTCCATCGACTGCCTGCGCAGTGATCTCTTTCGTTTCACGATCATGCGCACCCGTCCCTAACGCTTTCTCCCCCTACGCCTTGTCTGCAATCTCATAAAATATATTTCTATTTGCTTTATTCCACAAACGATCCTTTTTTGCAGGGTTGTCAAACATATTGGACAGTGAACTTGGAAGGAGAAAGCCAAGCAAGAGATCTCATAGGTAAGTTGTTAGAGCGGTGGTTATGAATTACAAGCTGCTTTGCAAAGTCGTCCAGAGAGAAGAAGGAATGACAGGAATACAACCGTTTTGGGTCTTCACGGTGGCTGCGTTCAACCTTGCCGTTATGACATGGTGTGTAGGGTCGAATCAGTTTATGGCGAATACCCAGTTCAGAAGCAGTCTTCTCAAATAGAGTAGGCAAATTCCGCTTGCCGTTGGAAAAACGGTTGGTAAATTCAAAACCGTTATCTGTTTGGATGCACTCCACATAAATCCCATGCTTGGCATACCACCTCACGAGTTTTCATTGTCCAATATGTATCATACACCTACACAAAAATATACAGGTCATTTTAAATTTGGTATAGACAAACACAACGGGGTATCGTATAATATATAAGCAATGCGGGTGTGGCGGAATGGCAGACGCGCCAGATTTAGGTTCTGGTGTCTTTGGCGTGCAGGTTCAAGTCCTGTCACCCGCACCACAAGAAAACAGCCAGATGTTTTATCTGGCTGTTTTTTATTCCGCGAATCACCAATATCTTCTATTTTAAGGAAGTATTTACATTTTTTTACAACTGTGCTATCGTATGTATGGTAGTTTGGGAATGACGTGTTTGCAATAAGGAGGCTTTCGGGGAGATATGATGCAGAAACTGTCCAACATACTTTTTATTTTTGTGGTGCTCTCATGTCTGGGCTTTGGTCTTGTTCGAACGGTTGCATTTCCCAAAGAAATGAACTACTATGAAAACCGTTATGCTTACAAGATACCCCCTTTTTCAATCGAAGCGATGATCGAGAATACATTTCAGGATGGTGTGGAAAATGCTCTGTCCGATCAGATCCCCAAAGCATCCAGTATGAAAAAGAAGTATAATGAGAACAAAGCAGCTTACATCAAGCGCACGATGCTTCCTGTATTTTCGGAGCATAAAGATCGTTATTTTAAATTTCTCAATAACCTCGTGTTTGGTGGCGATCATCTGGTATATCCAACGCGTGATCTTGCAAAAATGAAAGACCCTCTGGCTGAAAAAGCAGAGAATTATAACAAAGTAATCCATGCGCATCCGGATGTTTCTTTTTACAGCTTTTTTATAGAAAAGGATACCGATATCCAGTTTGAAACCGGAGAGAAAGTGGGAGCAGGGGAATACTTTTTTGATCTTTTGGAACTGCCCGTATCCCAAAAAGCGATTTTTTCCATTGATTCCTATGATATGTTCCGCCAGTATTTCTATCGCACCGACCATCATTGGAATTATAAAGGTTCTTATCAGGGGTATCAGGATGTTCTGAAGCTGTTGGAATGCAGCGATCCACCATTGACACCTGTGGAAGAAGTACGAGTGTGTGATTCGCTGAAAGGGTCGAAAAGTGTTTATGTGGGTGCGCCGGTTTTCACAGAACCCTTGTATGCCTATCGCTTTGTATATCCGGATTTTGATATTACGATCAATGGCAGTCCGGCTGAGGATTATGGAACGCAGGCAGCTTGTTTTAAAACGCCGCCGGATGAGATGAAGTACAGTTCTTTTTATGGCGAGGATATCGGTGAAGTCATTTTCAGGAGTGGACGGAAAGACCGTGAAAATATTTTAGTCATTGGCGAGTCCTATGACAATGCGATCTTAAAGCTGCTGGCTTCACATTTCGATACCACATATTCGATCGATCTGCGATACTATGAACACTATATGCGCCATCCGTTCCATTTTTCAGACTATATTGAGCAGCATGATATCCAAAAGGTGCTCTGGATCGGGAATATCGACTTTTATCTTATGAATGAATTTGCATTGGAGAACTGATCTATGGTTTTTAGTACATTGACATTTCTATATGCGTTTCTCCCACTGGTTCTGGTGTCTTATTTCCTGTTCCCCAATCGCGTCTATCGAAACGGTGTCCTGCTGGTTTTTTCTTTGGTGTTTTATGCATGGGGGGAGCCAAGATATATTTTTCTCATGCTTGCCGCATCCTTTGTCGCCTATATAGGCGGTTTGCTGATCCATCAGCTCGATGGTGAAAAAACGCAGAAACTCAGAAAGGTTGTTTTCGTGATAACCATTTGTCTGCTGACAGCTAACCTGTTCCTATTCAAATATCTGAATTTTACGGTAGACAACCTGAACCATCTTTTTTCCAGCACGCTCATGATCCCCAAAATCGCGCTTCCCATTGGTATCAGCTTCTATACATTCCAGATCCTGTCCTATGTGATCGATCTCTATCGACACGAAATTCAGGTGCAAACAAATTATTTTTATCTCACACTTTATGTTTCATTCTTCCCACAGCTGATTGCAGGCCCGATCGTCCGCTATCAAACTGTTGAATCGGAAATCAAGCTGCGCAAAGAGAGTCTTGAAGATGTTTCCTACGGACTACGCCGTTTTATCGTAGGACTTTCTAAAAAAGTGATCCTGTCCAATAAGATCGGAGCGATTGCGACCCTGATCTATACGGAAAATACCTCAGCTTATGGAACTGCGATCTATTGGCTTGCGGCACTTGCCTATTCCTTGCAGATCTATTTTGATTTTTCCGGCTATAGTGATATGGCGATTGGTTTGGGACGCATCTTTGGATTTCATTTTCTGGAGAATTTCCATTATCCATATATCGCAACCTCGATCACGGATTTTTGGCGGCGTTGGCATATCTCACTTTCCAGTTGGTTTCGGGACTATATCTATATTCCGCTGGGAGGGAATCGGTGCAGTACAGCCAGATGGGTATTTAATCTATGTGTCGTCTGGGTGCTGACTGGCTTCTGGCACGGCGCACAATGGAACTTTATGCTGTGGGGCATCTATTATGCAGTGCTGCTGCTTGTGGAAAAATTCTTCCTTGGGAAGCTGCTGGAGCGTCTGCCTAAAATTTTTCAGTGGCTGTATACCTTTTTCTTTGTGGTCATCGGCTGGGTGATCTTCAATGCGGAATCTTTGGAACAGGTGGGTCAGCGCGTTGGGATGCTGTTCCGCTTTGTGCCCTCAGACCCTGTTGCGGTTCTGGCTGCCAATTCCTCCATTCTGCTCGGCTTGATCTATATTCCGATCGGATTGGTGTGTATGCTGCCATGGGCAGAAAGAATCAAGCTGAAAAAGACCGCCCTGCGTGATACCCTACTCAATGTGGTCTGTCTTGTCTTACTGCTGGAATGTATCGTTTATATCCTGAGCTCCAGCTACAATCCGTTTATCTATTTCCGATTTTAACGAATGTCCCCTGCCAGATGGTGCAAGACCATGGCAGGGGACATTTGTTATTGTGCGCCATGCGGCACTTCCCACCAGACGATGCCGCTGCGGAACTGTACTTCGGCAGTCCAGCTTCCGTCGGGCTGTTCAGAAAAATGCCTGCATAGAATATCAGCGGCTTGTTTGGGGTCGAGCGCGGTGCAGTCACAGCGCGCACACTCCCCCTGTACCAGTGCATCGATATTGGGATAGGACAGAGATCTAGTGAACGGAAGAACCCGAACATTGGCATCGATCCCCATTTGATAGAGTACGCCCACAAAATACATATAGTCCTTCCATTCCCATTTCACCTGTGCGCCAGCTGCTTCCAGTTCATGTACCCAGATCGGTGCAAGTCCGGTATTCATACCGGCAACGCACAGCTTGCGTGCAGCGTGCTGCATACGGGCAAAGCAGTCCGGAAGATCTGACTGCCGATAAAAGCAGTTATAGCCAAAGACAAGATCGTATTTCCTGTCCGGCACAAACGACTCCCACTTGCTTTGATAAGCAGTCAGGTTGTGAAAGCCGTGCGCGTTACCCGCTCGCAGGATGAAGTCCAGCATATCGGATGAGAGGTCAACACAGGCGACTTCCTCACAGCATGCAGCAAGATCGAGGGTATAATTGCCCCAGCCAGGACCGATCTCCAACGCGGTTTGGATCTCATACTGCGCAAAGAGCGGACGCAGATAGGTGAGTACCTGACGAGAGGAGGCTTCAGGCGCATAGGACTTTTTCTGCATGAATTGTTTCCAGAAAGCCTGCTCTGCGGCATCCTCTTTCATGCGCGGTGTTCTGCTTTCTTCAATGTGAGATGCCCACTGCTTTGCAAAATCGGTCATAGCAATGCGTTCTTTCATAAAAACCTCCTTATTTCCAATGGCTATATGAATCCAGCAGGGCTCTTGTATAGGGGTGTACAGGTGCTTCCATGATCTGCTGACGGCTTCCAAGTTCTACAAGTCGTCCCTGCTGCATGACCCCAATGGTATCACTGATCCAAGCCAGCAGTTCGATATCATGCGTGATATAGAGATAGGTCAGCCCAAACTCTTGCTGGAGCGATTTGAAAAGATGCATCATGGAGGCCTGTACGGATACATCCAACATAGCAGTTGGTTCGTCGAGCAGGAGGATCTTGGGTTCCAGCAAAAGGGCACGGCAGATGACAAGGCGTTGCGCTTCACCGCCGCTGATCTGATGGGGATAGCGCGAGAGGAGCGGCTCGGATAAGCCCACAAGCGCAAGCATGTGCAGGATCTTTTCCATGCGCTCTTCTCGTGTGTGCCCGATCTGATGCAGAGACAGGGACTCAAGCAGGCTGTCTCTCAGACGCATAGAGGGATCAAGAGAGGCTTCGGGGTTTTGAAAAATCATCTGTATCGAGCGGTGATAGTGCTTGGTTTCTTTGCGGTCGAATTGTGCGATGTCTGTCCCTTCAAACAGGATCTGCCCTGATGTGAGTGGAAGCAGACGGGTGATAAGGCGTGAGAGTGTGGTTTTTCCACAGCCACTGTTGCCTACCAGCCCGAAAGTTTTTCCGCGTTCCAGAGAAAAGCTGACCTGATCAACCGCTTTCGTGGTGTGGGTATGGAAAATACCGTGTGAAAAGGTACGGCAAACGGCGCGAAGCTCTAAAATATCAGGCATGCAGCAAGCACCTTACCTTTCTTCCGGTTTTCAGTGTGACTTCGTGTGGGCTCTCCTGTCCACAGCGTGCCGATGCTCGGGGACAACGCGGATAAAAAATACATCCGGTGTGTGTCAGGCGCGCAGGGTCAGGCGGCGGAATGGGGATCATGCCGTGACGCGGCATGGCGTTCATCAGTCCAAGGGTATAGGGATGCAGGGGCGTTTCCATGATCTCCTGTGCGCTTCCCTGCTCGATGAGATGTCCCTGATACAGCACGCGGATATCGTCACACAGACGGCAGGCAAAATCAAGGTCATGGGTAATGACGATCATGCTGCTGTGATAGGTCTCGTGGATCTGGCGCAGGACGGTGTAGACCTGATTGCGCAGGATCGCATCAAGCCCTTTGGTGGGCTCGTCTGCGATCACCCAGCCGGGCTGACAGGCAAGCCCCGAGGCGGAGACCAGACGCTGATTCATGCCGCCGCTCATCTGGAAGGCATACTGCCTGAGGATGGTTTGTGGGTCATCAAAGCCAAATCGTTGCAGCAGCACCGCAAGCTGTTGTTCGGCGGCTTTTCGATCGGCTCGCCGATGGGTCAGGATCGCCTCCATCAGCTGATGCTTGATCCTCATGACCGGATCGAGAGAAGCACTGGGGTTTTGTGGGATCAGACCGATCATGCCGCCGCGCACCTTGCGCAGTGCTTTGAGCGGCATGGTGTACAGTTCGTCTTTGCCCAGAAAGCAAGAGCCGGTCACCCTTGCCGTATTGGGAAGCAAGCGCAGGATGGACATGCCCATGATGCTTTTTCCGCTTCCGCTCTCCCCGATGATGCCGGAAATGCGTCCGGCATGAAAGGTGGTGGACAAATCACGGACGGCATATACCGTCCCCTGTACCGTTTCAAAACTGACTGAAAGGTCTTTTATCGTAATATCTGGAGTCATAGTTCTTTCACCAAATCCTGTTTGACATCGAACCAGTCGCGCAGAAAATCACCGAGCAGATGGATCGAAAGGGTAAGCAGGATGATACAAATGCCGGGTGCCCACAGCAGATGGGGCGCAGAGCGAAAATAACGCCGTGCGGAACCACTGATCATTTCGCCCCAGTCAGGGGTAGGCGGCTGGATGCCGAGCCCAAGATAGCTGAGCCCTGCAACGGAAAGCACGACGCGTCCAACACGGGTTGTAAACAGGACAATCAGGTTGGTGCGGATATTGGGCAGAATATGTCGCCAGATGATATGCCAGTGGCTGGCACCGATGCAGCGCATACCTTCGATGTAGAGTTCCTGCTTGACCTTGAGTACTTCGCCGCGTACCAGACGGGAGAACCCTACCCATGAGGTCACAACCAGAGCCAAAACGATACTGGAGCTGCTGCTGCCCAGAACGCCGACCAGTGCGATCATCAGGATGGTGCTGGGCAGTCCCTGAAAGATATTTGAGATCCCTGAAATGATCATATCAACGACCCCTTCACAGTATCCGGCAAGGATACCGATGAAAAGACCTGCACCCATAGAACAGCAGGTCGCAATCACTGCAAGCAGGAGCGAGGCGCGGCCGCCATAGATCACACGGCTCAGCACATCACGCCCGAGGGCGTCCGTACCCAACGGATGTGCGGCGCAGGGCGCAAGCAGCCGCTGATCCATTTGCACCGCAGTGGGGTCATAGGGTGCGAGATGGGGTGCAAAAATGGTCATAAGTACGATCAGTGCCAGAATGCTGCTGACGGCGATCAGTTTGAGAGTCTGTTTTTTTCGTTGTGTCATGCTGCGTCCCCCTGAATGCGGATCTTTGGATCGACCACCAGATACAGCAGGTCGATCGCAAGGGTGATGAGTACGAAGGTCGTGCCTGTGATGAGTACATAGCCCTGAATGACGGGATAATCGCGGTTTTGAATGGCGGAAAGTACATAGCTTCCCAATCCAGGAATGGCAAAAATGGTTTCTATAATGGTGCTGCCGCCCAGAATGCCGCCAAAATAGTTGCCGACCAGTGTGATGATCGGAATAAGTGAATTGCGGAAAGCATGGTGGAGCATGACGGCGCGTGGGGATAGCCCCTTTGCATTGGCTGTAATGATGTACTGCTGGCTCAGCTCGGCTCGGATATTGGCATCAGTCAGGCGAGCAGTTGCGCCGATGTTTGCCGATGCAAGTGCAATGGTGGGAAGGATAAGAGAACGAACCCCGGAATCCAAACCGCTTGTGGGCAGGAGATGAAGCTGTTCGGCGAAAATCGTAATGAGAAAGAGAGCGATCCAAAAGCTGGGGATCGACAGGAGCAGGGAGGAAAGCGATTTTAACAGGGCTTCCCAAAAAGTACCGCGGCAGGCTGCCATCAGGATGCCGCCGCCAATGCCGAGAAGGATGGTTGTCAACAAGGCGGAAAGCGAGAGCTTCAGCGTGATGGGTAAGCGAGTGAGCAGTTCGTCGGCAATGTCGCGATTGCCGATATAGGAGTGCCCCAGATCCCCTTGTAAGGTTCTTTGCAGCCAAGTCCAGTATTGAACGGGAAGCGGCTTGTCTAATCCGAGTCCTGCTCGCATATCGGCGCGGTCAGACTCTGTGGGGAATTCCACCCCAATGCGAAACAGGGCATCGTCCACGGGATCACCGGGTGCGATCCGTCCCAAAAGAAACGCGGCAAGAGAAATGCCGAGCAGAACGGGAATCAAAATCAGGAGCCTGCGGCAGATGTATTTCAAAATTGACATAGGTTCACCTACCTTTTCAAAATGTAGGGTGGATAACAACAAAGCCCCCGTACGCCACGGAGGCTTTGTTGTTTTATTTTGCCCAGCCGACCTGCGTAAATCCGGTCAAGCCATAAACAGAGGCCTCATAGCCTGTGATCTTGCTGGAGGATGCGACGACCTCCTGCGAATACATAACAGGGATATTTGGAAAGTCCTTTGCAGAGATCTCTTGCAGCTGCGTATAGATCTCGGTCAGACGCTTGACATCCACGCTTGTCTTTGCCTCATTGATGAGTGCATCGGCTTGCTCGTTATGGTAGCCAAGACCATAGTTCTTGTTGGTACTGCCATCGCTCGCCATAAAGTTTTTAAACAGAGAAAGCGGATTTGCAGAGGGCAGCCCCTGAATCTTCAGGCACAGGTTATATTTTCCGGCTGCCATTTCATCCTTGCATGGACCCCAATCCATGAGCTGGATGTTGACTTTGATGTTTGTGCCCTCGATATTTTCCAGCAGGGACTGGATATACTCGGCAGTCTCCTGATAGGGATATCGGTTGGCATCCACGTTGGGAAGGAGGAAAAGCAGCTCAATGGCTTGATTGCCAACGACCTCGCGGATCAGATCTGCACCCTTTTCCGGATCGTGTTGGACAGGCTGCTCCTGATAGAACGGGCTGGTATAGCTGAGGAAGCCGCCGGCAGGGATGCCGCAGCCGTTGAAGAAGCTGTCAACGATGGTCTTGCGGTCAAGGAGCAGGGACAGACCTTCGCGCATACGCACATCGGAGAAAGGGAACGCGCCGCCATTGACGTTTAGGAAATGCGTAATGCCGGAATCGCCAACGGAAACATGGTAATTGGGATCGGAAGAAAGCTCGGCAGCCTGCGCTGGAGAGATCGCGCCAAGATCGCAAAGCCCTTGCACCTCACCGGCACGCAGTGCAGAATAGCGAGTCTCTGGATCAGGGATGACCTTGAACCGGAATTTCTTGGTAATGCCGGATGTGCCCCAGTAGGTTTCATTGCGCTCGATGACCGCATACTGACCCAGTACATTCTCGGTTACGACATAAGGACCTGTTCCAATGGCGAAGCCGTTGAAGCTGCCATCCTCAGAAAAGCAGGAAGGTTCAAACATGGCAGAGCCATAATTGACCATGGAATAATCCAGCAGCGGCTGTGGCTTGTCCAGAGTCAGGACAACAGTGAAGTCATCAATTTTCTCATAAGAGAGCAAATTGGGATACAGTGTTTCGAGGTTCATGCCATAGAAGGAGGATTCAAAAGGTCCTTTCTTCATGCGGTCAAAGTTTGCCAGCACGATATCGGAATTGAATGGGGTACCGTTGGAGAATGTGACATCATTTTGCAGGTGGAAGGTCCAAACCGTAGAGTCCTCGTTGTGTTCCCAGCTGCTCGCAAGGGCTGGAATGGGCTTTCCACTCGCATCCTTGGTGATGAGCGGCTCCCAGATGCCAAGCGACATCGAGGCGTAGTAGGCATCCTGCTCTCCAGGGCATTGGTCACGGGAGGCGGCAAACACGATCTCCTGATCGGTGTTCGTGTTTGGATTTGCGGTGGTTTGCGTACCTGTGTTACCGCAGCCGCTTAAAATCAGGGAAAATACGCTGACGATGCACAGCAAACGGGATAGGATCGTTTTTTTCATTGTGTACTCCTTTCTGTTTCATATGTGTTTGGTATGGACCGCAAGACATAAAAAATACCCTCCCAGATACGGGAAGGTATGTAAAATCTGAAATCATAGAGAGTCCATGAACGAAGATCGCTTTTCCCCGCCGAAAAGCGTGTATTCCTTGTGGGTTGGCTGGTCTCCTGGCTCAGAGTCTTCCTTACGCCGCCCTTCCCGTTCAAACCCGTTGAACAGTGGTATATGCGGTGCTTGTCGTCTTTACAGTAGAGAGGGCTGCTGTGGGTTTTCACCACATTCCCATTTAAAGCAAAATTTCTGCGCAGTGCAGAATGCTACCAAAACACATATGCAGTTGTTGATCATTTTCATTATAGGCATCCCATATAGACTTGTCAATATAAAGTGTAGGTGTAGAATACATATTGTGTGTAGGTGTACAATACATATTGGACAATTGAATAAAAAAGGATGAAGGATACGGTCTCATGCGTTATAGTTAAGTTACCACACACAACTTTAACGAGAGGAGGTCATATCCTTCATGAATAAATGTATAACACAAGACATGGCATATCAGCAATCGTTCATGAAATATGCAGCAAAATATGGTGTGAGCTAAGCAAGCCGGAAGTATAACAAGGGGGCTGTCGCAAAGTAGCCTCTCCCCAAAAATAATGTACAAAAATCAGCCTTCAAAAAAGCAGGCACACTACATCTCAAATCCCTATGAGCAGATGACGCATCTAAGTGACTGGGTGCAAGTAGATGTCAAGGTCGTTCCGCGTCGCTGCATTGCAGATCCAAAACTCAAACTTTACCAATACACCGCAATAGATGAGTTCACCAGATTACGCCTTTTGGCTGCTTATCCTGAACAATCCACCTATTCTTCAGCCGATTTTCTAAGAAAACTAGTGGTATGCAAAGCATGGGATTTATGTGGAGTGTATCCAAACAGACAACAGTTTTGAATTTACCAACCGTTTTTCCAACGACAAGCGGAATTTACCTACTCTATTTGAGAAGACTGCTTCTGAACTTGGCATTCGCCATAAACTGATTCGGCCCTACACACCACGTCATAACGGCAAGGTGGAGCGCAGCCACCGTCAAGACCAAAAACGGTTGTATTCCTGTCATTCCTTCTTCTCTCTGGACGACTTTGCAAAGCAGCTTGTAATTCATAACCGCCGCTCTAACAACTTACCTATGAGACCTCTGGCTTGGCTTTCTCCTTCGGAGTTTACTGTCCAACATGTTTGACAAACCTACAAAATTTAAAATGACCTGTATATTTTACCATTTCCTCGCTTGCATTCAAGAATGCATAAGACTATACTGTATGTATGATTTTATTGCTTTGGGAGGTTCTATCCAATGAACGAAGTCTTATCTGTGATCCATACACGCCGTTCTACGCGTGCGTTTACCGACAGACAAGTAAGCCGCTCCGATCTGGAAACCATTCTGGAGGCTGGTCAGTGGGCACCGACCGGAATGGGCAAGCAGCTTTGGCACTTCTCTGCCATTCGCAACGCAGAAAAATGCCTGTCCCTTGCACGCGCAGTTGCACAAGCAGACAACCGCGGCTCCAGCTATAATTTTTACGGTGCTCCCTGTCATATCATCGTTTCCTATCAGCGTGATGAAGTACATGCATTTCCCGATGGTGCAGCAGCAATCCAAACCATGCTGCTGGCCGCAGAATCCCTCGGCATCTCGACCTGCTGGATCAATCAGCTGCGTCCTTTGACCGATGACCCAACCATCCGTCCCCTGCTGACCCAGTATGGCATCCCTGAGGATCATATCGTCATTGGCTCAATCGCGCTCGGCTATGCCGCAGCCCCGACCAGCCCCAAGCCGCGCAAGGATTCCATGATCACCATTATTGAATAAATCGAGGTGTTTTGATGCAAGGATCCATCCAAACCCTGCGATCGTGGATCGCAGACTCTGACAACATCGTTTTCTTTGGCGGCGCAGGTGTCTCCACAGAAAGCGGCATCCCAGATTTTCGCTCTGTTGATGGACTGTACCACCAGAAATACAAATTCCCACCGGAAACCATTCTATCCCATACATTTTTCATGGCGCAGACAGATGAGTTCTTCCGTTTCTATCGTGAAAAGATGCTGTGCTTAGATGCAGAACCCAACCCTGCACATCAAAAGCTGGCAGAATGGGAGCAGGCAGGCAAGCTGCGTGCCATCATCACACAGAACATCGACGGTCTGCATCAGAAGGCAGGCTCCAGAGAGGTCCTGGAACTGCATGGCTCTGTCCATCGCAACTTCTGTATGCGCTGCCGCAAGCCCTATCCTGTGAAAGAGATCGCAGTGGGGCACGGTGTCCCACACTGCACCTGCGGCGGCATCATCAAGCCTGATGTCGTTCTCTATGAAGAAAGCCTCAACACACATACGATGAACGAAAGCCTGCGATATATCCAGAATGCAGATATCCTGATCGTAGGCGGTACTTCCCTCGCTGTCTATCCGGCTGCCGGACTGCTGGACTATTACACCGGAAACAAGCTGGTGCTCGTCAATAAAACACCGACACCTGCTGATGGGCGCGCGGATCTTGTCATTCACGGCGCGATCGGTGAGGTGTTCTCCCAGCTGTAATCCAAGGTTCATGTCCTTGAATCTTGAAAATTTGGGGTCGCTTCGTTCCAAAACAAAATAGTGAAAAGACTTTTGACAGTCTAAGCCCCAAACCTTATCTGGTCTGGGGCTTGAGGCTGTCGAAGAACCTTCGACAGCCTTTCCAGGGGAACCCAGTCCCCCTAGATACAGAGCCAGTTCCGGTAGAAACTGGCTCTGATACCCCCGGTTTCGCGCCCGATGGCGCGGGTCGTGGGCAAAAACCAAGGCTCATGTCCTTGGTTTTTGAAAATTTTAAGTCACTTTGCTCCACACGAAAACTGCAAAAAGGCTTTTTTGACAGTCTGAAGCCCCAAACCTTATCTGGTTTGGGGCTTTTCTTCTTTATAAAGTGCACATCAGTTCAGTAAGCATCTGCACGAATGGTACAATGGTATCGAGCTTCCAGCACTCCTTGGGAGAGTGACAGTCTGCAAGTTCCATGCCTACGCAGATACACTCCATTTCCGGATTTTTTTCCAGCAGCAGCGAGGGCTCCAGCCCAACATGCTGTACCATGATCTCCGGCTCCTGTCCCGTGACCTTCCGATAGCAGGCAGCCGCCGTCCTGCACAAATACCCATCTGCCTGTTCCTTCCATGCCGGATAGCGGCTCGTAACTTCTCCGGTAAAGCCGCACATGCCTGCAACCATGCGATGGCTGGTTTGAAGTGCCTGCTCTGCCTGTGCATTGATGCATCGAATCATGGCATCCAGATGAATGATCCCATCTTTTACATACACATGCCCCAGATTGGAGGAGTCTGCGACGGCATGCGGAATCCGTTCATGCATCGCATATATCCCATCTGCAAAGCCGCCCAGCACGGTCAGCAGCCCACTTGCCGCGTCCCCGTTCCATACCTGCTCCGGCAGTGCGATCTCCTCGATGGTCAGTTTTCCGTTTGGCTCATGTGCTTGCCAGCGTTCCTCGATCCGTGCCGCGATCAACTCGATCACCTCACGCACAGGCGCGATCGTCAGCACTTCTGCACGACAGTGGTAGGGAATGGCATTGAACGCCGTGCCACCCTCAAAATCAATGAGTGCGAACGGGGACTCCATGCGCAGCTCACGCAGCAATTCTCCCATCAGCACGAGCGCATTTTCGTGCTTGCGCCCGATATCGAATCCCGAATGTCCACCTTGGAATCCATCCAGAGTCAGACGATACGCCTGTCCCTTTGGCAGCTTGGGCGCATCTGCCAGCGTGAGCGAGCGAGTATAGCTTTCACGCACACCGCTTGCCGATCCAGTCACGATACGTCCCCAATGAAAACCATCGGTATTGATGAGAGAACGCACGCCCTCGACCCCTTTGGGATCAAGCTGACGCGCACCCTGTAAGCCGATCTCCTCCTCCACAGTAAAGATGAGACGGAGTGGTGGATGATCTTCCACATGCTCTATGAGCCAAAGCATCACTGCTGCACCAGCACCGCAGTCAGCCCCCAGCGAAGATTCCCCTGCGGTACACAGACAACCATCGCGCTCGATCGGATGGATCGGGTCACGCTCCGGTACATAGTCTGCGCTGCCCACTGCACATACCATATCCAGATGAGCCTGCAATGCCACACAGGGCTCATTCTCGCGCCCCTGTGATGCAGGTACATCGCAGAACACATTCCCATATGCATCCTTCCATGGATGCAGTCCCATTCCTGCAAACCGATCCATGATCTTTTGCGCCAGTGCCTGCTCTCCACCCGAAGGGTGCGGCGTCTCACACAGCCATTCAAAAATATGCCGTACTTCCTGTTCCGTTTGATGCATATACTGCCTCCTATGGTTTTCTCTTACATTCAGGATATCATATTCTATATCAAAAAGCAAAACCGACCGGAAATCCGGTCGGTCCAGAGTGTCAAAAAAGTCTTTGTGCCAGTTTTATCTGGAGCGAAGCGACTTAAA
>JAHHRO010000012.1 GCA_020025755.1 Butyricicoccus sp. | reverse complement strand
CCACTCCGTCCCGGCATATCCGGGCAAGGCCTTTGGTGGTATAGTCCCAGTCTTCTGGCAAGGATAGCATGAGGGACAGCAGCCCCTTCGCTTTCAGCGACAGCGCCGTGTTCCGCAGATGATGATTTGCCATCACCGTGTAGTCACGGGTTTTCTCAATGCGGAATACTGCCATATTCGGCACCTCCTTCCTTTGATTTTGAAAAAGTGCTTATTTTAAGGGAATACGCCACCTCTATACCGCCCAAGCATCTCAGGTGAGAAAATCTATGGGCGGTGGCCTTTCCGCCGGATGTAGAAGATAAGACATTGGATTTTTCACCACTTTTGACATAGTTCTATCCTTCTACAACTAGTTGAATTTCTGTTTCAATGTTTAATTTTAAATTTCTATATGTTATGTTGTATTTTTTCTGTAAATGGCTTATACTTATATCAGTAAGGACGGAAATGATTCTACAAACATCTATGTTTCTAATGTTGTCATACCTATGGATTTTGAATGCGAATACACAAGCCAACCTTCTACTTTCTGGACGCAGCTTGTACCAGTTTACAGCATTTAATATTTTTACTAACAGAAAATTCTTTTTAATTATCTCTTAAGTAACTCAATAAAAGTATAAATTAACTCTATCCGAATAGCGAAATCTCAAAAGTATGTACAGAACGTAAGAATTCTATTTGAAACTGGAACAGAAATTATTTTTTTAGTTGCAATTAGTAAAAGACAATTTAAATCCCATAGTTTCCTAATACAACGCTGGATGTTAACCCTAGTATAGGGCTTTTGCTTTGCAACTTTGGGGCAATCTTCTAATTACCACTTAAAAACTCACATAGCTTAGGAGGAAAATCTTTATGGGAAAGATTGAAGGTATAAAAATCGAAAACTACGGTTCTTTGAAGTCCGTTACCATGGGAAAATTGTTTAGCCACCAAAAAGGACGACCATTGGGTAATATGGTTACGATTATTGGTCCGAGTGGAACAGGAAAAAGCACAATTGCTGATGCATTTGGCTTTATTGCGGACTGCTTAGAGAAAGGTGTAGAAGAAGCATGTGACCTAGGCAACCGTGGTGGTTTTAATCAATTGGTATCTCAAAATAGTCAGGAACCTATTCATTTTGAGTTGTATTACCGTGAAACTAGTAATTCAAAGCCAATAACATATGAACTTTCAATTGCGCTCGATAAAAGTAAAAGGCCATATGTTCTAGATGAGCGACTGCGTCAGCGTGTTGAAAAACGCGGCTGGCCAAAATCATTTCTCAATTTGCACGAGGGTGTGGGGTATGCTTTTGAAGGAAACGAAGGTTGGCAGGATGATGAAGGGAATATAACTGGTAGAGGAAAAAAAGTGGAGGTAAATCTGGCGGATAAGCGCAAGTTAGGTATTGCAACATATGGTGCTATGGCCCAATATGATCGAATCGTTAATTTTATGAATTTCTTAAAAAGTTGGTATCTATGCTACTTCTCTCCTGATTCAGCTAGAAAAATTCAGTATGCAGCCCCTCAACAATATCTTGATCGCTCCGGAAGCAACTTAAACAATGTAGCACAATATATGTATCGAGAAGATAGAAATTCGTTCAATAAGATACTAAAAGAAATTCAGAGTAAATTACCAGGTATTACAAAAATTGAACCTAAAATGATGGAAAATGGCCAGCTAGTCTTAAAATTTTTTGAGAATGAGTTTACTTCTCCTTTTTACTCATCACGCATGTCTGATGGTACTCTAAAACTATTTGCTTATTATTTATTGCTTCATGAACAAACCCCACGTCAATTGGTATTCATAGAAGAACCGGAGAATGGATTATACCATCATTATTTGACCAATTTAGCAACCGAGATGAAAATCAATGCTGGATCAGGATATGGAAAACAACTATTCATTACAACTCACAGCCCATTTTTTGTGAATGCACTTTCACCGCAAGATGTTTGGGTACTGGAAAAAGAGGAGTCTGGATTTTCTACTGCGAAATGTGCCGCTGATTATGACTTTGTAAAAGAAATGTCTGCCGAAGATGTTCCACTTGGAGACCTCTGGTATAGCAAATATTTTGGCTGAGGAGGTCTAACATGATTATCGAATTTCTAGTAGAAGATTCTTCTGGAGCAGATTTTTTAAAAGTGTTTATGGAAAAATATATTCTTGAAAAACCAGAAGTAAATATTGAATACACTATACATCCCTATAAGGGGATTGGTGGCTTTTCTAGAGGTCCCAACGCACAAAATATTAAGTCGAAACAACTCCTATGCGATTTACCAAAACGTCTAAAAGCCCTTAATGTTAAATTACAAGGTGTAGAAAATGCCTGTATTTTTGTTGTATTAGATAATGACGCACGAAATACTGAGAATTTTCAACAAGAATTAGATAACTTACTTGCTATCAACAGCATTTCAATTGATAGTGTCTTTTGCATCGCAATTGAAGAAATGGAAGCCTGGTTGTTAGGAGATTGTCATGCACTGCAGGCAGCATATCCAAAGTTGGCTGATCGGATTGCATCTAAGCTCCCCAACTACCAACAAGATAGCATTTGTGGAACATGGGAATTCCTTGCAGATATCTTGACAAAGGGTGGGATTGGTAAATTTCGCAAAGACAACCCATCTGCACATGACGTTGGGATTAAAAAAGCAGAATGGGCAAAAAATATTGGTAAGCATCTAGACATTAGAGAAAATAAGTCTCCTAGTTTTCAACATATGCTAAATGCCTTGGATCAGCGACGTAATGCAGCTATCTGATGTACTTATATCTCCGAAAGCTGCTGGATAATATAAGCACCATAGTTTTTAAAGGCTATGGTGCTTATTTCAACTATTCGCCTTTCTCCTCCTGCTCCTCCATCGCAGCCATTCTTCAAAAGACTGTCTGGAAATGCGGATCACACTACCGATTCGGATAGTCTTAAAGGCACCGGACTTTGCCAGCTTATAAGCAGTGGTTCGACCGATGCCAAGAATAGCTGCAATGTCTTCCACAGTATAGGTTCTGTTTTGAGGTTTCTTCTTTTCGATTGATGTACTCATAATAGCCTCCCATTTTATATCGGCGTTTTCACAACGCCCGTTGAAGTTGACTCGCTGTAAAAAGCCTCTTTATCCCAATCCGTGCTAAGAATTTGCTAATTTGACTCTCTGAGACCCCCGTAAAAGGGCGGCATTTGAGGGATTTTTAGGCAGTTTGACCAGAAGCCAGATGACACTGTTTACAACGAGATAATATGGGAAGTCATAAAATGAACATCGTACGAAATGGTACGCTATACTCCTAAGCGAAAGGCCGGGCGTTCGAATCGCCCTAGGGACACCAGAAATCAAAGCCAGAAACCCTTATTTTGAAGGATTTCTGGCTTTTTTGTGTACAAAACACACAGGATGAAAATGGAACCTGTAACAATCCCCGATTAGCAAGCGCGCTCCCTGCTAATAAAAACCCCACCGAATACAAATCAACCTCACAACATCCGCCAAAATTAGCCAGCTAATTCTTAGCAAGGAAAATCCCATATTTGCTAAGGACTTGGGGTGTCATCAAACTTCAGGAAGGCTATGACAACGATAATCCCTGTGCGAATACTCTTATGCCATAAAATATACGCACAAGAGAACAGACAGTTACCCCACCATACCGTAAAATAATAAAGCAAAACGATAGAAACTGAGCCTTGAACATGGTACAATGGAACATAAACCAAAGCGACAACGGATTTGGGGAGGACAGATAAATGTTTGATTATGAAAGATTTGAAGATGATCTTGTTCAACAAATGTTAGTCGTTTTCAATCATTGGATAGAGCAAGCTCATGATATCTATTCCTTAGATTGTGAGAGAGGCATGGAATCTATTGGTGCTATCGCAAATACAACTCATTATTTAGAGAAACAAGCCGACACAGATTCGGAAGATTATTGGTACTATAAGTATTGCGAAGAAGAATGGGATCTGTTTGATACTTTCAAGACTATTTCAGCAGATCTGAGTAAGTGTTTAGATGATAACAAAAGTGTTTTCACAAGTCAAAAGGAGCCCTATAAATATTCAGAAGTATTTGATAAGCATTGTGATGAGATCATAAAGCATTGCAAAAATGCACTGGTTCGGTTTAGGAAAGCCATCAATAAAAATCATTCAGATATATTATTGAACTTTCACATGAGAGGATATTGGGACAGTGATGACAGAGTGGAAATTTTCCAATCAGTAAACAGTGAAAGTGCCAGCAAAGAATACTCTGAACACATTGAAGAATTTGCATAGCTCCTCCTTGATCGAGCTGTTGCAGTGCTGAAATAAATTTGTAACAGGAGTGGCTAGTGCGTTTGTGAAAAATCCACAAATTTGGTTTATTTCAGCAAAATAACAATAGACGCAAGATAAAGAAGGGCAAGCAAAGAAGATGCTAACTTGTCATAACGAGCAGCACTATGGAAATCGTTTTGGAATGCTGGAGCATATCCTTTATGCGTCCCCACGGTTCGTCTGTTAATTCCTATCGTGTATTTGCCATTTCCCCACGAGATACAGTTATCATGCTCCAAACCATTCCTCACTTTTGCTTTTCAGATACGCTCTAAGTGTTCGATTTATTTCACAATGAACCAAAAAATAAAAACCAAAAAATTTCGGCAGAGTGCTTGCAAAGATACACAAAACCACATACAATAGAAGAAAGGAGGCGGTTCCAATGGTTCCTTCATTCGAGTCCGCAACAGCGGACATTTTGGCACATCCTGTGTTCGATGACTGTAAAAATCTTATACATCATGGCGTTGATAATTCTGTATACGATCATTCGGTTGCAACAGCGCGTATGGCGTATCGTATGGCTTGCGCACTGGGCGTTCCTGCTGAGGAAATCATTTCCGTAACACGAGCGGCATTGCTGCATGACTTTTTTGGTTATGACTGGAGAGACGAGTGGTTCAAGCGTTTCCTGCGGCGGTATCGCGGTGTGCGCCGCCTGACTCATATGCATGCGTTCGTTCATGGTCCTCTCGCTGCAAAACGCGCATCTCGTTATTTCGCGCTGACTGATAAACAGCGGCAAGCGATCGCGGCACATATGTTTCCGCTTTCTCCGATCCTGCCCCGTTCTCGCGAGGCCTGGATCGTAACCACAGCAGATAAAGTGGTCGCAGCAAAAGAAATGACACAGTGCGTTTATCGTACAGTCGCGCGTGCCATGCTCATACCGGATTAAAAAGATCCCTGTCCAATACACTCCTTGTGTATCACTGGACAGGGATCTTTTACAATCAAGATGGGAATAACGGTTGGAAAAGGTCACCAAACGGACGTCCGGTCTGCTGAGAAATCAGCATCAAAAAGAGGCAGAGCAGCACAGCAGCGGTGATCGCGGATAACTTCGGGACCGATGGCTCTCGACTGACGGAAACAAAACAGCGGACGATCACGCCCAGCGACAAAGCCAGTGTAAAAATGAGCACACAATAGACAATAAAAGTCATTACGACCCCTCCTTGAAAAGAACTCAGGCTTCGGGGGGCATGTCCATCGTCATTTGGCGATAAGGCAGGTCTTCAAAGCCCAGAATACGATAGAGTGCGGCTGCACGCGGATTTTCATCGGTGACCTCCAGACGAAATCGTACAGCATTTTGATACTTTTCGTGTACAGCAGAGATGAGTTTGCGCCCTACGCCAGAGGAACGACAGCTTTCGTCTACCATGATCTCCTCAAGCCATACACAAAGTCCGCCTGCTTCATTTGACCATGTCAGCGCAAGCAGACAGTAGCCGACGGGTCTGCCTTCGTCAGACTCTGCAATGAGACAGTCGGCATAGCTGCTGCCATGCATAAGCAGTTCAAAGGTTCGTTCAGCATTCTGAACAGGAATGGCATGGCAAACAGCTGGGGATTGATAAAAGGAACGTACTGCAGATAAGAAATAGTCCTTATCAGAAGCACGGATTGGACGGATATGCAAAAAAGACACCTCCATACTGCGATCAAAGCTGCGCAAGTGCCTGATCGAGATCTGCGATAATATCTTCTACGTTTTCCAATCCGACGGACAGACGCACGAGTCCGGGCTGGATGCCTGCTGCAACGAGCTGTTCATCTGTCAGCTGACGATGGGTCTCAGATGCCGGATGCAAGACACAAGTGCGGATATCCGCAACATGTACCTCGTTGGATGCCAGCTTGAGGCTGTCCATAAACTTCATAGCAGTCTCTCTGCCGCCCTTGATATCAATGGACATGACGCCAGATGTACCAAGCGGCATGTATTTCTGCGCGCGTGCGTAGTGCGGATCGGTTTCGAGCGCAGGATAACGTACATGGGCAATATTCTCACATCCCTGAAGGTGCTTTGCAACGGTGCGTGCATTTTCACAGTACCGCTGCATGCGAACAGGCAGGGTCTCCAGACCGAGATTGAGCAGGAATGCAGAGTGTGCCGCCGGATAGCAGCCAAAATCACGCATCAGCTGCATACGCACCTTGATGATGTATGCGAGGTTTCCAAAGTCGCGGGTATAGACAACGCCGTGATAGCTTTCGTCCGGCTCGGTAAAATCAGGGAATTTGCCAGAAGCTGCCCAGTCGAACTTTCCGCTATCGACGATAACGCCGCCGCCCTGTACCGCGTGTCCATCCATATATTTGGTGGTGGAATGGACCACGATATCTGCACCAAACTCGATCGGACGGCACAGGTAAGGGGTCGCAAATGTATTGTCGATGATAAGCGGTACACCGTTTTTGTGTGCGATGTCTGCCCATTTTTGGATATCGAATACGGTCAGTGCAGGATTTGCCAGTGTTTCACCGAAAACAGCCTTGGTATTTGGCTTGAACAGCTTCTGAACTTCCTCGGCATCTGCTTCCGCATCTGCCCAGATGCATTCGATCCCCAGCTTTTTGAGCGTAACACCGAACAGATTGATGGTACCGCCGTAGATAGTGGAAGCCGCAATGAAACTGTCACCGGCAGAGCACAGATTCAAAACGGAAAGCAGGCAAGCCGCCTGACCAGAGGAAGTGAGCATTGCGCCCACACCGCCCTCGAGAGCCGCGATCTTCTTTTCGACCGCATCACAGGTCGGATTGGCAAAACGGGAATACATAAACTCAGTTGGCATATCGAACAGACCGGCAATATGTTCGGTCGAATCAAAACGGTATGTAGTAGACTGTACGATCGGCAGTGCACTTGGCTCTCCGTTTTTTGGGTGATAGCCTTCATGCAGGCATTGCGTTTCAATTTTCATGCAAGATCCCTCCAAATTTAGAATCACGAACTGGTTTTATTGTATCATGTGCGTTTGTGTCGGTCAAGGATAGATGAACGAGATAAAAGAGGAAATACTTTTCTGAAAAAGAGAATGACACGGTGCAGAAGGACTGTTATAATAAACATAAAACGATATCATGCCAACGATCTGCTCGGATCGGACGCTGATTCCAAGAAACGGAGGGAACTGGATCCATGACAGATGAAAAAATCCAGCGCATCAATGCGCTTGCAAAAAAAGCAAGAGAAGAGGGCTTGACCCCAGAGGAACAGGCAGAACAGAAACAACTGCGCGAAGCATACATTGCAGGATTCCGTAACAGCCTGAAGGCACAGCTCGACAATACCGTTGTCCTCAATCCGGATGGTACATCCTATCGCCTGCGTCAAAAGAGGAAAGGCAATTGATCCGGTCTGCGATCGTGCCGCCCCACGCTGTCTGTGCAGCGATCGAGACGCTGGAACATGCCGGACATACCGCATGGATGGTTGGCGGCTGTGTGCGAGACAGCCTGTGCGGTGTGATGCCGCACGACTGGGATCTCACCACAAGTGCACGACCGGACGAGGTGCAAAAACTCTTTCCCAATGTGCGGCTGACGGGCATACAGCATGGAACGGTGACAGTCATTATGGATGATATGGCACTGGAGGTCACGACTTACCGTGGAGAGGGCAGTTATACAGACGGACGGCACCCGGATGCCATTTGCTTTCTCTCACGCGTGGAAGATGATCTGGCTCGACGTGATTTTACCATCAATGCGATGGCGTATCATCCGGTGCGCGGTCTGTGTGACCCATTTGGCGGCAGAGAGGATCTGCAATCCGGAGTCCTGCGCGCGGTCGGCAATCCGGATCTGCGCTTTACAGAGGATGCGCTGCGCATCCTGCGCGGCGTGCGTTTTGCGGCAAAGACGGGGTTCGAGATCGAGCCCGATACCGTTTATGCCATGTACCGGCAAATGCAGCGGTTGGAGTGCATTGCTTCTGAGCGCGTATTTGCCGAGCTCAACACGATCTTGACGAGTCGTTATGTAGGGCGTGCCCTGCGGCAATATCGTGCCGTCCTTGCAGTTGTATTGCCCGAGCTTTCTCCTATGTTTGGGCTATGTCAGCATAACCCACATCATTGTTATGATGTGTGGGAACATACCATTCGTACCGTGGAGGCTATACCGGCACAGCCTGTGCTGCGCTGGACGATGCTGCTCCATGACAGCGGAAAGCCGCATACCTATAGCATGGATGAAACGGGGATCGGGCATTTCTATGGTCACCCAAAGATGAGTGCACAATTGACCCAGCAGATCTTGAAGCGGCTGCGTGCACCAAACGCACTGCGCACAGAGGTGGAAACACTGGTAGCACTCCACGATCACGGTCTCGGACAGGATGAAAGACAGGTGCGCCGCAGTCTTGCAAAGCATGGAGAAACCGTGGTGCGTCAGCTGCTCTCAGTCAAGAAAGCAGATTATACCGGGCAGAATACCTTTCCGATTCATTTACAGGAATTGCAGCACACCGAGCGATTGGTCAATGGGATCTGCGCACAGGCACCCTGCCTGACCCTGAAAACGCTGGCAGTGGACGGATATACCATGCAGGAACTTGGCTTCTCAGGCACAGAGATCGGCGAAGGCTTGCGCTGGCTGCTGACACAGGTGGTTGAGGGGCATCTGCCCAATGAGCCGCATGCACTGCGCACCTGCGCGAGTGAGTGGAAGGAGAGTCGTCATGACAGATAACAAACAAGAATTTATTGACCTGTTTCGTGCCAATGTTACCCGACGTGGTGCGGATAAGCTGTTGGAATGGATGGAGAGTACAGATTTCTTTTCTGCCCCTGCCTCCACACGTTTCCACGCTGCCTATGAAGGCGGTCTGCTGGAGCATAGCCTCAATGTATACCGTGTATTTTTGGAAAAGCATTATGATCCTGCGATCGATAATTTGGAGAGCTGTACAATCTGCACCTTGCTCCATGATCTGTGTAAGGCAGGATTCTATGATGTGGAATACCGCAATCGAAAAAATGATGATGGCGTATGGGAAAAGGTTCCAGTCTATGTGGTCAATGATCGCTTTCCCTATGGACACGGAGAAAAGTCGGTATTCCTCATTGAACGGTTCATGCGGCTCAAGAATGAAGAAGCAGTCGCGATCCGCTGGCACATGGGCGGTTTTGATGATTCTGCACGCGCAGGCTCATTTGCAATCGCAAATGCATACGAGAAATATCCGCTTGCAGTCAAGCTGCATCTGTCCGACCTGGAAGCCACATACCTGCATGAATCTCGTGCAGAGTAAGGCAAAAGGTGTAGAAACAGGAAATTGTGCTTTCTGTCTGACCGGCAGGAGGACGTGATCAAAAGCAGATTTGTTCCCGATACAACAGAGAAATATGCATAAAATAAGTGGAAGGTATGGAAATCCATGGGGATTTCCATACCTTTTTTCTGTATTTTAGTCGTTATTCCGCATATTTCCATTGCAATTTCGGGTTATCTTTCCGTATCATGGAAAACAAGCCAACAGGCGAAAACCCACATCACAGGAGGATTTTTTATATGAAGCGAAAGATTACGATTCCAGCGGTTGTGCTGATGGGCACACTCTTGATGTCAGGTGCATCACAGGCACAGGCGGTCTCGCAGCCAGAGAAACCCGCAATGTATGCACAGGCGGATCTTCGCTGGAAACCGATGCACAAGCCGCTTGGCAAACCACAGTATTCGGGACAGAACACACAGGTCACATCAGGCGCACAGGGCGTCATCCAGCAGGTCAATGCAGAACGCGCAAAGAATGGATTGCGTGCACTCAAACAGGACGCCGCCATGACCCGGGCAGCCAATGTGCGTGCAGCAGAGATCGCCAGAAAGTTTTCTCATACACGTCCCAACGGTGCTCGCGGCATGACTGCGCTGACAGAAGCTGGGGTATCCTATCGTGCGGCAGGCGAAAACATTGCAATGGGACAGACAAGCGCGCAGCAGGTCATGTCTGCATGGATGGGGTCGAGTGGACACCGTGCCAATATTCTGTCCAGCCGATTCGGACGCATTGGTGTGGGACAGGCTGTCATCAATGGCAGGACGTATTGGGTGCAGCTGTTTGCAGACTGAAGCCCTAATAGATTCAGTCAAAATCCCCCCTGCTATATTCCATAATCGGTGCGGAATAGAGGGAATCTGGTGTCTGCTGTATTTTTTATCAGAGCCAAAAAAATGATTGCTGCTCGATAATATCATATATTTTTTTAGTGCCGCATTGACAGTACAGTAGTTTGTTTGGTATAATAACCAAGTTAGAAGTGCCGTCATGGTGGAACTGGTAGACACAAGGGACTTAAAATCCCTCGGTAGCAATACTGTGCGGGTTCGATTCCCGCTGACGGCACCACGAAAAAAAGCCCTGTATCGTTTGATACGGGGCTTTTTTCATAACGTCTTGGATCCTGGTGTGCAGCGTTGAAGTGACCCTAAAAAGCACTCTCCTGTGACAGCTACTCGCTCTATTTAATATCAGATCACGCGCTCAAATGGAGTGTACCCTGTACGTCCTTTAATGCATCCGGCTGTAATTCTATCGCCTGTACATAGATATCCGGAAGCTCCGAGCAGTTTTCGAGTCCAAATTCAGCGACTGAACGAAATCCCAGCCGACTGTAATATCTGGGATCTCCTACCAAAAATGCTGCATGATATCCCAACTCTGCACCATGCACACAGGCCGCTTTCACCAGCGCGCTGCCAACGCCCTGCCCCTGAAACGCAGGTCTGACGCTGAGCGGCGCAAGATACAATGCGGATGGAATCCCTGCTAAAGTTTCATGCTTCGTCATTAAAACATGTCCAAGCAAACATCCATCTTTCTCTGCCACCAGCTCAAGCTGTGGGATATACTGTCCTGTTCCACGCTGTGCGACGATCCAATCCTGCTCCTGTCCATCTGAAATACGCGACTTTTCAAACGCCTGACGCACGAGCTGATAAATTGCGCGGTAATCACCCAACCGCGCCTGTCGAATCTGCATTTTTACCCTCCCCTATATGGTTCTCCTGATCGGCACAATAAAAAACGGCATGATTTCCTGCCGTTTTTTATCATATCATGTTTATTTTCAAATCGATTTTATTATAGCACAGATCTGCACCAAAGAAAATCCTTTTCTGTCGTTTTGCACGGAAATCCATGTTGTTTATTCCCTGCGCTATTCATGGCTTGACCGGCAAAGCTGGTCACAGCATTACCGGAAATCGCGCCCTATAAATCCCCCAGATTTCCCATCCCGCCGCGCCCTGTTACAGGTTGGCTGCATGCGCCCACCTGTGGCGAAGCACATCAGATTTTCACCGCTTCGGATCTCATAACAAGCGCAGTGCAGCCTTGCTTCAGAATACAGGTCTTTCAGTAATCTGTAGATACATCAAATTTCTAAAAATTGATTTCCGCGACCGTTTCCTTACAGCATTGGCGCGAACAGCCTTAAAACAGAAGCACAGATCGAGGTGATCCAAGGCACTCCACGAAACCAATCGGCATCGATCTCACGGCTCATTCCGATGGTCTCAAAGATATCGTCACGGATCTCTGTGATTGTCTCACCGCCATAAAGCAGCGTTCCGCATTCAAAATGCAGGAAAAACGAACGAAAGTCCATGTTCATCGTCCCTACAATCGCCACATCATCATCCGAAACGATCATCTTTGCATGGAGAAATCCCGGTCGGTATTCGTAAATCTTAACTCCAGCGCGCTGTAACTGCAGATAATACGAGCGCGTCACCAGATAAACAAGTTTTTTATCCGGAATCCCCGGTGTGATGATACGCACATCGACGCCACTCTGTGCGGCAACCGTCAGGGCTGTGATCATCTCATTATCCAAAATCAGATAGGGCGTTGTAATATATACATATCGCTGCGCACGGTTTATAATATGCATATACGCGGTCTCGCCCACATTGCGGTCATCAAGCGGACTGTCATAGAACGGCTGTACATAACCATCCCCACACCGCACATCGGTCGGCATATAACGTGCCCGATCGCATACCTGCTCTTTGGTTGCATACTCCCACATTTGCAGGAACATTTCTGTCATATTCGCAACGCCTGCACCTGCCAGCCGCACCCCAGTGTCCTTCCAGTGCCCAAAGCGCACTTTTACATTGATATATTCATCCGCAAGGTTAATGCCGCCCATGAACCCTACATTTCCATCAACAACACAGATCTTTCGGTGATCGCGGTTATTGAGGTAGGTATTGAGTGTAGGGATGAACTGATTGAACCGCAGTGCACGAATGCCCAACCCCCTCAGATATGCTTCATATCCATGGGGCAGCGTAGCCAGACAGCCGGCATCATCGTATAAAACACGCACTTCTACCCCTGCACGCGCCTTGCGTACCAAAATATCCAGCAGCGTATTCCACATCTTTCCTTCTTCAATGATGAAGTACTCCATAAAGATAAAACGCTCTGCCTGTTCCAATGCTTCGCACATGGCGGTGAACTGCTTTTCTCCGACTGAGTAGTAATTCGTTACCGTGTCTGACCAGACTGGCATGGCAGATTCATTTTCAATATAACGCGCACCGCGCGTATGCCTTGGCAGGGATGCAGACAGTGCTTCGCTTGCAGGCGGCACAGGCGCACCGGAAAAGTCCGGATACTGCAAGGTCTGCCGATGCCGTGCGCGTGCGCGATTGAACGGGGTATTGCCCCAAAGCAAATAAAATATGCCGCCAAAAATGGGAAACAATAGGATCAGCACGATCCACGGGATCTTGTACGCAGGATTATCATACTTGCGCATGAGCCAAATCACCATGATCGCACTTAGAATGATGCAGACACGGTAAACCCACATCCATCTCCAACTCAGGAAATTGACGAGCCAAATCATTGCACTGGCTTGGATCAGTAATAGTGCCCCACCAACGACACGGCGGTCGCTGAGCAGCCTTTGTAACTTCTTTAACATAATTCCTCCAAAAATGGATGCCATTCCCTCTTATCCATCATAAACCGCCCTTTGTCAAAAGTCAATGGTGCATGGATCAAAACCCAGTATACCCATTGCAATCTCTCAAAATTCTGGTATACTAACCACAAGAAGTAAAGTAAACCAAAATAGTATGCATATATACCCAAACCAGAAAGGAAAGTGTACAAATCATGCTGACTCACAATCAAGTTCCCAAGCAGGAACTGGATCACCGTCTTGCTGCGCTGCGTCAAACATTATCAGAAAAAGACCCCACATGGGATATGGTGCTCATTCACAGCAAAATCAATCTATATTATTTGACTGGAACCATGCAGGATGGTGTACTCGTCATCACCCCAGACACCGCTGTCTTCTGGGTACGCCGTTCATTCTCCCGTGCGCAGACAGAGTCCCTCTTTGGCGATCTGCGACCTATGCGGTCTTTCCGTGTGCTGCAAGAGGCATATCCCGTTCCCAAAAAGGTGTACATCGAATGGAAGGCAGCATCCTTGGACTGGCTCAATTTGATACGCAAATATCTGCCATTCGAGCCCTGTCATAATATCTCCCCCATTCTCGCGGATCTACGCGCCCAAAAAAGCGCGTATGAGCTTGCCTGTATGCGCCACGCAGGTGCGATCCATGCAGAAGTTTTGGAGCAGGTTGCGCCCACTCTGCTTTCTGAAGGGATCAGTGAAGCTGTGCTCTGTGCGGATGTCCACCGCGCGCTTCTGGAACGTGGTTCCATGGGCATCTCTCGATTCAATCAAGCATTTGGAGAAGATGTCCTTGGCATCTGCTCCTTTTCTGAAAACGGACTGTACACGGGTGCATTCGATGGACCGGATGGGATTGCAGGTACCTGCCTTGCCATGCCCTCGATCGGTGACAACAACCGTTTGCTCCGCTCGGGTGACCTCGTACTGCTCGATATCCCATCGGGCATTGACGGCTACCATACCGATAAATCAGTTGTATTCTTCTATGGAGATCTCGACCAGCATCCAAAGGCAGACCAGATCCGCCGTGCCTATGATTTCTGCGCACAGTTCGAGCAGACCGTCGCTGAGAAAATGACAGCCGGTGCCATTCCGGAGGAGATCTTTCTGGAACTTTGGAAAACGGTGCCCGAAGAATTTGCCGAAGGCTTTATGAACGGCGGCAAATTTCTCGGACACTCCATCGGTCTCGTAATGGATGAACCGCCTGTTCTGGCACGCGGCTTTCAAGCTCCCCTTGTCTCTGGTATGACCTTTGCCGTTGAGCCCAAGATCGCCTTGCCCGGTGTTGGTCTTGTAGGCACAGAAAACACCTATGAAGTTACTCCTACCGGCACAGCGCGCGCTTTGACCGGTCATATCCTCGATCTGATCTGTGTCAAAAATTGAGTTTTAAAAATTGTTTTATCATTCTGTGCTGAAATACTGTTGATTTCCTTTTTTCTGTATTGTATAATAGGAAAACAATGGAGGATTCATAGATATGATGATCTCAACCAAAGGACGCTATGCATTGCGTGTTATGATCGATCTGGCACAGCACCAAACCGAAGGCTATCTCCCACTGAAAGAGATTGCAGCGCGGCAGCATATTTCCGAAAAATATCTGGAAAGTATTCTAAAAACACTGGTACATAACAAAATCTTAGTCGGTATGCGCGGAAAAGGCGGCGGATATCGGCTGACTTTGCCGCCAGAAGAATATACGGTCTGCCAAATCCTGATGCTGACCGAGGAAAATCTCGCGCCTGTCGCCTGCCTTGTGCATGGCGCGGCACCATGCGCACGCGAGGATCGCTGTCCCACCCTGCCTATGTGGAAAGAGCTTCACCGTCTGACTACGGACTATCTCAACAGCATTACGATCGCAGATTTAGCAAAGCAGCCAAACCCTGACTTGTCCACATTATAAGCATATAAAAAAGAACTGGCAAAGCCAGTTCTTTTTTATATGCTTATAGAACCTCTGTCAAAATACCGTTTACAGTCCTGCAAAAAGCTCCTCTGCATCCGCAGAGGAGCTCAGCTTGTAGAAAAAGGCTTTTCGCTGTTTTTTATTGGAGCAAAGCGACCCCAAATTTTCAAAATCCAAGGACATGTGCCTTGGATTTTGCCCTCGACCCGCGCCATCGGGCGCGAAACCGGGGGTATCAGAGCCAGTTTCTACTGGAACTGGCTCTGTATCCAGGGGGATTGGATCCCCATGGAAAGACTGTCGAAGTTTTTCGACAGTCTCAGCTCCTCTGCATCCGCAGAGGAGCTTTTGATTCATTGGCTGCTTGCCTTTTCTTTCTTGGCATGCTGTGTCATAATGCTTGCAAATACGATGAGCAATACAGCACCCACACCCAGTCCGACCCAGCCATTCTGGGTAAATCCAGCCGCAAGATAACCAATCAGGCTGATCACAGCCAGCGAAAGCGCATACGGGATCTGTGTTGCGACATGATCCAGATGATGACACTGTGCACCCGCAGAAGCCAAAATGGTCGTATCCGAGATCGGGGAAATATGATCGCCGCAAACCGCACCTGCAAGACATGCCGAAACCGTAATGGTCAGCATTTCACTTGCACCGAAGATGCTGACTGCGATTGGGATCAGGATACCAAATGTACCCCAAGAAGTACCCGTTGCGAATGCAAGCCCCAGCGCGATCAGGAAGAAGATCGCAGGCATAAGCAGGCTCACTGCCGATTCCGGATTGACAAAACCGGAAACAAAGCCTCTGAGATCCAAATAGTCCTCCGAGCAGATGCCCGAAAGGGTCCACGCGAGTGACAAGATAAAGATCGCCGGAACCATTGCCTTAAAGCCAGCCGTGAAAGATTCGCAGAACTGGTTGAAGGTCAGGATACCACGCGGTACATACATCAGGAACGTAAAGATCAGGGTCGCGAAGGAACCCAGCACCAATGCATCCGAGGAGGAACAGTTGGCAAATGCGTTGGAGATTGCCTCAAAGGAAAACGTATGGATTCCACCGCCGCTGTAGATCATCGCGGAGATACAAGCGACGATCAGAAATACGATCGGGATAATGAGATCCTTGACCGAACCAGAACCGCAGATCACGGTCGATTCCTCGCCGGTCGAGTCGATCTTTCCGCTCTCGAGTATTCTTTTGTTATACTTTCCCATTGCCAGAAAATCCACATCTGCAACCATGACCCACAGTACAAACGCCAGTGTCAGAAGTGCATAGAGATTGAATGGGATCGTATTCAAAAACAGTGTGAATCCATTGATGCCTGCATCCTCTGGCAATGAGGATGTAACGGCCGCCGCCCAACTGGAGATCGGTGCAATGATGCAGACAGGTGCCGCGGTTGCGTCAATGATATATGCGAGTTTTGCACGCGTCACCTGATACTTATCAGTCACCGGACGCATGACCGTACCTACCGTCAGGCAGTTAAAGTAGTCATCGACAAAAATGAACATCCCCAGAAACGAGGTTGCAAGCAATGCGCCGCGTCGGCTTTTGATCACATGGCTTGCCCATTCTCCATAGGCGCGAGACGCGCCGGATTTTGTGACGAGAGAGACCAGAATGCCCAGCATCACGAGGAACATCAGGATCCCAATATTATCGCTGATCTTGCCGCCCATGATCGAGAAGGTCGTTTCTGTTGCATGGAGCGGATTGAATCCATGAAACAACAGCGCACCTGCAAAAATGCCGATCAGCAGCGAGGAATAGACCTCTTTGGTGATCAGTGCCAGTGCAATCGCAATGACCGGAGGCAAGACCGCAAAGATAGTTGCGCTCATTTGTGATATACTCCTTACTTTTTGGTTTGTGGGACAGACTTACAGTCTTGTATTTTATTTTACACGCTGTACTTTCTTTTTACAAGACTCTTACCAAACTTTTTGTATTTTTATAAGATTATCTGTATTTTTCCCACACACCATCAATCCTGTGCATCATTCTGCTCAAACACCGTCCCACTGATATCGCACGAGATCTACACGCCCATCCGGCGAGATCCTGACCCCGTCGGCCTCCAGCAACGCACGCTGTGCATGGGTTCCACCAAAGGCAAAAGCTGACGATAGATTCCCCATACGATCGACCACCCGATAGCAAGGAATGTTGTTCGGCTCCGGATTGACATGCAGCGCATATCCCACGACACGCGCCCAGCGTGGATTTCCTGCGAGCCTTGCAACCTGTCCATAGGTTGCGACCTTCCCTGACGGGATCTGCCGCACCACAGCATAAATCCGTTCATAAGTATTCATAAGATCAATTCCTTTCTCTCTGTCATTTCTCCAAAAGATCGCCCAGCAGACCATAGACCGATCTGCTGGGCCAATTTATGAGATCTGGGTCAAGGCAAGACCGATATCTCCGCTGTTTCCATCCTGAAATGTGACATGGATCACGCAAAACACCTGATTGTACTGCTTCGCCCCCTCTACCGGCTGAAAGGAAATGGGGAACGAGCATTGATGCCGCTGACCGTTCGCATCTGGTATCAGATCGATGCTCTCAGGGGCATACTCTGCAAGCGAAGTCTCCGCTTCCCCCTTTTCATCATAGACCGTGTTGGGATCAAAGCGCACATCGACCTGCGCAAGATCCGCATCCGGAATGGTCAGCACGATCTCGGTTCCCTCCCGTACACTGTCCCATACGCCAAGCCGCTCCAAATATTGAGCAGTGGATTCCCGATCATACGCGATCCCGTCCCAATAGCTTTCTAAAAATTTCCCACTTGTAAGTCCGCCTGTTTTTCCATCCTTCTGGATAAATTGCAGGGAATAGGAAAACTTTGTCTGCATGCTATCCGGTTCTTTCACGGTATACTGCCCAACCTCATCGGTCTGACTGATCCAAGCCGCCTGCTGGGCGGCAGATGCCGCAGATATTTTTTTCTGTTCCGGCTCTCGGTTGGGCGCAACTGCTGCCACAACCAGTGCCAGTCCCAAAACGATTGCAGCTCGATTCACAAGGACGCACCTCTTTTCAAAATCTCTCACTCATAATAAAGACGAGATCACCAACCAAAATGTTCCTCATCTTTCCCGATTTTTTGACAAATTTTTACGTCCGCTTGCCATTACAAGGATCGCTCCATGTGCACTTTATGCGCGCTGTATATAGGTATATACACATGCATTGGATAATGTCGGCTCAAATTCAAACCCCAACGCTTCAAACCCCATGAGTGCTTCCGCAGAATCCACCCGTTTTTTTATGATATACCGCGCCATTGCACCGCGTGCCATCTTTGCCTGTGTTGCGAGACACCGTAGTTTGCCCTTTCGCTCCGATAAAAATTCACAGGTCAAAAACCGGTCACCCGCTCGCAGCTGTCTGGAAACCGCTTTGCTGTATTCGTTCGATGCCAGATTGACCACAAGATCGGTTTGCGCATACAGATCATCTCGGATCTTGCTGCCCCAAAACGCATAGAGATCCTGTCCTCTTGGCTTGCGTCCCATTTCCAGCCGATAGGGGTGAATGAGATCCAGTGGACGCAGTGCGCCATACATCGCTGACAGATGACAGAGATGATCCTGTGCATATTCCAGTTCCGTATCGGACAAGGTATCCGCATCCAAATGCTTATAGGCAAGCCCATCATACGCAAGGATCGCTGGTACACCGCCGTCGGGCTGCCATGCCGCAAAATCCGCTGCCGCTTTGAGTGCCAAAGAGGGACTGATCTGCATGAGACTTTCCAATTCATAGGCTGGGATCTCACGCAGGATCTCATATAACGCAATGCGTTCTGCTCGGTGTCGTGGTTCGGTTGTGGGCAGCACGCGCGGTGCAGAGCTTCTCATATTCTTTGCAGGGGATAAAATGGCAATCATCGCTGTTCCTTTCTGACATACATCCTTTTTCTTTTATTGTATCTGTTCGATCTCATAAAGGCAAGTGCATCATACAAATTCTCTTTTCCATAAAAAAGGCTTACTGCCTGAATTTTCAGACAGCAAGCCTTTTTGCAGTTCCCATTGTAAAATCTATGTACAGATTTTTTAAGCGTCTTGATGTTCTACGAGCCAATCCAACAGCTGGCGGATATTCTTTTTACCAAATGTGGTATGGGTATCGTTCAGCACCAGGCACGGTACACTCATGACATTATGCTGATCTCTCAAATGCGAGAAGTGATTGAGGTCATAGACCTCTGCTGTAACATTGGGCAGTTCCGCGGCAAGCCGCTGTGCCGCTGTCACAAGCTCCGGACACATGGTACACGAGAGAGAAACCAGAATCTTCATATCAATAGATCCATGCAAAGCATCCAGCGCAAGATCAGGATCGATTGCCTGCCCCGGGCCTGCCGCATTGTACAGCCCCAGAACGAATGAGGTAAACTCATGTCCGCCCGGAACGCCGTGGAACGCAAGTCCCGTCCAGTTTCCGTCTGTTTTGCAGACGCGCACACACGGTGCGTCTGCATCGGTCACACGCTGTACTTCCATCGTCAGGCGGTCGGTCAGTTCACACAGAGCCTGCATATAATGCTGCAATTCCTCCGATACCGGACGCTCGTCCAGTCTGAGTACCAGATGCAGCGGTTGTGCCATACGTCCAAAAACCGTTTGCATCTGCGCAATCATCTCTGCCGAGAACAGCTCAGATTCCTGCTGCGGCATCTGTGCTGTTGGTTCCGGCTTGGGTGCGTCAGGGATCTTGGGCTGTACACCCGTCTTACGCTGCATCGCTGCTGCATAGCGTTCGAGTGCCGCCGCCGCGAGTGCCCCATCGCCCACTGCGGTCACGACCTGACGCAGCGGCTTGACGCAGACATCACCGGCAGCAAAAATGCCTTCTACATTGGTCTGCTGGTTCTGGTCAGTCACAATATATCCCTGTGCATCCTGCTCTACAAAATCGACAACGACCTCAGGCTCATAGCCTGCAAACACGAATACACCGAATGTATCGCCATCCTTTGCCTGATACTCCAGCACTTCGCCGGTTTGATTGTTGTGCGCGCGCAGAGAACGCAATGCGGTATCCCCGTGCACTTCATCGATCTGCATATGCGGCATGACTGTGATCTTCTCATGCGACATTGCAGCTTCTGCCACAGCGGGCGCACAGGAGAACCCGTCGCCGCGCATCATGACCGTTACATGGCTTGCATATTTCGTCAGGAAAACACTTTCCTCAGCGGCAGCATAACCACCGCCGATTACAAACACTTCTTTTCCTGTGAAAAACTCACCATCGCAGGTTGCGCAATATGCCACGCCATGCCCCTGGAACTCTGCTTCGCCTTCAAATCCAACACGGCGCGGATGTGCGCCGGTCGCCAGCAGGATTCCGTAGGCATAGCGTTCTCCGCGGCTGGTCTTTACGGTCTTGACGGGCTGGCCATCTATGATGTCCTCCACCTCGGCGAGCAAAAATTCTGCGCCGAAATGTTCCGCCTGCTGTCTCATGGTTTCCGTCAGAGCTGCACCGCTCGTATTGGCGACACCCGGATAGTTCACGACCTCAGCCGTAATGGTGATCTGACCGCCGAAGTGATCCTTCTCCACCACGAGCACACGATACCGTGCACGCGCTAAATAGAGTGCTGCCGTGAGCCCCGCAGGTCCTGCACCCACTACGATCACATCATAGAGGTGCTCCAGCTGCTGCGGGATCATAACTGACCTACCAGATCGAGGCTCGGCTTGAGGGTCTCAGCACCCGGCTGCCACTTTGCAGGGCAGACCTCATCACCATGCTCTGCCACAAACTGGCTAGCCTGTACGCGGCGGAGCAGCTCGTCTGCATTTCTGCCAACATTGCCAGCTGTTACTTCATAGGCAACGATCTTACCCTCTGGATTTACGATAAAGCTGCCGCGCTCTGCAAGACCGTCAGCCTCGATGTATACCTCAAAATCCTTCGCCAGTGCATGGGTCGGATCAGCAAGCATGGGGTACTCGATCTTCTTGATACGATCAGAAGCATCATGCCAAGCCTTATGTACGAAGTGGGTGTCGCAGGATACTGCATATATTTCGCAGCCGATCTTCTTGAACTCTTCGTAGCGGTTTGCCAGATCCTCAAGTTCAGTCGGGCAGACAAAGGTGAAATCTGCCGGATAGAAGAAGAATACGCTCCAATGCCCCAGCATATCCGCCTTCGTCACGGTTTGGAACCCATTATTATAAAACGCCTGCACAGAAAAATCAGAAACTTCTTTTTGAATCATAGACATAGTAGAAAACCTCCTAAATAATTATCATTCTCGTAGTTGCCTTTAGCTAACTCATGTGCATATTATACCCTATCAGTATAGTTTCTGTCAACCCTCTAATTGAGAATTCTTTGCATTTATCAAAAAAATTTGGACGGCTCCTCAGAGCCGTCCATGAAAGGTTTGAAAGGATTCGATTTTTCGATATGGCTTATGCCAGCTTCTGATACAGACGCATGAGCATAGACGCCACCTGTGCACGGGTCGCCTCAACACCAGCCTTGAGATCCGTACCCTCCGGCAGATCGGACAATAAGCCCTCCTTCTCTGCCCAAGTGATCGCATCCGCTGTGCCAGCCGGTTCGCCTGCAAAGCGATTGAGGATCATGGCAAGTTCTTCGCACTTCACGTTCTGCTCAGGTGCAAATTTGCCTTCACTCACACCGGATACCAGTCCCTGTGCATTTGCCCAAGCAGCTGCATCCTTATAATATGCATCTGCGGGTATATCGGTAAATGCACTCTGTCCAGCGGCAGGCTGACCTGCCAGACGGTACAAAACCGTTACCAGCATACCGCGTGTCATGGTGCTGTCCGGCTCAAATGCAGTCGGATATGCACCCACAAACAACTTGTTTGTAACCGTCCACGCAATCGCATCCTTTGCCCAGTGCGTCTTGAGATCGGTGTATGCCGCAATGGACTCCGGCTTGCCTGCAACGGCTGCAATGGTCTTCACCTTTGGTGCAGTTGGCTTTGCTTCGGGTTTTGTCTCCGGCTTCTGCTCCGGTTTTGCTTCAGGCTTTGCTTCCGGCTTCTGCTCCGGTTTTGCTTCAGGCTTTGCTTCCGGCTTCTGTTCCGGTTTTACTTCGGGCTTTGCTTCCGGCTTCTGTTCCTGCTTTGCAGCAGCGGTTTCATCTTCGTTCCACTTTGCATACAGGGTGGTATCCTGTACGATCGGCTGATTGAAATCAAACGCCTGTGTAAAGTTATAGTTCCACCAGCCAGCAAAGGTATAACCTTGTTTGGTCGGCTGAGGGATTTCCTTCTCCCTAAGCAGTGCACCATCCGCAAGCTCCATTGCCTTCATCTCGGTACCGCCAGCGGTATTGAACGTAATGGTTCTGATCGTTTCTTTCTGATCCACCGTCGGCTTCTGTTCAGCATGGCTCGCCTTGTCTGCGGCAAACTTTTCATTGCTGATCTGAAACACATCGCTCTGTGCCGTGATTGGTGTAATACGGTAAGAATAGCTGTAATCCTGATCGGTCGGTACTTGATAGCCATCGAGCGGGGTATGTCCCATAAATGCGGTATCCGAAACGCCGCGCTGCTTATAGTCGATGCTCCATACCACGGTATCCTTACGCATCGGTACCTTGTTCGGGTGTCTGTATACTGCGCTGTCATATCCCTTGCTGTTGAGTTCTTCTGCGGTATATGGCAGGGCAGAGGTCTCGATCGTTCCATCCGCGGAAACCAGCAGTCCGGTTCCCTTGTCATCGGTCAGAGAAGTCCAGCGCACATCGGTATGGTTGCCATTTTCCTGCGGCTTTATCATTTTACGATCAAAGCTGTCTGCGGTCTTGTTCTCATAAACGGCGATCCTTGCCGCGCTTTCACGGTCTACATAAGTATCCCAAGGTCCGCGTCCATAATACTTGAAGTTGTCATACGCGCTGTTTACGATCATACGGGAGCCGACCTTTGCCAGACCGCCCTCCTTGGCAAAATCGCTCTTTGGGGAGAACTGATCATGTACAATGATCTCACCGTTGCCATAGATCTCATACTCCATCCGCATAGACGCATCGACCTGCATATCGCCTGCCAGCGACAGGGTCACTTTGTTCTTTGCAGAATCCTTATCCAGCTTGACCTCGACTGCACTCAGGTTATCCGGTGCGCCTGCATTCTGGCTCTTTTCCTCCCAGTATGCGGTGGTATCATTATAGGTCTGCGCACGGTAGATACTCTGCTCCGGACCTGCTGTCAAAACGGTATTGCCATCGAGTTTATAGGAATCGATGGTGCCCTTCTTCTGATTGAGTGCAATCTCAAACTTCTGCTTCTGGTCGGTTGTACCTGTCAAAACCAGCTGATCGCCCTTTTCCGTCATGCTCTCAAATGCCGGTGCATTCTCGACATTCATACGGGGCTGCTCCGCCTGCTCGGTAAAGTTCAGTTCAAACTGTTCATGCGCAACCTCAAAACCAGCCTTTGCACCCCAGTTTACATCTTCTTTCAGCTTTACACTGAAATCAAGGAAATAATCCTCACCTGCAACCGGTTTGAAGTCCGGCAATACACGCGCCAGATCAATGGTGATCGTTTCAAAGTTGGTGTTGATGGACTGACCCTTGATCGCGCCAAGGCTACTTGTTACTGTCTGCTTTGCCAGCGGCTTGTCGCTGCCATTGTCGCGATAGATGGACCATGTCACATCGAATGCACTCATTGGCGTATTCTCATACTCATTGACCATCTTGACAGTGAGCGGATCGGTCGGTGCCGTCTCTGTCTTGTCCAGATAGAAGTTCACCTGCTGGTGTACCTTCTTTGCCTCTCTCAGCTTCGGGCTTGGGGTATGATCTGCATAGGCAAGACCATTGCCGCAGAATGCGTTGTCGTTGTATTCCTTGTCAATCCAGTCTCCGCCATAGCCCCAGAATTCATCGGACTTATCATTCTTATTGACGGTACGAATAGACTGGTCGATATAATCCCAAATGAAACCGCCGTTGACGTTATCACGGTCACGGATCACTTCCCAATGCTCCTTTGCATTGCCGTAGGACTGTCCCATTGCATGATCGTACTCGGAATGTACATAGGGCTGCACATCGTTATATGCATTTACACCGCCCGGCAGCGCGTACTGGGTGCTGTGCAGGTCAACGATGTTCTGTATACGGGACTCCAGCGACCACGGATCGCCCGACTGTACCTGCTCCTGATATGCAGAAGCACGTTCGCTCTTTCTGAAGCGGGATGGGTCACGTCTGAGCGCATACATGGAAGCCACCCAGAAGCAGGAATGGCTGTTGTATGGCACCTTGGCATACTGCGCCTCATTGTTCGACGACCAGATCACAACGGATGGATTGTTCTTGTAGTGCTCGATCATATTTGCATTGCGATCGAGGACCGGAGCGACCCATTCCTTGTATTCTCCGGTCTCCTTAGGTCCTGTCGGAACGCGTGCGCCTGTGAAGGCTGCACGGTGGCTCTCAATGTTTGCATCCATACAGATATACAGACCCAGTTCATCTGCCAGATCATACATCACTGCATCATTCGGATAATGCGAGGTACGGATCGCGTTGAGATTATGCTGCTTCATGGTGGTGAGGTCCGTGAGGTAGCTTTGGAAGCCAACCGCATGACCCTTTTCTACATCGGCATCATGACGGTTTACACCGCGCAGTACCATCTGTTTTCCATTGATTTGCAGCTGTTCAAGGAACTGTCCATTTTCGTTCTTCTTCTGTGTTGTCACTTTGCGCAGATCACGGAAACCGATCCGCTCTACGATCGTCTCGATCGCCTTGCCGCTCTCATCCTGCAAAACGATCTCCAGATAATACAGATTCGGTGTGTCTGGGAACCACTTATCCGGATTTGTGACCTGCATCGTGCTTGTGATGGTCGTGCCTGCATCACGCAGCTTGGCTTCCGCATTCGTTCCAGCCGCCTTAACGGTCACAGACTGGGTTTCTGCGCGTGCCACTTCCTTGCCGTCCTTGCTGCGCAGTCTCGCCGCCACCTTATAATTTTTGTCTGCTGTATTTTTGAGACCACGGAGGGTCGTTTCAACATTCAGGGTGACATCACTGTTGACCAGATCCTGCTTGTTCGTAAAGTCGGTTTTTACAAAGTAATCGCGCACCTCTGCCTCACCCTTGGAGTACAGATAGACATCGCGATAGATACCGCTCTGACGGATGAAGTCCTGATTTTCCAACCAGCTGCCAATCGACCAGCGGAACACCTTGATCGCGATGGTGTTCTCTCCGTCCTGCAAATATGGTGTGATGTTGAAATCATGCGCTGTAAAACTGTCCGTTGAGTAGCCGACCGGCTTTCCATTGACATACAGATAATATGCAGATTCTACACTTTGCAGAGAGATAAAGGTTTCACGGTCTTTCCAGCCGTCATCCAAGGTAAAGGTAGTGCGATAATAACCCACCGGATTTTTCTTGGTTGGTGCCTGCGGAGTCTTATAATCTTCCTCCTGAATGTTCTTCTGCCATGGGAAGCCATGGTTTGTATACATTGGCTCATCATACTTAAATGTGCCATCTGCATTGCGGTAGGTCTGCCACGATGCCGGCACATATTCTTTCTGGAAATCCTTGCCGGAATAATCCTTGGACAGCCATTCCTTGTCCTTTTTCTTTGCTTCTTCCGGATTGTCTACCAGTGCAAAATCCCACTCTGTATCGGAAAGTTTCTTATAATATGCAGAGGACTCTGCGCCGACCTTGTCCAGCACGCTCTTTTCCGCTGCAAATGCCTTCTCTGCATCATCATACGGGATGAACTGTGTCTTAGCGCGTTCCCGGTTGATGCCGACGGTTTCAATATCATTGAACCATTCTTCCCCTGTCACCTTGGCCTGTGATCCATCCTCGGTGAAGCGCACACTGTCCTGAAAGTAAGACTCATACAGTTCCAGCACACTGTCATAGGTCTGCTGCGCGTTCAGCTTCTTCTGGTTTGTCTTACTGCTCAAAACATTGCGGTAAGGCAATTCTGCATTTGCCGCCGCATAGGATGCCGCTGCCTCATTGGTAAGCACCGGCTCGGTTGCCGCAAACGCGCTCGGCATACATCCGAGCAGCAAGGTTCCGGATAGTGTACCTGCAAGCCATCTTTTTGCTCTGTTCTGCATATTTGGTTTGCCCCTTCCTCGATTTTTTCTTTTCTCATTTTCATTGTGAAACGGAACAAGAGCCTTAACCTTAAGGAAAAGACTCTTGTTTCTCAGGTTTACTCTACAACTATACACCCAGACATAATTTTAGTAAAGTTGCATTTTTTACTGAAATTTCCTCTGCTTTTTTGTGCATATTACATCGCAGAACCTGTCATATTTCAGTTGACAGCACTCTGTTGTTTCTAAACCTATTTTTTTTGCAGCATTTTATGCTTATGCTTTATTTTCACCGAGCATAATGGTGTATACGCCCTGCTTGGTATGATCCTCTGACTCGGTGAAAATCCGAATCGCCTGATCCTGTGCAGGCAGGATGGTCACACTCGCATTGTCCTTACCGACTGCCCTCACATCCTTTTCGGTCACGCCTGACTGCGATACTGTGAATTTTCTGCTTTCCAATGCATGCGCATCCGCTGTCTGGCTTCCAACCTGCAAGGATTCCAGCTTTTCACTCGCACCAAACTCAAAGCGCGGTGTGCCTGTGATCAACTCGGTCTCTGTGACCTGTACCTTCTCGTCGAATTTCACCTTCATCCAAACCGCGGAAACCAAATCAAAGGAATAAGTGCGAATGGTCAGTCCATCCTTGTGTTCTTCCTTCACAGTTTCATTGAGTCCCTTCCAGGTCTTACCGTCTGCTGACCATTCTACATGGATGGACTCTGCCGCTGGTGCGGAACCCTTCAGATATAGCTTTACCTGTGCCATATTCTGGGCAGTGTCATAGCGGAACTTTATCTCGCCCTGACCTTCCCAAGCAGCTTCCTCCGCCGACTTCTTCCCGTCGCGCACTGCGCTCAGTTCATTTGTCTGGGACCGATTTCCGAGCAGGAGCTCAGCTGCCTTGGGTGCCACATTACCGCTCGGCTCAACCTTACCCTTGGAGACACGCACCGTTGCAGTTGGATGCATTTCCATGCCAAACACCTGTGCAGTACCTGTCACAACATAGGTATTGGGGGTCTGGAGATCCAACTTGCTCTGATCCCACGTCACAGGGAACGAAGCACCGGAACGTTCTCCATTTGCAAGGATCGCTGGCAGGGTCTCAGGCAGATTTGCCGTTGCTGCCCCAACTGCCACAGCGGTGGAATAGTTCTGAAGGGCTGCAATCTGATCTACCATTGTCACATTGACCGATACCTCAAGCGCCTGATCCTGACCAACCTGAACCGTTCCCTTTACCCGCGTGGTTCCTGCCTTGCCGGTATCCAATCCCTCTGTATCCCATACAACGCTCTTGCTTTCGGGCTTATCGCCACCCAGCGTTATCTTGATCTGCTTCGGAAGTTCTGGCTGATTGCCGACCTTGACATAATAATTTTTAGAGTATTCTGCGCTGTCCACAACATTCTGCGCGCTCTTGTCCGCTTCCGTTTTGACCGTCACAGAGCCGGTCTCCAAGCCATCTGCCTTCGCAGTCAGCTTGAATGCGCCCGATTTATTGGTAGACTGTACGATTGCCAGCAGCTTGCCGCGTGCCGCATTGCGTGTGGTATTGGTATACGGCGTATGATCGGCCTGCTTGCCATTGTCTACGCCTAAAATCTTTCCGTCTCCCTCGATGCTCAGCGAAATTGTTGGCTCGGCGCCGTTGACAAACTTGCCATTTGCATCCTGTACATCAATCGTGATATAGCTGAGATCCCTTCCGTCTGCCGTGATCTGCGGACGATCTGCTGACACTGCCAGCTTCTTTGCTTCGCCTGTTGTCTCAACCACGCTGCGTCCGGTCGTCTTTTTGATCTCGGTCTTACCGTCTGCCTCAAATGCCTTTGCTGTCAGCTTGCCTGCTTCATAGGGTATCTGGAAGGTCGCATACAGGCTCTCATATCCCTTCTGCTCCACAAATGTATTGTCACCCTCCGTCATCGTACCTGCCACATAAATCTGATACTGATACTTTTTGGTGTCACTCTCCTTGATCTCTGCCTTGGCAGTACCAATCTCATGGTCATTCAGATACAGCTTGATCACTGGTGCATCGCTGTAAACTGCAACCTCGACCTTGCCATTCTCATCCTTGTGCACATCGGATGCATTCCAAGTCGGCAGGACATGCAGGGTATTCACCTGATCGTTCCACAGACTCTGATACAGATAATAGGAATCCTTCGGGAAACCTGTCGTATCAATGATGCCAAAGTAAGAGGACTTGGGCGCAACCTCAAAGTTGTCTGTTGCAGAGCCGGGAGAAGTGCCATTCCATGGAGTCGGCTCGCCCAGATAGTCGAAGCCCGTCCAGATAAATTCGCCTGCATTGTAGTCATAACGAATGGTACGCCACCATGCATCGCTTGCCACAGCACCCCAGCCCACGCGGCTCTTGTCATACGCCGTCAGCATCTGGTTGTCCGTCTGGCTCACGCCATTGAATTCACCCTTTTCGTTCTTGTCAGGCCCCTTATATTCATATACCCCACGGCTGTTGACCGCAGAAGCCGTCTCCGAACCATACATTTTCCAGCCCTTTTCATGGCCGGCTGCAATCTGTTCTTCCTGTGCATAGTTGAAGCCAACAATGCCGCCTTCTTTGTTGATGACCTCCATCACCTGACCGGGCACATCATCACCCGTGCTTCTTCTGTTATCGCCAATGGTCACCGGACGAGAGGTATCTACTTCCTTGACCCAGCGAATGAGGTTCTGTGCATGCTTCGGATAATCAGATGTTTTCGCACTGCCATCGAGACCCTCAAAAATTTCATTGCCCAGCGACCACATGATAACAGATGGTGCATTCTTGCCGCGGGCAACCATTGCCTTGGTATCATATTCCGCCCACGTCATATCCGGCTTGCCGCCTTCAATGGCGTTTTCCGCACCGATCGTCTGATTGAAATACCCCGAATAGTCGTTGGTATTGCCATTTTTCGGATTGGTCCAAGTATCGAATGCCTCATCGATCACCAGCATACCCTGTGCATTGCAAATTTCGATCAGGCTCTCTGCCGCCGGATTGTGGGTCACGCGGATCGCGTTGCAGCCCATTTCTTTCAATGTCTGCACCTGACGCTCGATTGCACGGTGCCATGCTTCGCTTCCCAGCGCACCCTGATCATGATGCATGCATACGCCGCGCAGCTTCATGGGCTTGCCATTGAGCGAGAAGCCAGATGCAACATCAAAGTTAAAATAGCGGAAACCAAATTCGGTATCATAGGTGTCAATCACCTGATCTCCCTTTTTGAGTTCGGTATGCAATACATACAGGTTTGGGTCACCCTGATCCCATACATTCCACAACGCAGGGTTTGCAACGTCCAACTGACTTTCCACCATAATGCGTCCATCCGCCTTGAGTGCTTCCACCGGTGTGCTTGTCTTTGCCACCACACGGCTGCCCTTGCGCACACTGCTTTCCACAGTGATGCCCTCAGCTGCCGCTGTGCTGTCGTTTGCGATCTCGGTTTGGATCTTGACGGTTCCCTTATTCTGCGCAATATCTGGTGTAGTTACAGTGACACCATTGGGCGCAACGTGCACCGGATCGGTTACATTGAGCGTTACATTCCGATAGATACCGCTGCCTGAATACCAACGGCTGGACGGAATCTTATTATTGACCTTGACAGCAAGCACGTTCTCGCCTGTTGTCAGAAGATCAGAAGGCAGTTCAAAGGAAAACGCAGTATAGCCATACGGATGTGCACCCAGCTTTTTACCGTTGAGATACACCTCCGCATTCATATATACACCATCAAAATGGATGGAAAGACGTTTGTTTTCTTTCCATGAAGGATCAATGGTAAAGGTTTTGCGATACCATCCGATGCCGCCCGACAGGTATCCGCTCTCCGCTTCCCCTGCGCTGGTGTATGCCTGCTCTATGCTGTAATCATGCGGCAGGTTTACGTCCTTCCATGCAGCATCATTGAATGCAGCGGCATGCGCACCGGAAATATCCCCCAAGTAAAAACGCCAATGATCATTGAAATCAATCGCGCGCTCGGTTTCCTTATATGTATTGAGATATACAGTCTCCACAGGAGAAGAAACCTGTGTATTGCTATTTGGCACATCTCGTCTTGCTTCAGCCGCAAAAGCCATCGGTACAGCCCCCATATTCATCGTTGTTGTAAGTAACAGTGCCGTCAGTTGGCGCGGCATCTGCCCTCGCCATCGGATATTACGTTGTGTACGCATTCCACAACTCCTCCTATCAGTTTTTTCCTGTCTGATTTGAATTCGTCCATGTGTCCATGTATTTATATATTACAAATATATGGTGTGCTTGTAAATCAACATTTCCAACGAAATTGCCCTCTGTTTACTATGCATTTTTACTAAAATATTTTTGTCATTTCGCCCCTTATTTCCATGTATCGGCAAATTATTTTATTTATTTTCCATAAGATTCTCCATCACCCTGACCTTTTATACCTATTTCATGTACCACCAAGATTTTTGTATTTTAAACTTTTTGTTTGGATACCCTGCTGCAAAATCGCTCGTCACGCGATAAAAACGGTGTTTTATTGGAAAACGCCGTTTCAGAGTGTCAAAAAAGTCTTTCGACCAGTTTTGTCTGGAGCGAAGCGACTTAAAATTTTCAAAATCCAAGGACATGCGCCTTGGATTTTGCCCTCGACCCGCGCCATCGGGCGCGAAATCGGGGGTATCAGAGCCGGTTTCTACTGGAACCGGTTCTGTATCTAGGGGGATTGGATCCCCCTAGAAAGGCTGTCGAAGTTTTTCGACAGCCTCTTTTACCTCTTTTTTACAAAGTCACGATTTATAGCTTTACACCATGCCTGTATAATAAAATATCTAAAACTGTAATCTGCTTGCCGAACGCCCCAAAAAAAGTTATACTGATTCTAGGGCTTGTTTGAAAATGGAGAAATTGACGGATTTTTCGCAGGGCGCGAGCAGCCGCAAGGCAAAAACGCAAGAATCCTCGATGGATCTCCCGTATTTTTAATGCATTACTGCCGTTCCCTGTACAAAAAGGCAAATCTTCAATTTTTCGAACAGCACCTAATATGAGACCCCTCATAATCTATCAGAAAGAGAGATGCTGTATGCCTACGATCTATTGTGTCGAAGATGATATGAATATTCGGGAGCTTGTGCTCTATGCCCTGCGTGCCTCTGGCTTTGAGGCAGAGGGCTTTGACAGCGCGGCTCCCTTTTTTGCGCGTTTGGAAAGTGCCTGTCCCGATCTTGTCCTGCTCGATATTATGCTTCCTGAGACCGACGGACTCTCCATTCTGCACACCCTGCGCGAAACACCGCGTACTGCCACCCTGCCTGTTATCCTCCTCACCGCAAAGACCGCCGAATATGACAAGGTGCGCGGCTTGGATGACGGCGCGGACGACTATCTGTGCAAGCCATTCGGTGTGATGGAACTGATTTCCCGTATCAAAGCCGTCCTGCGCCGTGCAGCCCCTGTCCCCTCCGCAAGCACTATGACCCTCGGTGAGATCACGCTGGACACTGCACGGCACACTGTCGAAGCCAACGGTCAGCCCATTGTACTGACACTGAAAGAATTCGACCTGCTGCACTATCTAATGGAAAATGTGAATATTGTACTGACGCGCGAAAAAATCATGGAAGCCGTCTGGGGCTTTGGCTTTGAGGGCGAGAGCCGCACGGTCGATATGCACATCAAGACCCTGCGGCAGAAGCTGGGCACAGCCAGCGCGCAGATCCAGACCGTGCGCGGTGTTGGATATAAGATCGAGGCAGATGCGAAATGAAAAAACGGATCTGCCATCGTATGCTCGCCCTTGCCATGCTTGCCACCCTGCTCACAAGCAGTGCTATGTTCCTTCTCCACTGGCAGGACGGCTTGCGCGAGCTGTTTGCACAAACCGTGCGGCAGGCGGCGATCGCACAGGCAGGCTATCTGCATGCGGAAAACCCGACCGAAGCCCTGCACGCCATCGGCAACTCTGACCGTTCTCGTCTGACCCTCATTGCGCCCGATGGCTCGGTACGCTATGACTCGAATGCAGATATTACCCAGATGGGGAACCATGCCGACCGACCCGAAGTGCATGCCGCGCTGCAATACGGCAGCGGCAAAGAGGTGCGCGTTTCATCTACGCTCGATACGCTGACCTGTTATGTGGCATTGCGCCTGCCCGATGGCGATGTCCTGCGCGTATCCAACACCACCGATCTGCTGACGCGCTCCGTTCTGGACACCCTGCCTGCGATGGGACTCGTGATCCTCCTGATCTTCCTGCTCTCCGCCGCGGTCTCCTCCCGACTCACCGAACAGTTGGTACGCCCTATCAACTCCATCGATCCAACCGACCCCCTTTCGACCGATGTTTACGAGGAGTTGTCCCCTCTCGTCCACCGTTTGAATGAGCAAAACCGACAAATCATCCTGCAAATGGCAGCCTTGCGCCGGAAGCAGGTAGAATTTGATGCCATCACCGCTGGAATGGATGAAGGTTTGCTGCTGCTGGATGAACACCTGACTGCACTCACCTGCAACCGTTCCGCGCGCCGTCTTTTGGATGCTCCAGCCGCCGCAGGTGTTCCGCTTGATGCATTCGAGCGCGATGAAACCATCATGAGCAATGCAAAGAAAGCACTTTCCGGAGAGGCCAGCGTGTCTATGCTGGAGCGTGCCGACAGGCATCTGCGTCTGTCCTTCAGTCCGGTGCGCGTGGATGACGAGGTGCGCGGCGTAGTCATGCTCGTACTGGACAGTTCGGCACAATATGCCGCAGAACAGTCACGCCGTATGTTTACTGCCAATGTCACCCACGAACTCAAAACCCCTCTCACTTCTGTGCTTGGTTATGCCGAAATGATCCGTTACGGTCTTGCCAAGCCCGAGGATATCCCCAATTTTGCTGCACGCATTCATAACGAAGCTGCGCGTCTTTTGAACCTTGTCGATGACATCATGAAGCTGTCCCGACTGGACGAGGGACGCAGCACACTGAACTTTGAATCCATCGACCTCTATGCACTTGCCTGCTCGGTCTGCGAACGCCTGCATGACCGCGCTGCACAGCATACCGTTACCCTGTCTGTTCGCGGTGCATCCTGTATGATCTCCGGCGTTCCGCTCATGGTCGATGAGGTGCTCTCCAACCTGTGCGACAATGCGATCAAATATAACCGCGCACAGGGCACAGTAGTCTGCTCCATCGAGCAAAAAACCTCCTGTATCCTGCTTCGCGTATGCAACACCGGTCCCGCGATCCCCCCTGATGCACAGGCGCATATTTTTGAACGTTTTTATCGCGCCGACGCCTCCCGCTCGCAGGAGATCCCCGGAACCGGTTTGGGGCTGTCCATTGTAAAGCATATCTGTGAGATCCACGGCGCAGAGATCGCTGTCACCTCTGAACCCGATCATACGGAATTCACCGTGCGCTGGCCGCTCCCCGAGGTGCTGGCATGAATCCGATCGCTGTCACCCTCTACCACACCAGCGTCATCTCCCCGTGTGATCCCAACCAGTTTGCACACCTGATTTGCCCCGAACGGCACAGAGCACTGTCCAACATCCGCCATCCCCATGCGCAGGCGTGTTCTCTCACGGGGGATCTTATGCTTGCCGAAATTGTACGCACCCATTTTCCACAAGTCCGGCTTCCCCTCAGCCGCAAGTCGGATGCAAACGGAAAGCCCTATCTTGCAAGTCTGCCCGATTTTCATTTTTCACTGTCTCACAGTGGAGATATCGTGGTCTGCGCAACCAGTCCCGTTCCTGTCGGGGTGGATATCGAGCTGCCGCGCCCCATTCGTTCGGGCATTGCCGCACGGTGGTTTTCCGCAGAAGAACAGCATCTGCTGTCACAAGATCCAGCCGCTTTTTTCGATCTGTGGATGGCAAAGGAAGCCGTGCTGAAAGAGATCGGATGCGGACTTTCCGGCAGCCTGAAAGCGGTGTCGGTTTCCCTTTCTCCCACGCCGCACCTGATGCATCCGGTATCTGGCGTTTGGCATGCACTCTCACAGGTGCGCCTGCCCACGGGTGCTTCGGTCATGCTCTCCGTTTCCGGACAGGTGCCTCCCTCTGTTGCCATCCAATCAATCGATCCTCTATCATTTTTATAAATTTTCACCCACAAACCCAATTACGATACCTATATTTTTTGGCATTTTGTCTTGAATTTAACAAGCAGGATTGCTATAATATGAATAAGGAATCATCAAACCATACGGCACCCATACAAATATACAATAGGGTATCCGCTCGCTTTGGAAGTCTAACGGAGGGTTTCTCTTATGAAAAACATCTTGTTTGTCGCATCTGAATGTGTTCCATTCATCAAAACCGGTGGTCTCGCCGATGTTGTCGGCGCACTTCCCAAGGCACTTGACCCCGAAGAATTCGATGTGCGTGTCATCATCCCGAATTACATGGCGATCGCTGAAGGATATCGCAATGAATTTGAGTATGTCTCCCACTTCTATATGGATCTAGGCGGTCTCGGCTCGGTCTATGTCGGCATCCTGCAATATAAAAAGGATGGCGTGACCTATTACTTCATCGATAACCAGTATTACTTCGGCGGGAATAAGCCGTATGGAGATATTCACTGGGATGTTGAAAAATTCTGTTTCTTCTCCAAGGCTGTTCTTTCTGTGCTTCCCACCATTGGCTTCCATCCGGATGTTATCCACTGCAACGACTGGCAGACAGGCATCGTTCCTGTTTTCCTGCACACCCTCTTTAAAGATAACCCGTTCTATCATAATATCCGTACTGTCATGACCATTCACAACCTGCGCTTCCAAGGCGTTTGGGATATCCCAACCATGAAGCTCTATACCGGACTTCCTGATTGGGTCTTTACGCCCGACCGCATGGAATATAAGGGCGATGCCAATATGCTCAAGGGCGGCCTCGTCTATGCCGACCGCATCACAACGGTATCGCAGACCTATGCAGGGGAGATCCAATGTGAATTTTATGGCGAGGGTCTGGACGGACTGCTCCGTGCCAAGCATGATACCCTCTGCGGCATCGTCAATGGCATCGACTACGATATTTACAATCCTGCATCCGACCCCGATATTGATACCCACTATACCACCCAGAACTACCTCAAGGGCAAAGCAGCCAACAAACGCGCCCTGCAAAAGGAACTGGGTCTGCCCGAAGACCCTGATACCATGCTGATTGCAATGGTCACCCGTCTGACCGACCAAAAGGGCCTCGATCTGGTCAACTGGATCATCGGACGACTGGTGGAATCCAATATTCAGCTGGTCGTTGTGGGTACAGGCGATGCACGCTATGAGGGACTGTTCCGCCACATGCAGGAGGTTGCCCCCGACCGCGTGCGTGCCTACATCGCATTCAATGAGCACTTTGCGCACAAGGTCTATGCCGGTGCAGATGCCCTGCTCATGCCCTCCCTGTTTGAGCCATGCGGTCTGACCCAGCTGATTTCCCTGCGCTACGGCACCGTACCGATCGTGCGCGAGACTGGCGGTCTGCGTGATACCGTAGAGCCGTATAATGAATTTGAGAATCTGGGTACAGGATTCTCGTTCTGCAACTACAATGCAGATGAAATGCTCTCTACGATCTATTATGCCGAGCAGACCTACTACGAAAACCGTAAGGCATGGAATTCGATCGTCAAACGCGGCATGCAGCAGGACTTCTCTTGGAGCACCTCTGCAAAAAAATATGAAGCACTGTATGAACAGCTATGTACCTTTTAATCTACAAATTATTTTTCATCAAAAGCTGGGTTTTTCCCAGCTTTTGTATTTTTTTGTTCATATTTCAATGATGTATCCAGATTTTATTCCCTTCTATGCTGTCATTATAAAAAGTTTTTATGATTTCTGTAACCTTATATTTTCAAAAAAGATCATTACAATATAGTTACCAAACTTGACAAGTGCACGCTCGGCTCGTATACTGTGACTGTATTATACTCACTCATACAGTTGATCGTGCCACGTTCAACCAGAGGAAAACAGCGAGAGGAGAACAACCTATGCCAACACTGGATAAGACACCACTGGAGCAAACTCCAGAACCTGTCGATACCGAACATACACTCCCTGCACAGGAGTCTGGGGAGAAGGAAGAAACCCCCAATCTCGTGCGCAACCGTTATGCGGATACCATGAACAAGCCCAAAAAACATCTGCCAAGGTCTGTAAAGACACTCCTGTGGATCGTCGTGATCGGCGCACTGCTGGCAGGCGGCTTCTATCTGGTCAAGAAATCCAAGGACACCTCCAACACCAACACCGTCAAAACCGCTGTGGCACAGCGTGGTTTTCTGGAAACATACGTCGAAGGTGATGGTCAAACCGCTGCCAAGACCCGCGCTGAGCTGGGCAAGGATATCAAGGGTAAGGTGCTCAAGGTCAATGTCACCACCGGTGACACCGTAAAGGCTGGTCAGGTGCTCATGACCATCGACCCGACTGATACCCGAAAAGAACTTGAAGAAGCACAGACCGCGCTGAACGAAGCGCAAAAGGGTGTGACCGAAGCAAACAAGACCCTTGCAAACCTCACGGTCACCGCGCCGTTTACCGGCCGTCTGCTTCCTCCCGGAGAGGTCACAGGCAGTTCGGATGCGCCGTCTGCTGCGCCAAGCGAGGGCGAAAGCAAGGTCGTCCCCTCCAACACAAGCGAGGTCAAGATCCCAGCTGGTGAGGAGGTCTCTGCCGGAACTGTCCTCGGCACCCTTGTCGATGACACCAACATGCGTCTGGAACTCTATTACAGCTATGCTTACATTGATAAACTCAAAGTCGGTGCTGTGGCTGCAATCTCCATCCCCCAGACCATGGGAACCGTTACCGGTAAGGTGGAAAAGATCGAACACATCGAGAAGATCTCCGATGAAGGCAGCCGCCTGTTCCGCGCGACGGTATCCTTTATCAACCCCGGCACACTCAAGGCTGGTATGGCAGCTACTGCGACCGTTACGGCAGACGGGCTCAACATTGCTCCTACCGGCTCGGGTACATTGGCTTACGGCCGCGAAATGCAGCTGACCACCAAGGCGGCTGGCAAAGCGCAGGCGGCATGTGCACCAAGCTACCAGAAATTTTCTGCCGGACAAACCATCCTGCGCCTGAGCAGCGACGAGGCAACCAATGCACTGAGCTCCGCACAGCAGCTTATCAAGAGCCGCCAGCAGACCGTTAACGACCTGACCGAGCGCATCAAGCAGTGTACGGTTACTTCCCCGATCGACGGCGTTGTCATGTCTATGAACGCAATGGAGGGCGAAGACCTCACAGGTACGACCGTTCCCTGCGTGGTTGCTGATACCGATAACATCATCATCAATGCAAACATTTCCATGAGCGATGTCTCTCATGTACAGGTCGGACAGTCCGCAACCATCACAATGGATCTCGGTTCGGAGTCCATGACCTTCCAAGGCACGGTACAATCCGTTGCACTGGAGGCAAACAAGGGCGAGAACAACCAGCAGGGCTCCATGCCGATCTTCCCAGCGGTCATCTCCGTAGAGCCGGTCGAGGGGCAGACCCTGCGCCCTGACTTCTCCGTAAACTATCGCATCGTGACCGCACAGGCAGAAGACTGTATCACGGTCCCCTCCTCTGCTGTCGTCAACACGGCAGACGGTGTCGCTGTCTTTGTAAAGCCTGCCGAGGGACAGACCTTTGAAAATGCATTGCCGCTGCCAGAGGGTGCTGATGTGCCCGAAGGCTTCGTACTCGTTCCGATCGAAATCGGTCTTGCAGACTCTGAAAACACCGAAGTCACCTCGGGCATCGAGGAAGGCACGACCGTTCTTCTGGCAGGTCCACAGGATCTCTATAACATGGACGAAGAAAGCGGCATGGGCGGCACTGTTGTTGGTGTTGGTTAAGGGAGGACGATCGTATGTTCTTCCACAGAAAAGAACCGGCTGCCCCCACAGCCGGCGATGCATCGCTTCTGATCGATGTCCAGCACCTCAGCAAGATCTACCATGAGGGCAAGGAAAATGAAGTCCGTGCCCTCGATGATATCTCCCTTTCCGTTCCGTGGGGTCAATTTCTTTGCATCCTTGGGCAGTCCGGTTCGGGTAAATCCACCCTGATGAACATTTTGGGCTGTCTGGATATCCCTACATACGGAATCTACCGTCTGGGCGGTCAGGCGGTCAGCGATATGAAGCCGTCCACCCTGTCCGGCATCCGCAACCGCGAGATCGGCTTTATCTTTCAGGGCTTCAACCTGATCCCCACCCTGACCGCGATCGAAAATGTAGAGCTGCCGCTCATCTATCGTGGGATGCCGCGTGCCGAGCGTCACGCACTGTCCATTGCCGCGCTGGAGCAGGTCGGACTTGGCCACCGTCTCAACCACCGCCCCTCCGAAATGTCGGGCGGTCAGCAGCAGCGTGTTGCGATCGCACGCGCAGTTGCGGCAAAGCCGCCCATCATCATGGCGGATGAACCGACGGGCAACTTGGACTCCGCCTCCGGACGCGAGATCATGGAACAGCTTTCCGCGCTCAACCGTGAGGGCACTTCCATTATCCTCATTACCCATGACAATCATTTGGCGCAGATGGCAGAACGCATCGTGACCATTCAGGATGGTCACATCGTTTCCGACGCGCTCGGACAAGGAGGACTGAACGAACAATGAACTGGCTGCAAACCATCCGCATGGCATTCAAGTCCATTGCAAACAATAAGGTCCGCTCCTTCCTGACCATGCTGGGCATCATCATCGGTGTCGGTTCGGTCATTGCACTGGTCGCGTCCATTCAGGGTATGGCGACATTGTCCCGTCTGCAATACGAAGCAATGGGAACCAACCAGATCAGCATTTCCGGATGGAACCTCAAAAGCGCGGACTGGGTCGCTCTGGAAAAGGCACTTGACAAGGACTTGAGCGACCGGATCAAGGGCTGGTCGCCGCAGAGCCGCTATTATGACTGGCAGTCTAAGGGGGTGCAGTACCGCGGCAAGCTGCTGAGCGACGACAAATACCGTACCAATATTTATTTTGGCAACGAGGATTACAGCATGGTCACCAATCAGACGCTCGCCTTTGGACGCGATATCTCTCCGCTGGATATCAAATATTCTTCTCGCGTCTGTGTGATCGGTGATGCACTCCGCCGCTACTTTTTTGGTGCAATGAGCCCGATCGGGCAAAAGATCTACATCGGCGGCAAGAGCTTCGAGATCATCGGCGCATATAAGCCCAAGTTTGGCGGCAAGCTCAATTCCGATGACCAGATGATCGTTCTGCCCTATACCGTGCAGCCCACCATGATGGAAGTCACTCCCTTTGATGACCATGACTACTTTGTTCAGGCAAAGACCAAAGAAGATATCGACCCTCTGGTTGATGCGATCAATCAACTGATGGAACCACGCAAAGGTGAGGATGGTTATTTCCGCTGCGACTCCAATGCACAGTTCCAAGAACAGATGGAGGCCTCCAGCAATCAGTTGGCACTGCTCGGCGGCGGTGTTGCGGCGATCTCCCTGCTGGTCGGCGGCATCGGCATCATGAATATCATGCTCGTGTCTGTCACGGAGCGTACTCGTGAAATCGGTATCCGTATGGCCATCGGCGCACGCAGACGCGATATCATCGGACAGTTCCTGATCGAGTCGGCAGCCGTTTCCTGCTGCGGTGGTCTCATTGGCATCATACTTGGCTGCTTTGGCTCTGCCACGATCGGCAATATGCTGCTTGCACAGCAGATGCACGGCAGCTCAGGCTGGATGCCGGACGTAGAGCAGTTCACCGTCCTGCCCTCAGTACCGCTCGTTCTGGGCGCGTTCCTGTTCTCGGCACTGCTTGGCATCATTTTCGGACTGTATCCGGCAAACAAGGCATCCAAGCTCCAGCCGGTCGATGCCCTCCGCACACAATGATAACAAAGGAGAAGATACGCATGAAGAATCGTTCCTTTACCTGCCTGTCGCTGTCGCTTGCCTTGCTCGCAGGCTCAGCCAGTGCAGCATTCAACGATATCCAAAATACAGACCTTGCACAAGCGGCCGCCTCGCTGGACGCGCTTGCGATCATGCAGGGTGACGGCTCCGGCAACTTCGAGCCAAACCGCAGCCTGACCCGTGCCGAGTTCACCAAGCTTGCAGCGACCTCTCTGGGGCTTGCCGATGCAACGGCTTACCAGAGCTACACCCTGTTCCCTGATGTACTCTACACCCACTGGGCGTCCGGCTATATTGCTGCCATGTCCAAATCCCCCGAGCTTGCCAAGAAGCAGATCATCCGCGGCAATCCGGACGGCACCTTTACACCGGAAAAGCCCGTTACCTACGGCGAAGCATGTACCATGCTCCTGCGTATGCTCGATTACACCACCGCCGATGTCGGCCCCATCTGGCCCTCAGACTATGTGACCAAGGCACAGTCCCTGCATATCACGGATGGCACACAGAAGCACGGCGAAAACGATCCGATCACCCGTGCAGATGCCGCAGTGATGCTGCGCAACACCCTCCGCACCCCAACCAAAGGCGGCGAAAAGCTGTATACTGCGCTCTCCGGCTCCGCACCGGTGGAGAACTCCATCCTGCTGGCAACACCGGAAACCGATCCCTCTATGAGTGCCGGTCAGATCCGTTTCTATGAGAATGGCGAGATCGTAACGCGCCCCAGTGCCAATCCTTTGGACAATGCGCTCATCGGCTCGCGCGGCATCGTGCTGTTTGATAAGACGGCAACCAATAAGGTGCGCTCTTTCCTGCCCGAAGTCAGCCAGCGTGAGACCCACAAGATCACTCGCGCCGAGCGTCAGCAGCTTGTTACCACAGAAGGCACTTCTATTTCCGTGGGACGCAAGGTTCCTGTCGTGGTTGGCGGTGAACTGCGCGACTACATTGAGGCATGGTACGATATCCATGCAAACGATCAGGTCAGCCTATACTATGATAAGGAACACAACATCGAGCTCATCTCGATCGACACCGTGCTTTCCAGCGGCGACAGCTATGTATGGGGTATGGATAATATCTCGATTCCAAAGGGCTACCGCATCGAGCGCAACGGCGTGACCATCGAGCGCGGCGACCTTAAAAAGTACGATGTTGTCACCCTGAATCCCACCTCGCAGACTGCATTTGTCTCGAATTCCCGTATCACCGGTCTCTATGAGGAAGCTTCCCCATCCTTCCGTTTCCCAGATAAGATCAAGGTACTCGGCACAGAATTCCCAGTCTCCGAAAAGGCAGCACCTACCTTTGACAAGGCACAGCTTGGCGAGCAGATCACCCTGCTGCTGGACAGCAACAACAATGTACGCGCCGCTGTTCCGGGCAAGGAACTTGCTTCCTCCATGCGTGGTATCATTACAGCCTCCACAGAGAATGAAATCACCGTTCAGCTCTTTAATGGTCTGACCATCAAGGGACCGCTGGAAAAGCCTGTTCCAAATCTTGCTTCCGGACAAATGATCAATCTGAATCAGGATCAGCACGGCTTCTTCCGCGTACTGGAAAATACCCGTCCTGCAACCAATCCGGGTGACTGGATCGTGTCGCGTGGTGTGCTGGGCAGCAAGCCGGTTGCCCCTGATGTACAGGTCTTTGAACGCACCGACAAGGGCGGTCCACTCTATCAGCTGAAGCCGGAGGAGATCGGCACCGATGTGATTTCGGGCAGCAAGATCGAAAGTGTCATCACCGATCCATCGGGTACGGTCATCGCATTGGTGCTCAATGACGCGACTGGCGAAAGCTGGGTATGGGGTCTTGTCGAAGGTGTTTCTGAGAAACACACGGAGACCCGCGGCGGCAAGGACGATACAACAAAGCCAGACGGAAGCGATCAGGGCGGTGACAATCAGGACGGTGGAAATAAGGATAAAGATGATATTCTGGAGATCCCTGTCTATGATTACAAGGTACAGATCACGACCCTCATCGACGGCGAAGTAAAGACCTTCAAGATCGATGTAGACGAACAGGTCGAAGGTCTGACTGGAAAGCCGACTCCGCTTGGTCTGCCCCGTGCAGCACTGACCAACGTCGGTGAGCTCAAGCTGACCTCCAAAAAGCCGATCCGTGTGGGTGCAGTCACGCTGACCGAGTTCGACGGCTACAGCAGCGTCAAGTACAATGGCGCAGTATGGCGCATTGCAGACAATATTCCGGTTTGGAACAAGAAAAATGACAAGATCATCACACTCCGTCAGGCAAAGGCTGACTTCAACGCATTTGAACTCTATGCCGATGCCCCCTTGGAAAAGGGCGGACAGATCCGTATGATCGCAGTATCCTGAATATAAGCACAAAAAACTGGAGTCTTTTAAAAGGCTCCAGTTTTTTGCTTCCGAAAGTATGCTAGGCCGCACAGCTGATACGGAAAACACGTTTCTTTCCGTGCTGTCGTACAGCTATCCCCTAAAATATTTGACCACATATATAAAATAAAGGATAAAAAACAGTACAACCGTCAAAAAAGCGATCAGCCATTTCTTCTCTTGCCCAGCATAATCTCTTTCACCCTCAGAAAAAGTGTGGAATAGATCATCCTTCCTGTTTTTTGTTCTGTTCATTGCCGCTTTGTAATCTTTTCGGCTCTGATGTGCTTCCAGAAATCCCCCTCCGCAAAAAAGGACGATCAGAAATATCTGCACAAGGAACAGACTTTCCATAATCACATTCGGGCCGCCCCAGCTGGGGATCAGCGTAAAGGAATTCGTTTTGACATACGGATATAAGATAACCCCCAATGCGATCCACAAATTAAACAATGCATTTTGTATCCACCATATTTTCTTCCAAGACAGATGCGGTCTTGTCTGTTTCTGCGCTTTTCTTGCGCACCCTTGTCTTTCCTTCTGCTGCTTGCGGATCTTTCTTCGCAGTTGTTCCTTTTGCCGATCAGATAGTGAAGCTTCATATTTTTTCATGAGTTTTTCCGCTGTAACCAGATCGTTCCGCATAATCAGAGATTCGATCTTTTCAAAGGAAGATTCCTTTTTCTCCTCATGCATCGTCATCCCCACTTTCAGCCTAAGCGCATAAAAATCTTTTCTGAAAAGCAAAAAAGCCGGAGCCTTTTATAAGACTCCAGCCTTTCTTTCTTATGCTTCAAATTTTCCCAGTCCAGTCAAATACTTTTTCTGGAAGTACTCAACAGCCTCACGGAACTCCGGAGAAGCCTTGTATTCATGCTTACTGAAATCATGCGTGTCAAATCCATTCTTTCCTTCTGCCAGCTGAATGGTATAGATGGCAATATTAGACGCATGGTCACCGATCTTCTCCAGATCGTGTACGATCTCCAGAAATGGCAGACCGGTCTGGATGCTGCACAGCCCTTCATTGAGCCGTTCAATATGACGGTTCTTCAAAATGGCTTTGAGCATATCGACAACTTCCTCGATCGGTTCGACCTGACGCGCAATAGATGCCGAACGCTCCAGATAACCGTTTACCGTCTTATCCAGCAATTCACTGACAGCATCACACATGATCTCCAATTCCTTCTGTGCATGTTCAGAAAATCCGTTATGTGTCTCACGCAGGGTCGTCACGCAGTCAAAGATATTCTGTGCATAGTCGCCGATCTTCTCAAAGTCACTGAGCGAATGCAGCATCTCTGCGTGCTGACGGCGCAGCCCACTTGGCAGATCGGAACGGATCTGTACGAGATACTTTGCGATCTCGACTTCTGCGCGATCCAGAAAGTTCTCCTGCTCTAAAAACAGATCTGCCTTCTGCGGCTTGCTGCTGTCAAAGAGTGGGCTCACTGCAAGCGCATAGTTGGTGCGTGCTGCGGTACCCATATCTGCAATGCAGCGTTGTGCCTGATCGAGTGCGATCGTTGGAGTTGCCAGCAGACGCGGCTCCAGCTTAGCCAGCGGATCGGGCTTCTCGTCCCCTGCCGGAACGGTACGCTCGGCAAGGAATACCAGTACCTTTGTAAAGGGCAGGAACAGGATGGTCACGACCACATTGAACAAGGTATGGAAATTTGCGATGCCTGCCTTATCGATCGCTTCTCCCCAAAAGCCGAATCCAACGGTATATTCGATCGCATAAACACCAACAAGGAACACGATCGAGCCGATCATATTAAAATAGAAGTGTACCATTGCGGTGCGGCGTGCATTTTTTGTACCGCCGATCGAGGATAGGAATGCGGTGACACAGGTACCGATATTCTGTCCCAAAATGATCGGGATTGCCGCAGAGTAGGTGATCGCACCTGTCGTAGACAGAGCCTGCAGGATACCGACCGAAGCGGAAGAAGACTGAATGATCGCGGTAACACCTGCACCAACCAGAACACCCAATATAGGATTGGCGATCGTTGCAAACAGTTCGGAAAACTGTGGCAGATCCGCGAGCGGCGCAACTGCGCTCTCCATCGTTGCCATGCCGATAAACAGGATGCCAAAGCCGACCATGATATCTGCGATATTGCGGCGGCGTTTGCTTTTGCTGGTCATCATCAGGATAATGCCAATGAGTACCATGATATATGCCAGGTTCTTTGGCTTGAGCATCTGCATGATGAAGCTTTCCCCCATCGCACCAGAGGAATCCAAACGCAGGATCTGTCCGGTGATGGTAGTACCGATGTTCGCACCCAAGATCACGCCAACGGACTGCTTGAGCGTCATGATGCCGGCATTTACAAAACCGACTGCCATAACGGTCGTTGCAGAGGATGACTGAATCACAGCTGTAACGATCATACCCATAATCAGTGCCTTAAAGACATTGCCCGTCATTTTCTCCAATGTCTTTTCAAGCTTTGCTCCGGCTGCCTGTTCCAGACCATTCCCCATTATGGTCATACCATAGATGAACAACGCCAGACCGCCAGCCAAGCGCACCAGGTTCATTATACCAAACCCCATGTTTTACTCTCCTTCTCTGCCTGAACTCTTTCAGTTTTCACAGAATGTTCGTCATATACCTATTGTTTTCATTATATCGTTTTATATTTCTGCCTGTCAACCTCTTTACCGAACTTTGTCATCCCCCCACTCATAAAACTTTTGACCACTTTGGAGGTGCATCTTATGCAAAACTCTGTTATACTAATTACAACTGCAATCGAATCGGGCACACGTTCTGCACAGCGCAAAACCTCTGTTCTCTACGCGAAATCGCTCGAACAAATCGGACTGACCGGCGTACTCTATACGGGCGGTGACGCCCAATCCCTTGCCCAATTTTTTGATGGTTTGCTCCTTTCCGGCGGTGGGGATCTATCCCCTGCGCTCTATGGCGGCTGTGCAGAAGCATCCGTATCCGAATTCGATTCCATGCGCGATGCCGAAGAACTTGCTCTCATTGACGCATTCTGTGCACACGCCAAACCTATCCTTGGCATCTGCCGCGGCATACAGGCGCTGAATGTATTTTTCGGCGGTACCCTGTTTGCCGATATCCCAAACCACAATGCCGTGACGCATCGTATCACGACTGCCCCCCACAGCCAGACCGCCGCGCTTATTGGCACCGATTTTGAGGCGAACAGCTATCACCATCAGGCAGTTGACCGATTGGGACACCATCTGCATGCATCTGCGTGGGCACCCGATGGCACGATCGAAGCCTTGGAGCATGACACCCTGCCCATCCTTGGCGTGCAATGGCACCCTGAGCGCATGACGGCCCACTCCTGCATGGATACCCCTGCTGACCATACATCCTTATTCACTTATCTTACCCGAAGGACTCCAAAACCATGAAAAATTACCGCATTATCAATTTGGAACTCAATATGCCTGCTGTACGCGAGATCCCTGATCGCATTTCACGCGAGATCCATGGTGCGCGCCGTCATCAGATCCGTGTGATGAAGTTCATCCACGGATATGGCTCTACCGGCAAGGGCGGCAAACTGCGCCTTGCTGTCCGCCGCGAACTTGTACGCGCACAGGAAGCGCGGCAGATCACCTGCTTTATCCCCGGCGAGCAGTTTTCCATCTTCGACGCGGATACCCTGCGTGCATTGCGCGTCTGCGATGAACTGCGGCACGACCCCGATCTTGAGCACCATAACAACGGGGTCACACTCATCCTGCTTTGATGCATACAAAAAGGCTTACCAATATCGGTAAGCCTTTCGCTATATCTGTGGTTATCCCAGTTTGCTCTGTGCCTTTGCTTCAAACCGCTCCTTTGCAACGATTGCGCGCTGATGCGTACCCTCGCCAATGAGTCCAGCCTCATCATACGCGGAAACCGCAAAAGTAAGCATTTTACCATTGGGCGCGATCTCAATGAGCTTTGTATCAAACTGCACCTTCATGCCTGCCGGTGTTGCCGCAACGTGTGATACATTCAGCTGTGTGCCCACGGTAGTCTGTCCTTCCTCCAGATACGGCGCAACGCTTGCCGCCGCAGTCCCCTCAATGCCTGCAATCATCATCGGGGTTGCATACACGGATACCAGTCCGCTTCCTACATTGCACGCGAGCAGCTCCTCTGTGACGGTCAATTCCTGATGTCCTGTAATTCCCAGTTCCAGCATAAGTAAGTTCCTCCATATACGCAGTATTCTATTGTTAGAGTACCCGAAACCCTATGCGCTGTCAAGTTTTGTTTCTACAAACTGCAGAGAGTTTGGAATGTCCGTCTGGTTTTCATTTCTGCAAAATAGTCTTGCTTCAAAGCAAAGAGTAACGTGTCGTGCCGACGACAGCGGCATAAGGACTATAACCTTGCGGTTCTTGTCCTTATGAATCCAACACTCCCCCTCCATCAGATGAACCTTTCAGCTGCCGAAAGGGTGTGAAAGTATGAACTCCGCCACAGGCGGGATTTCCGCAGTCGGATTCTTTCTGCATGAGTACCCCAAGGGTGTGAATGTACGACCTCCGCCGCAGGGCAGGGCTTCTTTCGCCTTTTTACAAATAGGTGCAGTGCAGGTTCTTTCATACGAGAAAAAAGAAAAGTACCACACAACATTTTTCAAGCAAGCGGCACGGTAAGTGCGGTACTCTCCCGACCATCCCCTCCATGAACGCTCGCGTGACCGCCGCCCAGCACCCAAAGAAACAGCAATGGACGTTCGAGCACAATATGCCAGCACCAAGAGTCCGCAGCATTGGAACAGTCCGACCAGTTCGCAAACTGGTCGGCTCGTT
>JAHHRO010000011.1 GCA_020025755.1 Butyricicoccus sp. | reverse complement strand
ATTGCCATTCTCCACCGGATGGAAGGGAGTGTTGGATTCACAAGGATAAGAACCGCAAGGTTCTATTCCTTGTGTCTCCGTCGCGAGACCGCGACACGTTACTCTTTGCTTTGAAGCAAATTCTTTTAGCAGAAAGAAAAATCCTACGGACGTTCCAAAAACATTCCTCTTTGCTTTGAAGCAAATCATTTTATAGCAGAGCAGTTCCTGCAATTTTCATACAGAAACATTTTGGAAAATCATCGAGGATGGTGTATAATAAAAATACCAAGTTTGATAAAATCCACCGTGTGAGGTGACAAGATCCATGGAAAAAGAACCCCTTGTATGCTGTGAACAAAACTGTGTGCACTGCAATATCCTGCAAAACGTACAATGCCGTATGCCAGAGGAGCAGGTGACCCTGTCCGCATCTGATTTCTTTAAGGCATTCTCTGATAAAACACGACTGCGCATCCTGTCCGCGCTGGCGATCCATGAGCTGTGCGTCTGCGATATCGCCGAGCTTTTGGGCATGACACAATCTGCGATCTCCCATCAGCTGCGCTTTTTGAAGGAAGCGCGTCTGGTCTCCAACCGCAAGGAGGGGAAGACGGTCTATTATCATTTGTCAGATGGGCATATCGAAACCATCCTGCGGCATGGCTTTGAACATGTACAGGAGCCTGCCGATCCAGCCTGAATCTTCCAAAAATAAAAGTCACTGTGGGAGTCCTCCTTCGGTGATTTTTTGTGTTTTCTGCGTAACTTGGACGGTCGTTTTACGCAGGATTGTTTGTGAAAACCGCGCAAAACAATGAGATACCGCAATTCTTGTTTGCAAAAAAAACAAAAACAGTATATAATAAATTCTGTATACGAAATGGAGGGCTATCATGCTGCATTCTGCTCTGGAACAGATCCTGCCGCGCGTGCAAAAACCTGCACGCTATGTTGGCGGAGAATGGGGATCTGTCACCAAAGATAAAAACAACATTGATTTACGTTTCGCATTCTGCTTCCCAGATGTCTATGAAGTCGGAATGTCTCACCTTGGTTCCCGTATCCTGTACGGGCTGCTCAACGATCAGAAAAATATCTGGTGTGAGCGCGTCTTTGCACCATGGATCGATATGGAGGCGGAAATGCGTCAGGCATCCATTCCGCTCTATGGCTTGGAAAGCGGAGATCCCTTATCTGACTTTGATATCATTGCATTTACCCTGCAATATGAGTTGTCTTTTACCAATATTCTCAATATGCTCGATCTTGGCGGCGTGCCCGTACTCGCAAAGGATCGTACCTCGCTCAAAAATCTCGTGGTGGCAGGCGGTCCGTGCGCCTATAACCCCGAGCCGCTCTGCGACTTTATCGACCTGTTTATGATCGGAGATGGCGAGGAGATCATGCTCGATCTGACAAGCCTGTATCTGCGCGCACGTCGTGAGGGGATGACCAAGCAGGAATTCCTGATCGAGGCAGCTCAGATCCAGGGCATGTATGTTCCGTCACTCTATGAGGTTTCCTATAACGAGGATGGGACCATCAAGGAATATACCCCGAAATCCGGTGCGCCTGCATTTGTCCAAAAGCGCATCGTGCAGGATTTGGACACCATGTACTATCCGGAATACTTTGTCGTTCCGTCAACGGATATCGTATTTGACCGTGCCATGATCGAGCTGTTCCGCGGCTGTCCGCGCGGCTGCCGATTCTGTCAGGCAGGGCACACCTACCGTCCACTGCGCCGCAAGTCCAAGGAAACTCTGATGCGTCAGGCAGAAGCTGTACTCAAAAATTCCGGCTACGAGGAAATTTCTTTGTCCTCTCTTTCGACCAGTGACTACGGCGAACTGGGAGAACTCACCGAATGTATGCTCGATTACTGTGAGCCGCGCCATATCAGCCTTTCCTTACCGTCCCTGCGTGCGGACAGCTTCAGCTCGGAACTGATGCAGCGCGTACAGAAGGTGCGTAAAAGCGGTCTGACCTTTGCATGTGAGGCAGGCACACAGCGTCTGCGTGATGTCATCAATAAAAACATTACCGAGGACGATGTACTCAACGCCTGTGAGATCGCATTCAAGGGCGGCTGGAACAATGTCAAGCTATACTTTATGATGGGGCTGCCAACCGAGACCTCGGAAGACCTTGACGGCATTGCGGAGATCTGCAAAAAAGTGGCATATTGCTGGCGCGTCAATACCGATAACCGGCAGCGCGGCGTCAAGATCACCGCTTCTGCTTCCTGCTTCGTGCCCAAACCGCAGACCCCATTCCAGTGGGATGCACAGAATTCTCTGGAAATGCTGCGCGGCAAGCAAGCCTATATGAAGGTCATCATGAAAACCAAGAATGTCACCTACAACTGGCACGATGCACAGACCTCTGTGATGGAGGGTGTCATCGCGCGCGGTGATCGCCGTCAGGGCAAAGCCATCTATACAGCATGGAAGAATGGTTGTAAGTTCGATGGCTGGGATCAATGCTTCTCCTATGAAAAGTGGCAGGAAGCCTTCGCAGACTGCGGACTCGATCCGACATTCTATGCCTGCCGTCAGCGTCCGCTCGATGAAGTGTTCCCGTGGGATCATATCGGATGCGGCACGACCAAGGAACACCTGAAGCGTGAATGGATACGATCGCGTGAAGCTGCCATCACAGCGGACTGCATGAAGCAGTGTTCCGGCTGCGGCTCCAATCGTCTGCTGGAAGGAGGCAAATGCTGTGTTTAAGGCTCGTATGAAATTTGCAAAAGAGGGACGTGCCAAATATATCTCTCATCTCGATCTGATGCATGCAATGCAGCGTTCTATGGCTCGCTGCGAAATGCCGCTTTGGTTTACTGAGGGCTTTAATCAGCATGCCTATGTATCCGTCGCACTTCCGCTCTCGACCGGATATTCTGGAGAATGGGAACTGCTGGACTTCAATCTGTTGAGTGAGTCCGTGCCTGTCAACGCAGTGGATGCACTCAACGCAGTTTTTCCTGAGGGACTGCGCGCGATCGAGATCTATCCGCTCTCCGATGGCGGCATGCCCCTGCGTGATATCGCATGGTCCAAATACCGTGTCACTTGGTCTTTTGCAGGCAGTGTGCCCGAAGACTTTGTAAAGGATGTTTCCGAACTGTTCTCCCGTGATACCATCGAGATCGTAAAGCGTTCCAAGCGCGGCGAAAAGCTGGTCAACATGCGTGACTTCCTGACCGAAGTGCATTTGACAAAGCAGGATAATCAGGTGATCGTGGAAGCAATCACGGCAGCAGGCAACAATAACATGAGTCCGGAATACCTGACCCGTGCCGTAGAACAATATCTACCGCAATATACCATACAAGGCACTGCATATCATCGTATGTGTGTATACAACGAAAAAATGCAGGCGTTTCGCTGATTCAGAAAGGGAATCCCGATGTCCAATCAAAAAACAATCGTCACACAAGAACAGATCGCGCATCAGTATGAATATATGCAGTTCATCTCCAAGATGACCGCAGAAAAGGCGCAGGCATACGGACACCCACTCCGCGCATTTACCCAGACCTTTGGCTGTCAGCAAAACGAAGCGGACACCCAGCAGATCGCCGGAATGCTCGAGGAAATGGGCTATGAACCAGCCGATCGCGCAGAAGATGCCGATGTCATCGTAATCAATACCTGCGCAGTCCGTGAGCACGCAGAAAGCCGCGCCCTTGGAAATGTCGGTGCGCTTTCTCATCTCAAAAAGGCGCGTCCTGATGTGACCATTTGTCTGTGCGGCTGCATGGTACAGCAGGAGCATATTCCTGAGAAAATTAAAAAAAGCTATCCGCAGGTCGATCTGGTATTCGGTACGCACGCCCTTTGGCGTTTTCCTGAACTGCTTTATCGCAGTCTGACAGGGGATCAGCGTATCTTTGATACCACCGGTGATGCCTCCGGCTATATCGCAGAGGGACTGCCCGTTCTGCGTGATGGCGGCACGAAGGCTTGGCTGTCCATCATGTATGGCTGCAATAATTTCTGTACCTACTGCATCGTTCCCTATGTACGCGGTCGCGAGAGAAGTCGCGCTTCCGCAGATATCGTGAGGGAACTGGAACAACTCGTTTCCGAGGGCTACAAGGATATTACCCTGCTTGGACAAAATGTAAATTCCTATGGCAAGGATCTCGAGGAACAGATCGACTTTTCCGATCTGCTTGAAAAGCTCAATGCTGTTTCGGGAGATTTCCTCATCCGCTTTATGACAAGCCACCCGAAGGATGCTTCCCATAAGCTGTTTGACACGATGGCACGCTGTGACAAGGTGGCAAAGCAGCTGCATCTGCCGTTTCAGTCGGGCAGCGACACCATCCTGCGGCGCATGAACCGCGGCTATACCGCAGACCACTATCGCGGACTCATCGCATACGCTCGCGAAAAAATGCCGGATATCACGCTGTCTAGTGATATCATCGTTGGTTTCCCAGGCGAAACTGAGGAAGATTTTGAACAGACCCGCAAGCTTGTGGAGGAAGTCGGCTTTGATATGCTGTTTACCTTCCTTTACTCCAAGCGAAGCGGTACGCCGGCGGCAAAGATGGAAGACGACACACCGCATGCAGTCAAGCAGGCACGCTTTGAACGGCTGCTCAAAACGCAGGATGCATGCGTGCAGGCGCGTCAGGATGCTTACGCCGGAAAACGTCTGCGCGTTTTGGTCGATGGACACAGCAAGGGGACTGCGTATCCCCTGACTGCACGCACAGAGGGTGGACTGCTCGTCTGCTGTGCAGGGGACAATCTCGAGATCGGAACATTTGCAGAGGTCGAGATCGAAAAGACCTCGCTGCGCTGTCTGTTTGGCAGAAGCATATAAACAAAACGACACAGAAAGGAAACTCCATGGCACAATTAACGCCCATGATGCAGCAGTACTTCGATATCAAGCAGAAGTGCCGCGATTATATCTTGTTTTATCGGCTTGGTGATTTTTACGAGATGTTTTTTGACGATGCCATTCTGGTATCCCGTGAACTGGAACTGACGCTGACCGGCAGGGACTGCGGTCAGGAAGAACGCGCACCCATGTGCGGCGTTCCATATCACGCGAGTGAAAATTATATCGGACGGCTGGTGCGCAAGGGATACAAGGTCGCGATCTGTGAGCAGGTGGAAGACCCGAAGTCCAGCAAGGGCTTGGTCAAGCGTGATATCGTGCGCATGGTCACCCCCGGCACGGTGATCGAAGCCTCCATGCTGGATGAGCACAGGAATAATTTCCTGTGCTGCATCTATGGAATGGGACAAAATGCCGGTGTGTGCTTTGCGGATATCTCCACGGGTGAGGTCTATGGCGTTCTGACCCAGAGTATGGGCGAGCTGTTCAGTGAAACAGCCCGTTTTATGCCGCGCGAATGTCTCCTTGGCGGCACTGCTGCGGAAGACTCCGTTTTACATGATTTTCTAAGGGAGCGCATCGAATCCATCTATTCCGCGCTGCCTGCCGAGCACTTTGCAGAGGAGCAGGCAGCCAAGAAGGTTTCCGCCTGCTTTGGGCAGGATGCGTATGAAAAGAACGGGCTGGATCAAAACCCGATCGTCTTACAAGCACTGGGTGGATTGCTTCAATATCTGGAGGAGACCCAGAAAACCAGTCTGGGCAGTCTCAATATGTTGCAGGTCTATCAGCATGGACAGTATATGGAACTTGATCTGACCGCGCGGCGCAATCTCGAACTGTGCGAAACCATGCGCACGAAAGAAAAAAAGGGCTCACTGCTCTCGGTCATCGACCGCACCAAAACCGCGATGGGCTCGCGCATGATCCGGCAATGGCTGGAAAAGCCGCTGCTCAACCCGATCCATATTCAAAAGCGTCAAGCGGTCATTGCCGAACTCGTCGATGAGCCGCTCTTACGCGCCGAATTGGGCGACGATCTCAGACAGATGTTCGATATGGAACGATTGATCGGTCGCGTCGTCTATGGCACGGCAAACTGCCGCGATCTGCGCGCCCTGCAAACCTCACTCTCTACGCTGCCGCAGCTCAAGGAAAATCTGGCTGAGGTGGAAGCACCACTCATGCAGGAGCTCAATACACGCATCGACCCGCTCGAAGATGCCTGTCAGCTGATCGCCGCTGCCATCGTAGACGAACCGCCTGTTTCCGTGCGTGAGGGCGGCATCATCCGTGCCGGCTTCCGTCCTGAGATCGACGAACTGCGCGAACTTGCCTCGGGCGGCAAGGGCAAGATCGCAGAGATCGAACAGCGTGAGCGCGAGGCAACGGGTATCAAGACCCTCAAGATCGGTTACAACCGTGTATTCGGCTATTATCTGGAAGTGACCAAGACCAATCTGGATGCCGTGCCGGCACATTATATCCGCAAGCAGACGCTTGCAAACTGTGAACGCTATATCACAGAGGAACTCAAGCAGCTTGAGGGGCAGGTACTGGGGGCACAGGAGCATCTGGTTTCCTTGGAATATGAACTGTTCTGTGCCGTGCGCGAGGAGATCGCAGGTCAGGTACACCGTGTCCAGCGGACTGCGCACGCACTCTCTCATGTTGATGTACTGGTTGCGCTCAGTGACCTTGCCGCCGATGAGCATTATGTATGCCCCGAGGTCGATCTCTCCGGACGCATTGAAATTCGAGATGGTCGTCATCCGGTCGTAGAGAAAATGCTGCGCGGCACGATGTTCATTCCCAATGACACCATGCTCGACCAGATGGAAAACCGTACCGCCATCATTACCGGTCCCAATATGGCAGGTAAGTCCACTTATATGCGGCAGGTCGCACTCATTACGATCCTTGCCCAGATGGGCTCCTTTGTTCCGGCATCCGCAGCACGCATTGGAATTGTAGACCGGATCTTCACACGCGTGGGCGCATCGGATGATCTGGCAAGCGGTCAATCGACCTTTATGGTGGAAATGAGCGAGGTTGCCGAGATCCTGCGCGGCGCAACACACAACAGCCTGCTGATCCTTGACGAGATCGGGCGCGGTACATCCACCTATGATGGTATGTCCATCGCGCGTGCCGTTGTCGAATATGTGGCAGATAAAAAGCGTCTGGGTGCGCGTACCCTGTTCGCGACCCATTACCACGAACTGACCGCGCTGGAACAGCTCATGGACGGTATCAAAAACTATAACATTGCCGTCAAAAAGCGCGGCGATGATATCACATTCTTGCGCAAGATCATTCGCGGCGGCGCGGACGACAGCTATGGCATAGAGGTTGCGAAACTTGCCGGTGTCCCAACGCCCGTAATCAAGCGCGCCAAGCAGATCCTTGCCGATCTCGAGACCAATACCCCTGTACTGGTGGGGACAGGCAATCCCCAGCCCGACGATAACCAGATTTCCATGGTAGACCTCGGACTGGAAGCACTCGCGGATCGTCTGCGTGCCCTCCAGCTCGACACGATGACCCCCATCGAAGCCCTGACCGCACTGCATGAACTTCAGCAAATGCTGCATTGACGATAGAAAGGAGGTAGATTGCTATGCCAATCATTCATGAATTATCCAGCCATCTTGCCGATTTGATCGCGGCAGGAGAAGTGGTAGAACGTCCGGCTTCGGTTGCCAAGGAATTGATCGAAAATGCGATCGATGCACACGCAACCCAAATCACAATAGAAATCGAACACGGCGGCATCTCCTACCTGCGCATTGCGGACAATGGCTGCGGTATGGCGGCTGAAGATGCGCCCATCGCATTCCGCCGCCATGCAACCAGCAAGCTGCGGACAGAAGAAGACCTCGCTGCCATCGGTACATTAGGATTCCGAGGAGAAGCACTCGCGGCAATCGCCTCCGTTTCGCGGATCGATCTCTTTACCAAGCAGGCAGAGACCCTTGCCGGTCTGCACCTGCATCTGGAAGCAGGCGTAATCACAGAGCAGGAAGAAGCCGGATGCGTGACAGGCACAACGATGATCATTCGGGATCTGTTTTTTAACACACCCGCTCGCATGAAATTCCTGCGTAAAGATTTTACGGAAGCCGGTTATGTCATCAGCGTTGTGGAACACGCCGCAATGTCTCATCCGGAAATCGCCTTCACCATGATCCGTGACGGGCGGCAGGTGTTTGCAACCGCGGGGAACGGAAAGCTGATTGCCCCCGTATTTTCGGTATTTGGAAAGGAAATGACAGCAAATCTCATTGAAGTGCCCAAATTCTCACGGGAGCAGGTCTCTGCATGGGGCTATATCACAAAGCCGCACGCCGGACGACCCAACCGCTCCATGCAGCATTTCTTTGTCAACGGACGCTATGTCAAGTCGCGCGTCATGCAGGCAGCACTCGAGGAAGCCTACCGCAATCAAATCATTACGGGAAAATACCCGTCAGGCGCGATTTTCTTAACGCTTCCACTGCATCTGGTCGATGTCAATGTTCATCCGGCAAAAACAGAGGTCAAATTCGCGCAGGAAAAGAATGTGTTTGACAGCGTATATATCGCATGCAAAAATGCACTCGAGCAAACCGATAATGTCCCCGAGATCCGTGCAGCGGACAAGCGTCCCACGCGTCAGGATACCGTGAGCGCACAGCAGCAGACACTTGCGCTTCCCAAAGAGGAAGCCGCTGTACCATCTGCGACGCCTGATATCCCGACTTCCAAAGCACAGCCGGCAGCCCCTGTACCGCCCAAGGCAGAACCGCCGCAGGCGGCAGAGCAGGCAAGCGATCCGGCGGCAGTGAAAAAGGGGAAGTATCCTGTTGTGGACAGCTATCAGATGCTTGGACGCACCATCAAAGTACGCACCCTGCACACAGAAGCAGAGAAGGCAATGCCGCTGCATCAAAATCGGGTCAAAAAACCCTATGTTGATGCAGATGATTTCGAGGAAGAAGAACACAAGCTGGGCTGGGACTATCTGCCGCAGGTCGCACCGCAAAAAGAATCCGCCGCACCTGCCCGATCCGATCCGGAGCCGCCACAAACCGTGCAAAGTGCTGTGCGTGTTTTGGGCGAGGCATTCCGCACCTATATCATCGCAGAGGATGAAAAGGGTATCCTGCTCATTGATAAGCATGCGGCACATGAGCGCATGATCTTCAATCGTCTGCGCAAAGAGGTGGATCTCCCCAAGCAGGGGCTGCTGTCTCCTGTTATCTGCGAGGTAACACCAGCAGAATATGCCGCACTGACCGAACAGCTGGACGAGATCCGAAAGATCGGCTTTGAGATCGACCCATTCGGACAGAACAGCTTTGCCGTCCGCGCAGTACCTGCTTATCTGGACAGTGCGGTGATCCCCGAAACGGTAGCCGAAATGGCAGACAAACTCATGAACAACCGTGTCCCCGTACCCGATCGGCTGGACGACCTCATCCATACGGTGTCCTGTAAATCCGCCATCAAGGCAGGCATGGACACTTCGCCTGAGGAAATGCAGGACTTTTGTGAACGGGTACTGGCTGATCCTGAAATCACCTGCTGTCCGCACGGCCGTCCGGTCACGGTGCGGCTCAGCCGCTATGAACTGGATAAGATGTTCAAGCGCGTCAATCAGTAAGGGGGAGTGCTATGCAGAATAAACTGATTTGTATCACAGGACCAACGGCAAGCGGCAAAACGGCCCTTTCCATCGCCCTTGCCCGACGGCTTGATACCGAGATCATTTCCTCCGACTCCATGCAGATCTATCGCGGTATGGATATCGGAACGGCGAAGCCCACACCGGAAGAACAGCAGGCAGTCCCACACCATTTGATCGATATCTTAGAGCCGAATGAACCATTTTCGGTCGCACGGTATCTCGAATATGCCGATGCCTGTGCGCAAACGCTGCTGGCAAAGGGCAAGATCCCCATCGTTGTGGGCGGTACAGGGCTTTATCTCGATGCGCTCATCGAGGGCAGCGCATTCACAGGGGACGAGACCGATCACAGCATCCGGCAAAAATATGAGCAGATGGCAGCGGAGCAGGGGAACGGAGCCGTACATGCCTGCCTTGCGGCAGTCGATCCGCAGGCAGCCCAACGCCTGCACCCGAACAACCTCAAGCGTGTCATCCGCGCATTGGAGGTTTTCGAGCAGACCGGCATGACCTTAGATGCATGGAACGTGCAGAACAAACGCCCCGAACCCAAATATGACGCCATCAAGATTGGACTGCGCCCGACCGAACGCGAAACGCTTTACGCACGGATCGACAAACGTGTCGATGAAATGATGGCGCATGGACTGCTGGAGGAAGCAAGCTCCTTGTATGAGTCCGGCAAACTCATTGGGACAGCCGCGCAGGCCATTGGATACAAGGAACTTCTGGACTTTTTGGAGGGCAGAGAATCCCTTGCCGTCTGCGTAGAAACCCTCAAGCGTCGCACGCGCAATTATGCCAAGCGGCAGCTGACATGGCTCAGGCGCGATCCATCTGTATATTGGATCACATATGACACCAATGCCGATTTTGCGGACGTGCTGCAACGTTCGACAGATTATCTTGCCGCACAGGGTATACAATAAATCCAGAATTTTACAAAACAATGGAGGGTATTCTTGTGAGAAACGATATCAATTTACAGGATGCATTTTTGAATGTGGTTCGTCAGCAGGGACAGGTCATTACGGTGATTTTAATGAACGGCTACCAGATGCGCGGCGTTATCCGCGGCTTCGACAGCTTCATCGTGATCCTTGAAAGCGATGGCAAACAGCAAATGATTTATAAGCATGCGATTTCAACCATGATCCCCAGCCAAAGGGTCGAGTTCTACACGCGCAGGGAGGATCGCATGATGGGTGAATAAGGAGACCTTTCATGTCAGCAAAAAAAGAACTATGGAAGCATATCACGCCCAAGCGCGTGCTGATGGGTGGATTGATCGCCCTCAGCTGTGTCTATGTTGTTGTACAATCCGTACAGGCACTCAGTATTGGTGTCGTGACGACCGAGGCAAAATATGTGACCGTAGACGATTCCATTTCCGCTTCCGGCTGGTTTATCCGCAACGAGACGATCACGGAAGGTACATCGAGCAATACCGTAAAGCATATCGTGAGCAACGGTGAAAAGGTACAGGCTGAGGCGGCACTTGCGATCGTCTATGCCGACCAGAGCATTATGGATGCCAGCCGACGGCTGGAGGAGATCGACGCCGAACTGGAGCTGCTCAATTCAGCTGTCCGCTCGGCAGGAAGCTATGCAAACGATAACACAAAAACCGAACAGCAGATCGCAAAACAAATGGAGCAGCTTTCTGCGATCACGGCGAGCGGCATGCCGATCGGTGCAGCAGATGGCGCAACCGAACTGCGCAAGCTGGCACTTCGGCGCAATGCATCCAATCTGGATATCGGCGAGCTGCGCTCCCAGATCGTCGCGCTGGAGAACGAGAAAAAGGGACTGGCTGGCAAAGCATACGGCAGAAGTACGACCATCAGCGCGCCGGTCTCCGGATATTTCTCCGAGGTGGTTGACGGATACGAAACCATCCTGACCCCCGAAAAGCTCGAGGGTCTTACCCCATCCGCATTCCGCAAGCTGACGGAACAGAAGGTAACACCACAGCACGGCAAGATGGGCAAGGTCATGAACGGGTTCGGCTGGCAGTTCGCAGCCGTTTTGGACAATGCCTCTGCAAGCCGTTTGCGCGTTGGGCAGCATGTGACTCTGAAATTTTCCCAGATCGCTTCCAATGTAGCGGCAACCGTAGAGGCAATCAACCCAGATGAGAACAACAAAGAATCTCTGGTGATCTTTTCCAGCACCGTTGTCAATGGCGAACTGGTCTCCATCCGGCAGCAAAATGTGGATATCGTATTTTCCAGCTATACCGGTCTGAAAGTTCCGGTCTCTGCGATCACCATGAACAAAAATTCACAGATCGGTGTTTACATCCTGACCGGAAATATGGCGCGATTCAAAACGATCGCCCCGATCTATAAAGCACCTGAATATTATATTGTGCAGAAGGGTATGACAAGCTCCGACCTCGTGATCGGTGATTCCATCATCACGCAGGCAACCGGACTCGGTGATTTGAAGGTGATAACATGATGACAGAAACAGAACGCAGAACATTAGAAGAACGTTTGTACACCATCAAAGCGCAGATTGCAGCCGCAGCAGAAAAAGCAGGGCGTGATCCCTCCGAAATCTTATTGGTCGCTGCAACCAAAATGAACGACGCAGAGCGCGTGCAGGCTGCCATTTCCATGGGACTGACCGCATGCGGAGAAAACCGCGTACAGGAGCTGCTCGAAAAATATGAACAGGGTGCTTACACTGGCGCAGACCTGCAATTTATCGGGACCTTGCAGACCAATAAGGTAAAATACCTCATGGGCAAGGTCTCGCTGATCCAGTCGGTTGGGTCGATAAAGCTTGCAGAATGCATCGCCAAAGAAGCAAAAAAGCATAAAATCTGTCAGGATATCCTGCTGGAAGTCAATATCGGGCGAGAACAAGCGAAAAGCGGCTTTTTGCCCGAAAACCTGCCGGAGGCACTCGAAATCCTCCCAAATTTGCCGGATATCCGCATTCGAGGGCTCATGGCCATCCCACCAGTTCAGGCGGAATCGGAGAAAAGTTCTGGATATTTTACAAAAATGAAGCAACTATTTGTTGACATATCCGCAAAAAAATACGATAATGTATTTATGGACTATTTGTCTATGGGTATGACAGCTGACTTTGAACAAGCCATCGCCTGCGGTGCAAACATCGTGCGCGTTGGCACGGGCATCTTTGGTCGTCGTCCCTACGCACAGGCCAACGCAGATTTGGCAACCTGAATAACAAGAAATAAAAAGTATCCACAAAGGAGTTTTGGAATATGGCATCGTTCAAAGGTTTTCTCGACTGGGTCAAGGGCGAGAGCATGGAAGAAGATTTCGATGATTTCGTACCGGTACAGCGTGACGAGGATCTGGAAGACGCTCAGCCTGCAGCTGCCCCACGCAATCCGTATGCTTCCCAGTCTTCCGCAGGCGGGGAAACGACTCGCAAAGAAAATAATGTCGTAAATATCAACACAACCGCCCAGCTGTCTGTCGTTCTCGTCAAGCCTGACCGTTTCGAAAATGCAGCTGAAATTGCGGATCATCTCAAACAGCGGTGTACCGTTGTACTGAATCTGGAGCAGACAAACAAGGATGTTGCACGACGCCTTGTCGATTTTCTCAGCGGCGTAGCCTATGCACAGGAAGGAAAAATCAAAAAGGTTGCCAACAGCACCTTCATCATCACCCCATATAATGTCAATATCATGGGCGACCTGATCGATGAGCTGGAAAGCAACGGACTTTATATTTGATTGAAGGATTAGCGTGTCTTATTATTTTGTTTTTATAGTTGCCAGAATTATTGAACTGCTGCAGTTCTTCATGCTGGCTCGTGCGATCTTTTCTTGGTTTCCGCAGGCGCGTGGCAGCAAGATAGCGGAACTGTTGTATCTTGCAACCGAACCGATCATCATGCCATTTCGCGCACTGTTCGATCACATCAGCGCATTTCGCGGCTTCATGCTGGATATTCCATTTTTCTGTGCCTTTCTGGCACTGTCGCTTGTGGAGAGTATCCTATACAGTTTGGTATAACAGCGCACGGTGGTCGGAGCAATTCCGGCCATTTTGCCTTGCAGGAAAAGAGACTCACTTCATGTATTTCGGAGGATAAAAAACTATGCTGACGGTTCAGGAAATTCAGGCATTGACCTTTGAAAAGGCAATGTTCAACGGATATGATCCAAAGTCGGTTGACGAAGTGATCGAGCAGATCACGGAAGACTATGCAACGATGCAGAAAGAGAATGCTGCACTGAAAGCAAAAATGAAGGTGCTCGTGGATAAGATCGACGAGTACCGTTCCGTAGAAGACGGGATGCGCCGCGCACTTTTGTCTGCACAGGGCATTGCACAGGAAACACTCGACAAGGCAAAGATCGAAGCACAACAGATCGTTGATGAAGCAAAGGTCAAGTATGAAGTGCGCGTAAAAGAGCTCAAAGCGGCGATCGCAGCAGAGGAGCAGCGTCTGGAAATCGCAAAGAAGAACAACGCGGACTTCCTCAGCAAAATGACCGCGGTGTATGACGCACAGAAAAAGATCCTTGTCAAGCTGGCCGCTGCGCCGGAACTTCAATCTTCTGCGGAAGAAACCAGCGAAAATGAGGCGGACGATGCATATGAATCTATGGAGATTCCGGAAAGCACAGAGGAGACCATAGACTCCATCGTCAGCACACCGAGGGAGATCCCGATCAATGAGGATCTGTCTGATGATGTAAAGCAGTATGTCGATGCGCAGAAGGACAATAAGTTCGCTGCATCCGAAATGGAACTCACTTCTAATAAGATCACAGATACCCAGCGTCTTCATGAGCAGGCGACTGCACGCTTCGATTTTGGTGAACTCAAGTTTGGTGCGGATTATAAGCCCGAAAATGACTGATTTCACCGCATTTTTTCGCAGGTAAAGAGATAGAAACGAAAGGACTGAAACGGTACAATGCCGCAGGATTATAACGAAACAATCAATCTACCAAAAACCGAGTTTCCTATGCGTGGCAATCTTCCAAAAAGGGAGCCGGGATTTCTAGCTGCATGGGAGCAGGACAGCAATGCACTCTATCATGCCATGATGAAGAAGAATGAGGACAAGCCTCTCTTCATCCTGCACGATGGCCCCCCATATGCAAACGGAAACCTTCACATGGGACATGCACTCAATAAGGTGCTCAAGGATTTCATCATCCGCTATAAAAATATGGCTGGCTTCCGTGCACCGTATGTACCGGGTTGGGATACCCACGGTCTGCCGATCGAGCGTCAGGCAATCAAGGCCTACGGCATGGATCGCGATAAGGTTTCTGTTGCGGAATTCCGTCACAAGTGCGAGGAGTTCGCACGCCAGCATGTGGACACGCAGCGCGAGCAGTTCAAGCGTCTGGGCGTTGTGGGCGATTGGGAACGCCCATATCTGACCTTGACCCATGATTTCGAGGCAAAGCAGATCGAGATCTTTGGCGAAATGGCAAAGAAGGGCTACATCTACAAGGGACTCAAGCCGGTTTACTGGTGCCCACACGATGAGACCGCTCTGGCTGAGGCTGAGATCGAGTATCAGGATGAGCCATGCTCCTCGATTTATGTCAAGTTTGCTGTAACCGACGATAAGGGTGTCATCACCAAGGCGATCGGCAGCAAGGAAAACGTATACTTCGTCATCTGGACCACTACCACTTGGACCCTGCCGGGCAACCTTGCAATTTCGGTCAATCCGTTCTTTGAATATGATCTGGTTCGCGTGCCGAACGGTGAGATCTATGTACTGGCAAAGGAACTCGTCAAGAGCGTGATGGACGCTGCGGGGATCGACTCCTGGGAAGTGCTCGCAACGCTGCTCGGCTCCGATCTCGAAATGATGAAGACCCAGCATCCGCTCATGGATCGCGAATCCATCGTCATCAACGGCGAGCATGTTACACTCGATGCCGGTACCGGCTGCGTGCATACCGCGCCGGGCTTTGGTGCAGATGACTTCATCGTATGCCAGAAGTATGATATCCCGATCATCGTTCCGGTCGATGGTAAGGGTATCGCAACTGCGGATGCAGGCAAGTATGCCGGTATGTACTATGAAAAGACCACACCGATCATCCTCGATGACCTGCGTGCAGGCAATGCACTCTTAGCAATGGAAGACATCGTGCACAGTTATCCGCATTGCTGGCGTTGCAAGAACCCGATTATTTTCCGTGCGACCGAGCAGTGGTTCTGCTCTGTGGAAGCACTCAAGGAAGATGCCGTCAAGGCTTGCCGCGAGATCAACTGGATCCCCGGCTGGGGCGAGGAGCGCATGACCTCCATGATCATGGAGCGTTCTGACTGGTGTATCTCCCGTCAGCGTATCTGGGGTGTTCCGATCCCGATCTTCTTCTGTAAGGACTGCGGAAAGCCGCTGGTCAATGAAAAGACCATCAAGCTGGTATCCGATTTGTTCCGCAAGAAAGGCTCGAATGCTTGGTTTGAAATGGATGCAAGCGAGATCCTGACTGACGATATCCAGTGCGAATGTGGCTGCCATTCCTTTGATAAGGAAACCGATACCATGGATGTATGGTTCGATTCCGGCTCCAGCTGGGCAGCCGTGATTGAAGAGCGCGAGGGTCAGCCGGTTCCGGTCGATGTATACCTCGAGGGTAACGATCAGTACCGCGGCTGGTTCCAGTCCTCCATGCTGACCGCCATCGCAACCAAGGGCATCGCACCGTATAAGACCGTCATCACACACGGTATGATCGTAGACGAAGAACGCCAGAAAATGTCCAAGTCGCTGGGCAACGGCATCAGCCCACAGGAGCTGCTCAAGGACTACGGCGCAGATATCCTCCGTCTGTGGGTTTCCTCCGCAGATTACCGTCAGGATATGCGCATTTCCAAGGACATGTTCAAGCATCTGGCGCAGAACTATCTCAAGATCCGCAATACTGCACGTTATATCCTCGGCAACCTTGATGGATTCGATCCGGCTGCCGATATGATCCCTTACGAGCAGCTGTGCGAGCTTGACCGCTGGGCACTGATGAAGCTCAACGAACTGGTACGCAAGGTCATCAAGGGCTATGACGACTATGAGTTCCATGTGGTACTCCATGCGATCCACAACTTCTGTGTTGTAGATATGTCCAATTTCTATCTGGATGTCATCAAGGATCGTCTGTACTGCGAGGATAAGACCGGTGTACTGCGCCGTTCCGCTCAGACTGCAATGTATGAGATCCTCGATGCACTAGTTCGCATGATCGCTCCGATCCTTTGCTTCACAGCAGACGAGATCTGGCAGGCACTGCCGCATCGTTCCGGTGATGACGCTGCAAACATCGCGCTCAACTCTATGCCAAAGGTCAATGCCGACTGGGCATTCGATGAAGCACAGGCAGAGAAGTGGAACAAGCTGATCGCGCTGCGCGATGATGTGAACAAGGCTCTGGAAGAACCGCGCAGAAATAAGGTGATCGGCAAGCCGCTTGAGGCATGGGTAACGGTCTATGCAGAGGGCGAGCTCGCAGACTTCCTGAGCGCGATCCCAGCCGATGAACTGGCTGCACTCTGTGTTGTCTCCAAGCTGCGTGTCATGCACGGAGCAGGAGAGGGCATGTCCGGTGAAAGTCTTGAGGGCATCAAGATCGCAGTGGAACGTGCTTCCGGAGACAAGTGTGAACGCTGCTGGATGTATGTCGATTCCATTGGTCAGAATAGCACACACCCAACACTTTGCGCACGCTGCGCCAAAGTCATTGGTTAAATAAAACGTATCAAAAGGCAGGCAGTCAAATGCCTGCCTTTTTGAAAGGAATTTTTGTATGAGTATTGCAATTATGATCGTACTGATGATCGTGCTCGACCAGCTGGTGAAGTATTGGGCGTTTACCAAGCTCTCTGCTCTCGGAACCATTCCGATCATTGATTCTGTATTCCATCTGACCTATGTGGAAAATTATGGTGCGGCATTCAGTATCCTGCAAAATCAACGCTGGTTGTTCCTGCTCCTAACCCCAATCATCATGGCAGGGCTTCTCTTTGTATTGTATAAAAAAATGGTGTATGCAAAAACTGGAAGGGTCGGCTTATATCTCATCCTTGCAGGCGCAGTCGGTAACCTGATCGACCGCGTTTGGCATGGATTCGTGGTAGATCTGTTTGACTTCCGCCTGATCCATTTTCCCGTATTCAACGTGGCTGATATCTATGTCGTCTGCGGTGTGACCCTATTCTTTTACTACTATCTGATCCAGCATGATAAGCTCGCAAAGGTGGAACCGCAGAATGACTGAACAAATCTTTTTGATCGATGGGGAACACGCAGGCAAGCGTATTGACAGTTACTTGTCCGAGCAGCTCACAGGCGTGACACGCAGCATGGCACAGAACTGGATCGAACAGAAATATGTGATGCTGGAGCAGGGAAGTACGCTCAAAAAAAATTATAAGCTGGCAGCCGGTGACTGCATCCATGTCCAGATCCCAGACGCACAAGCCGTGGAGATCGTACCACAGGATATCCCCATTGATATCATCTATGAGGATGCGGACATCATCGTAGTCAATAAGGCACGGGGCATGGTCGTTCATCCTGCGGCAGGGAACTGGGACGGTACGCTGGTCAATGCACTGATGTTCCATTGTGGGGATCGGCTGTCCGGCATCAACGGAGAGATCCGTCCGGGGATCGTACATCGCATTGATAAGGACACCAGTGGACTGTTGGTGGTTGCAAAAAATGATCGGGCACATCAGTCCCTTGCCGAGCAGATCGCATGCCATTCGGCGGCGCGAGAATATCAGGCGATCGTCGTTGGCAATCCACGCGCAGATTCCGGAACGATCGAGCAGCCCATCGGACGACATAAGACTGACCGCAAGAAAATGGCGATCGTTCCAGACGGGCGAGAAGCCATCACACATTATCAGGTGCTGGAACGCTACCGCGGCTATGCACTGATGGCATTTCAGTTGGAAACCGGAAGAACACACCAGATCCGCGTGCACATGGCATCCATCGGACACCCCATCATCGGAGATCCGTTGTACGGCATAAAAAAGGATCGCTTTTCCAATCTGGAGGGACAATGCCTGCACGCTTACCGGCTCTCCCTCGATCATCCACGGACAGGGGAGCGCATGACCTTTGAAAGTCCGCTGCCCCCATACTTTACCGCCGTACAAAATAAATTGGTGCGAGAAACCGAAACCTAACAGAAAAGCCGCCTAGGACGGCGGTCTTTCTCATCAGACAGAGATAGACAAATCGCAAAGGAGATATCATACCATGAGCAAAGCAGACCAGCTGTTTGTCACAATGATGCAGAAGATCCTTGATGATGGATTTTCTGATGAACATTTGCAGGTTCGTCCCAAGTGGAGCGACGGAACACCGGCACATACCATCAAGACATTTGGTATTGTCAACCGTTACAACCTACAGGAAGAATTTCCGGCACTCACGCTGCGCCCAACGGCACTGAAAAGCGCATTTGACGAGATCCTCTGGATCTGGCAGAAGAAGTCGAACAATATCCATGATCTTGGCAGCCATATCTGGGATCAGTGGGCAGATGCAGAGGGCTCGATCGGCAAGGCATACGGATACCAGCTTGCACAGAAGTACACCTTTGGACAGGGGGAGATGGATCAGGTTGATAACCTGTTATGGCAGCTAAAGAACAATCCGGCTTCCCGACGGATGATGGCACATCTCTATAATTTTGATGATCTGAAGGAGATGAATCTCGAGCCTTGCTGCTGGAGTGTCACCCTCAATGTAACAGGGGACAAGCTGAACATGATCCTGAATCAGCGCAGTCAGGATACCTTGGTTGCAAATAACTGGAATGTATGTCAGTACGCGCTGCTGCTTATGATGTTTGCGCAGGTTTCCGGACTGCAAGCAGGGGAACTCATCCACGTCATCAGCGACTGCCATATTTATGACCGCCATGTGCCACTGGTTCGAGAATTGATCGCACGGCCGCAGTATCCCGCGCCAAAGGTTTGGCTCAATCCGGATATTAAGGATTTTTACGCATTTACCGTCAATGACCTGCATGTAGAAGGATATGAGACCAACCCACAGATCAAGAATATCCCAGTCGCAGAATAACAAAGGAGCAAATCACATGAAACTTTCTGCAATCGTAGCAACAGATCTCAATGGTGCGATCGGGCTGAACGGTCAGCTGATCCATCCTATTTCAGAAGACCTCAAGCACTTTAAGGAAATCACATCCGGTCATACCGTTGTTTTGGGACGGAAAACTCTGGATACATTTCCGAGGAAACAGCCGCTCAAAAATCGACGCAATCTGATCTTGACACACAATGCAGATTTTTCTGCTGATGGTGCAGAGATTTTTCACGATCTGGATGCAGTTGTTCAGGCGTGCCAGAATGACGGTGAAGTTTTCATCATCGGCGGTGCATCGGTGTACCAGCAGTTTGAGCCGCTTTTAGATCGTATCTACTTAACGCGTATCCTGACCGTTTTTGAGGACGTGGACACATTTTTTAAGGTAGACGGTGTCACGACGCAAACAACATCTGAAAGCTGGAAGCAAACCGATGCAAGCGAACTGTTTACCGATCCGACTGGACTAAAATACCAATTCCTTGTATTTGACAAAGTGAAGTAATATGTTATTTTACTATAAACTTCTATTGGTTCATTCGTGTTGCTTCCATTGCAGTACCAGTTCTTATCGTTCTGTGTATTGCAGGAGTCGTTTACTGTAAGGTTAAGGGTATTGACGCAAAAGAGAGTACCCCATCATTGATTGATGGGGTACTCTCTCAACTTATTGAAGGTTATACTTCTCGAACATTTCTTGTTTGAACTTTTTATCTTGGATGACCCTTGGGATATCAGAATCCAATCGATCTTCCATCATTTTTTGCAGCAAAAGCTCTAATCGTTTTTCTCCTTCTTTGATGCCTTCCTTGATGCCTTCCTTGCGACCTTCTTCATGGGCTTCCAGTCGTTCATCATAGATTTTTTGCTGAAGAGTCATGTACTCAACCCCTTTCGCTTGGTCAGATCGTACATTGTTTACAGCCATAGATACATCTTTCACAAAATCTGATTGAAAAGGGCTCTTTTCGTCATGAATATAACTCAAGAATTCCAACAATGGTCTTGGTGAATTTGTACTGTTATTTTTGTATTCAGAATTCAAAATGAATACATGTGTACCATCTTTATATTCCAGATCTGGATAGCCCTTTATTTTGCATTCTTTTTCATAGACTGGAGCACCTCTGTTGTAGTAGTCAAAAGAACAAATAAAAATAATATAGCTGTCTAACGTTTCTGAGTAGGGAATCCCTTTTTCAAGAGTGTCTCGATCGATCATTCCTTGGTAGTAGCGAATACGTCTTTCAAGATTATCCTTGTTTGTGGTTTGCATTTCAACATTATAGTGTGTACCATTTTCGTCATTCAAATAGACATCGAGTCGAATACTGTGAGAAGCAAGGGAGTCCTTGAATTCTGCTTGTTTTGAAATTCGTGTAATCTGCTTGATCTTGCAATTTAGCAGGATCTCCAAGAAATTTTTTGCAATTTTTTCTTGCCCCATTACCTGACCAAAAACATAGTCATCTGCCAAAGTTGCATCTTTGAGGGCTTTTAAGTGTTTATCCATTTCATTCACCTGAATCTTTTCTACAATGATTATACCGCATTTCTTTTGATCTTGCAATATCTCTCTGGTGCATGGTTTAAGTGAGGGGGAAGCATATATTGCCAACTATACAAAATAAAGATTTTGTATAGTTTGGAGTAGGGGTCTCTCGGGAGGGGGTCAAAAAAAGCACCTGTATAGGTGCTTTTTAATAGATTCTGTTTTTACATAGATGATGCAACTTCCTGTGCATGCATGTATTTTTCCTCAATAAATGTGCGCAAACGCTTATATACCAGCATTGTGATCGCTGTAATTAGGATACCCTTGATCATGGTAAATGGAAATACTGCAAGGAACAAATATCCAGACATGCCATCAATCGCTGGATTTGCCATCTTACACATATCGAAAATTGCTTCCAGATTCATGCCCATACCTTTGATATAGAATGGCAAAATAATCAACTTATTGGTAATCATTGCCATGATCGACATTGCAACGGTTCCGACCCCGCAGCCGATCAGCGCACCCATCTTGGAACGATGTGCTTTATAAATTGAAACTGCAAGCACGATCAAGGTACAGGTCAGCAGAAAATCCTGTAATTCGCCTGAACCAGCCGTTTGTGTCTGCGTTACATGAATCAGATCCTTAATGGCTGCCATAGTAATTGCAGGTCCAATACCAAAGATGAATGCACCAATCAGGATCACTGCACCGCTGAGGTCGATCTTGAGAAACGGAGGCATAAGCGGTAATGGAAATTCAAAGTACATGAGTACTGTGGCGATTGCTGAAAAAACAGCGATGTAAGTGAGTTTCATGGTTTTTGTCATAAGAGAATGCTCCTTTTCTGCCGTCCTGTTAGAGTAAAAAAAGCCCTAAGGAAAATCCCTAGGGCAAAATAAGTAGGCATAGTAAAGCATCTCAAAGCATTGCTATGTCACCTGTTTCTTTCATCCGGACTATACCGTCGGTTGGGATTTGCACCCATCATGCTTGCGCTCGCAGACTTGTCGATTCATACGAACCGATCCACTGCCGGTGGAGACTTTCACTCCGCCCTGAAACAGAACGATCTTTAATTTACATTTTTATTATACTACTTTTTCATGGTTTGTCAACTATTTATCAACCGTTTTTCCCTATCTTTTCCACAAGTTCGGAAAGTTCTTCTAAATTGGATACGGTATTCAGGAAATCTATCAGGGCATTGGCAGATAGATGCTGAGGCAACTGTAATTCCTGCAAAATCTGGCGGCGCAGTTTTTCGCTGCCTGTCCGTCCGGACAGACCCAGCGCGTAAAGGTCAGCTTTGGTGATCTTCTTCCCCATTTCGGTCGCATTCTCCTCTGTCTCATCCAAAATGGTTGCGCCTGCGCGTCTGAGTGCCTGCCGCAAAACCTCGGGCTTCATCCCCTCTACCCCCAGTTTCCCTTCCTTGGAGGCGGTGCGCTTGCGCGATTCCTTGCCCATGATATCCGGAATATAGGCATGCTTGACCAAGTGGCTTGGAATTGCTCCCTTTAGATAGTTCCGAATCATCATGCCTGCCCCATCGCTGTCCGTCAAAATCAGCAGTCCTCGATATTCTGCCATTTTCCGAAACATTCTCAGGCGTTCTTTATCGGAAAATATCCGAAATCCACCTGTTTCCAGTACAATAGTATCAAAAACCTGTTTGACGGTATTGACATCATACCGCCCCTCTACAACAATCACTTCCTGAATTCGAATCATTTTTGCTCCAATCCGGCTGCCATTTCCAAAAGCATCAGCTCAATTTGTTTTTTCTTGTCTCCTGCGCTGCTCTTGAGTGCAATATCTGTCTTGCCGCACAACAGAACAGCTTCTCTCAGCCAATTTTCGGGCAAACGCTGTGCCGCCGCACGAATCCGCTTGGCATAATAAGGAGATCCCGTGCCCAAAAGGGAAAGCAGTTCTTTCTCCCCTCCCCTCGCCTTTTCGTTCAGCTTTGCAGCATACAGGCGTTCTATATGGCGTGATATGGTAGAGAAAATAACGATCTCAGGATTTTTCTGTGCGATCAGGTCATCCACCAGCGCAACGGCGCGATCGAACCGCCGCTCCGTAATGGCATCACTGAGATCAAAAATCACCGCATCCATGACACGCGTGCACACGGTATCGATATGATATCGCTTGATTTCTCCCGTTGTGCTGAACGCTGCCGCTTTTTCGATCTCCGTCACAAGGTTGGTCATGGACGAACCACACAGGAAAATCATGTACCGCGCACAGTCATCGTCAATGCTGCGATCCAAGGCACGGCAGCGGCGGCGGATCCAATCGACCAGCTGTCGCTCATCCAAAAATTCAAATTGGACTGCACTCCCATATTGACTCAAAATTTTATGGATCTTGAGACGTTTGTCCGGCTTATACTCCAAGGTGTCGTAGTGGAAAATCAAGCAGATATAATCAGGCAGATCACTTAGAAGCTCGGGCAGCATTTCGGAAAATGCCGCCGGCATTTTATAAGGGTCAAAATCATGCACGATCACAATCTTTCGTTCTGCCATGGCAGGATAGCTTTCGATAGCGTCTCGCAGCTGATCGGGTGTCATGCTCTTTCCGTCAAACTCGAACAGATTGAACTCAGCAAATCCACCGTCTCCCAGAATCGCCTTTTTACATTCATTTAAATAATGCTGCCGCAAATAGCTTTCCTGTCCGGAAAAAAGATACATCTTGCCCAGCTCTCCCGTTTTTAAATCTTTTTTCAACTGTGCAAAGCCATTTTCTTCTTCCTTTTTCTTTGCCATCCTATCACCTCCTTGTATGTGGGATGCGCCAAACCAGATCCCCAGCTTCCGCAGTAGACTGAACCGGTACACCCAAAAGTTCAGGCACTGAAGCGTAACCAGAAGATAAAATGATTTTCTGCGGATGCAGGATATCCAGCGTTTCCTCCAGCAGAGCCTGCTTTTCAAATTCGTTCGCCAAGATCACCTCGGATGCCGTCAGCGGTGTTTCGCGCAGCAGCTTTGCAAGCATGGTCTGCGTCATGCTGTGTAAGATCCATAGATCCAGTCCGGTATCCTGAAGGTGAACGCCCAGCTTGCGATCCACACCGCCTACAATTTCCGTAGACAGAATCCCTTCGATCTGAACTGGTGCAATCCCCGTCTCTGTCCAAACTGACATCGGTACATTTTGTTTGTGGGCTGCATTGCGAACATTTTCCAATGTCTCATTTTCCTTTAACTTGTCCGGAATAATGAGCCTTTGCACGGGCACAGATCCCAAAACAGCCGATGCATTGCGTGCATGTGCCTTATCTACAGAGGTCAACAGCATGGTGTCGATTTCTGAAAATCCATACCAGTTCATCGTCTCCTGAATCAGTCTCAAACCGTCTTGATTTGCTGCACTGCCGCAGTCGATCAGGGACAGGGTATCATACCCCTTCGCAATCGAAATCATCTGTCCCTCCCCTACATCATGCAGGGTAACACGCGTTGTATTGCGGTGCTGGATATGCGCCGATACAACCGCCCCTGCCAGAACACAGCAGCAGATCGGAACAGTGATCCAAGGCTTCCAATGCGCAAGCAGCAGGAAAATAATCAAAAGCACCATAAGAATGGCGATCTTTCCACTTACTTCCTCCCAATATAGGATGCCCCAATGCCAGCGACCGACCAGTTTGGCACTGTTCAGGATAAAGTCGATGAGCAGACACAAAAGCGGTGTCAAGTAGGGCGCAAGGAACGGGATCAGACAGAAAAACACGCCCAAGCTGAATGTCAGGCTGATGATTCCCAAGGTAATGATATTTGCCGGAATGGAAAGCAGGGTCACATATCCAAAAGCCGAGACGAGTATAGGTGTGGTAAAGAGCATTGCACAGAGGGAGCAGCCAATCGAAGCACCGATGACACGCAGCAGCTTTTGTAACAACCGATTCGAAACCTTGGCATAGATCCCTCCAAACAGTTTATGCTCCAATCTGCCTGCATAGCGCAAAATGCCAAAGGTGGAGAGAAAAGAAAGCTGCAAACTCAAATGGAACATGGAATAGGGATTGATGCAGAGCAGCACGAGAAGTGCCGCGCCCAGTGAGGTCTGACCATCGGTTTCCCTTCCCAGCAAAAATGCTGCGCCCGAAAGTGCTGCCATGATCCCAGCACGCAGAATGGATGGTGAACCACCAGCCATTGGAAGAAATAAAGCGATTGCCGCAAAGGAAAGGATCACACCAATCCGACGGCTGAACAAAAGATGGATGAGACCGATCAAAAACATTAGATGCATACCTGATACCGCAATGATATGGCTGAGCCCTGCTTTTTGCAGGTTCTGTGCATCAATAAAGTCTAAATAAGTACGATTCCCCAGCAGCAAGGAATATAAAAATCCGCCCTCCCGTTCGGGAAGCTGCTGTAAGATATGCGCACCCAACTCACGGTTCCATTTTTGCGGCAATCCATACCACGGAATGGTTTCCGCAGGCGTACATACAAAATGCGCCGGTTCTTTGGTTTTTCGATCCTTTAAAACAGAAAACGAGATCCAGTTCCCGTTCGCCATCTGGTAGCGTTGGCGGTCGAATCCCTGCCGCTCTGTCGGTTCATAAAAGGAGACCAACGCTTCGATCGTATCCCCAACCTTGAGAGGGGTTTCGCCAAGCGGCACATAGCCGATCGCACAAAATTCCGCTTTGGGATAAAACCCTTTGAGGACATCCTTTGGAATGGACACCTCTACGCGCTGACTGTTTTCATAGACATCGGGATATGCGCGCACTTTTGCCGTCACCTGCATGGTCTGTCCAGACAGCTGACGAATGGGGTACACCAAAACCTGCTGATATCCAGCCGTATATAGGAGTCCTGCGCATAGTCCGGCAATCACGCAGCCAAGCAGCGGCTTTTGCAAATGCCGGACGATCAGGATACCGAGCACCGCAAACCAAATGCAGGTCGGTGCATGCAGTACAAAGAACTCCGCAGTCTGCGGCACAAACAGCAAAACCAGCAAACCGATCGAAAACGCGGCTGTAAAAGTAAATAAAAAGCGTCGCATCTCCCCCACGCTCCCCTTTTCATAGGAAAAGAAGTGGCGAACTGCTTCGCCACTTCTTATAAAATTCTGTTATCAGCCGGGCGGCCAAGTCATATCGCGTCCGGAAAGGACATGAAAATGCAGATGGAATACCGACTGTCCTGCCTGTTCTCCGATATTGGATACCACGCGGTAGCTTTCCATTCCCAGCTCCTTGCTCAGCTTTGCGATCACACCGAAAATATGTCCCACAACAGACTGATTTTCTGCCGTAACCGCAGACACGGATGCAATATGCTGCTTTGGGATCACCAGAAAATGGGTCGGTGCCTGCGGATCGATATCGAAAAACGCATAGCACAGATCGTCCTCATAAACCTTTTTGGACGGGATCTCCCCCATCGCAATTTTACAGAACAAACAATCCTGCATATCGAACGGCCTCCATTCGTTATCGTTTAACCCAGCTGTGCTTCTACAATATTGTTCACAGCCTCGAGTGCTTCTTCCAGCTTGGATGCGTCCTTGCCGCCTGCGGTCGCATTGTCCGGACGGCCGCCGCCGCCGCCACCGCACATCTTGGCAACTTCCTTGATGATCTTTCCTGCATGTGCGCCAGCCTTTACAGCCTCCTTGCCGCATACGCAGAGGAACTGGATCTTACCATCGGATACCGTGGAGAGCACTGCAACACTCTTGGGATCCTGATCCTTGAGCTGGTCACCCATGACGCGCAGCATATCCGGTGTCACATCGGACAGCTTGGCAGCGATGACATTGACCCCCTTGATATCATGGGAGAGGTTGTAAAGGTCTGCCATCTGCATATTAGCGATCTGTGCGCTCAGCTTCTCGACCTGCTTTGCGGACTCACGCAGTTCACCTTGGAACTGCTCAACCTTATTCATGAGGTCGTGCGGTGTGGTCTTGAGTGCCTTGGATGCTTCTGCGATCACATCCTGCTTTTCCTGAAGGAACTTCAAAACGCCCTTACCGGTAAGTGCCTCGATGCGGCGAACTCCGGCTGCAACCGAACTTTCCGAAATGATCTTAAAGAGACCTGCCTGAGAGGTATTGGTCAGGTGAGTACCGCCGCAAAGCTCTACGGAGAAGTCGCCAGCCTGTACCACGCGCACAGTTGTGCCATACTTTTCGCCAAAGAGTGCCATTGCGCCGCGCTTCTTTGCCTCGTCGATGGGCATTTCCTCGGTGATGACCGGATAGGCCGCAAAGATCGCCTCATTTACAACATCTTCGATCTTTGCAAGTTCTTCCGGTGTAACTGCTGCAAAGTGGGTAAAGTCAAAGCGTACATGGTCTGCATCGGTGTAAGATCCAGCCTGCTCAACATGGGTGCCGAGCACCAGACGCAGTGCCTTTTGCAGCAGATGGGTCGCGGTATGGGAACGCGCGATTGCCTGACGGCGATCCTTGTCAATGGCAGCCGTGATGGTGTCATCAACTGCGATCACGCCGGATTCTACCGTACCAATATGCATGAACTTGCCGTCCTTGGTCTTCTGCACATCAGAAATACGAACCAGCATGCCCTGATCGTTCTTCAAAACGCCATAGTCGGCAACCTGACCGCCCATCTCCGCATAGAACGGGGTATGGTCAAGCACGATGGTAACCGAATCGCCCTGCTGTGCGGAACCGGCAACTTCACCGCCTGCCACGATCGCCAGAACGGTTGCCTGCTCCTCGTATTCCGAGTAGCCGTCAAAGCGAGTCTTGATTGCCTTATCCAAACCGAGATCCTCGGATACCCAGCCAAGGTCGCCCATCTTCTTGCGATCCTCACGCGCACGGACACGCTGCTCATTCATGAGCGCATCAAAACCAGCGCGATCGGTGGTCATGCCCTGCTCCTCCAGAATTTCGAGGGTCAGGTCGATTGGGAAGCCATAGGTGTCATAGAGCTTAAAAGTATCGGCTGCCGGAAGCGCGGTCTTGCCCTCTGCCTTGACTGCCTCGACCATCTCATTCAAAATGGACAGACCGCTGTCAATGGTTGCGGCAAAGCGTGCTTCTTCCATCTCGATGACCTTATGGATATAGTCGCTTTTCTGCTCCAGTTCCGGATAATGTCCCTTATTCTCTGCAATCACCGTATCGAGCACCTCGGTCAGGAATGGACGGTTGATGCCAAGCAGCTTGCCATGACGCGCTGCACGGCGCAGCAGACGGCGCAGCACATAGCCGCGACCCTCGTTGGACGGGATAACGCCGTCACAAACCATCATTGCAGTCGAACGGATATGGTCAGTAATCACGCGCAGGGAAATGTCCACCTTGTCATCCTTGTGGTAGGTCACATTTGCAATGCGCTCGATGTGCTTCATGATATTGCGCACGGTATCGACCTCAAACAGAGAACCAACGCCCTGTACCACGCAAGCGAGACGCTCGAGCCCCATGCCGGTGTCGATGTTCTTCTGAACGAGTTCGGTGTAGTTGCCCTGTCCATCGTTGTTGAACTGGGAAAATACGTTGTTCCATACCTCCATATAGCGATCGCACTCACAGCCAACGGTGCAGTCTGGTTTATGGCAGCCGTACTCCTCACCGCGGTCGTAGTAGATCTCGGAGCACGGGCCGCACGGACCGGAGCCATGCTCCCAGAAGTTATCAGCCTTGCCAAAGCGGAAAATACGCTCTGCCGGAATACCGATCTCCTTGTTCCAGATCTCGAACGCTTCCTCGTCCTCCTCATAGATGGACGGATACAGGCGATCCGGATCGATGCCGACCCACTCTGGAGAGGTCAGGAATTCCCAGCTCCAAGCGATCGCTTCACGCTTGAAGTAATCACCGAAGGAGAAGTTGCCCAGCATCTCAAAATAAGTGCCGTGGCGTGCGGTCTTACCGACATTCTCGATATCACCAGTACGGATACACTTCTGGCAAGTGGTGACACGGCGGCGCGGCGGCTCCTGCTCACCGGTAAAGAATGGCTTCATCGGTGCCATACCGGAGTTGATGAGCAAAAGGGATGCGTCATTCTGTGGGATCAGGGAAAAGCTCGGCAGACGCAAGTGCTGCTTGCTCTCAAAAAACGAGAGATACATCTCACGAAGCTCGTTTAAGCCTCTGTACTGCATAAATAAAATCCTCCAAAAATTAGAATCGACCAAAGAAAATCCGTGTAAAAAGAAACAGCCCTCACCCCAATTTAGGGGCGAAAGCTGTAAAATACTTCCACGGTACCACCCTAGTTTGCTATAAAACATGATAGCGTCTCAATAGCGTCTCAGGCTTGCTTTAACGCAGCAAATACGTTTCGGTTTCCCGAAATTGCTCCGGATTAGCTGTAATACCACATCACCGAAGGGCTTCCACCGTCCCCTTCTCTCTATGAGGCTGCGCTGTATCACTCGATCCTTCATCGCACACATACAATATTCCATAAATATTGTATCATATTCCGTGCATTTGTCAACTGTTTTCGGGTCATATACTTGGAAATCAAAGGATCGAAATTGCGACTCCTCCTGATTTTCATTTGTGCAAAAACAAGTTTGCTTTGAAGCATATTTTTTTAGCCGATATACGATCTCGAAAAATTGAGTTTCATCATAAAATTGTCAAATAAAACTTGAATAGTGGTCAAGATTTGTTTTTAGACGTTGATATCGTTCAGATGCCCATAATTCCATTGCTTCTCCCTCAAAAGGGACTTTGGTTTTTGCCCAAAGCGTCCATAAAAAATCAACGTAGATCTTATTTGCCAACAATAATTTCCAATGCTCTTTCTTTATATCTTCCCCAAAATATGCATGCAGAAGCAGTTCATCCTGCTCTTGTTCAAATTCTGCTTCGATCGAAACAGCCGCCAGATCCCACCAAAAATCATTCATTCCAGCATATTCCCAGTCGATCAAGTACAAGCGGTCATTCCCTTGCACCCAATTTTCGCACAAAGGATCATTGTGACACGGTACTCGACTGCATATCCCTTGTTTCTGGTAGATCTGCATGACTTGATCTTTGATTTTATCATAATCTGGATACATTGCCACTTGATGATTTTTTATGATATGTTCATAGCACTCTGCAAGATGAAATGTATTAAATTCGATCCCTGTATCAATATGACTATTATGTAAACGGCGCAGAACATCAGCAGCCTGCTGTATCTTTTCCGGGGTTCTCAAGAGCGATGCAGACATTGTTTGTGCACCCTCTATATATTCAGATACCTTGATTCCGTCATCTCCAAAATACAGTAATACAGCGTCGATCGCAAGATGACCGACACGTTCCATACTCGTTCTCTCATCTGCGCGGCAGATCATTTTTTCTGTTCCTTCACCAGGGATCCGTACAACCAATACGCCTTTGTTTTGTGTAACGACCTTATAAGTACGATTGGTAAATCCTCCCAATCGATCGATTTGGATACAAGTGTCCCCTACTGCTTTTTGTACGGTTTCTCTGATGATTTTCGAGTCCTTATACTCCACCTCTATCTGCACCTTCTTTTTCAAATTCTACATGAAATCAAGAAATGGGAAAATGAACTTTCCGAATATTTCTTAACGATTTTTACGCTCTTTGCGCAGGATCGCAAATGGTGCGACCTCAAATGGAAATGTCAGATGAAAACGCATTTCCGGACGATGCACGATCTCAAGTGCATTGCCCTCGTCATCTGTTACCGTATCTACAGTAAATACATACGGCTCCTTCTGCGGCTGTACCAGTTCCAGTGTTTCATTGGGATAAAAGCGGTTTTTGAGCGTGAATACCGCACTTCCGTCTGCATGTGCTTCTGCGAGCAGTCCGGTCACTTCCCAGTCCCGGATATACTGGCTGTCCTCATAATACTGTCCATTTTCCTCCGAGCCAAAATAGAATCCGGTATAGTAATTTCTGTGGCTTACCTTGCCGATCTCGTCATGGATATCACGCGGCAGTACAAAGCCCTCCGGATTTTCGCAATAGGCATCCACTGCGCGGCGATATGCGGAGGTAATGCCGGCAGCGTAATATGCTGTCTTGTTGCGTCCCTCGATCTTAAAGGAGTCGATGCCTGCCTGTACAAGTTCCGGAATATGGTCGATCATGCACAGATCCTTGGAGTTATACAGATAGGTGCCGCGCTCATCTTCCTCGACTGGAAAGTATTCTCCCGGGCGTTTTTCCTCGACCAGTGAATATTTCCAGCGGCAAGGCTGTGCGCACGCGCCATGGTTTGCATCGCGTCCGGTCATATACTGCGAGATCAGGCAGCGGCCGGAATAGGAAATGCACATCGCACCATGCACGAATGCTTCCAGTTCCAACTCCTTCGGGGTATTCGCGCGGATCTTTGCAATATCCGCAAGCGTCAGTTCACGCGCAAGTACGATGCGCTCTGCGCCCTGATCTGCCCAGAAATTTGCCGCTTCATAGCTTAAAATACTGGTCTGTGTGCTGATATGCAGCGGTACACGCGGTGCATATCGCTTTGCCAGCGAAACAACACTGACATCGGCGGCGATCAGCGCATCTGCGCCGCAGTCCTGCACGCGCTCCAGATATGCCGGCAGGGTCACAAGATCGTCATTCGATGGAATGATATTGACCGTGATATAGCACTTGACGCCGCGTGCATGTGCATACGCAATGCCCTCGCGCATCTGTTCTTCATTAAAGTTTGTCGCCGCCGCACGCATGCCGAAAGATTCGCCTGCCAGATAGACGGCATCTGCTCCGTATGCGATCGCGTATTTGAGCTTTTCCAAATCGCCTGCTGGGGCTAAAATTTCAGGTTTTTTCAAAACAAAAGGTCTCCGTTCACATATTAGTTTCTTTGCTTTGCCCAAGCTTTATCTGCTTTGGCACGATTCTTGTTGTGTTGACTGTTGGTCTTGGCAAAGAGATGGGTCCCATCCGGCATTGCCACATAATAATAGTATCCATGCTCCTGCGGATGGGTCGCCGCGTAGAGTGCATTATACCCCGGATTGCAGATGGGTCCGGGCGGCAGTCCCTTCTGGATATACAAGTTATAGGGGCTGTCCAACTGTTTATCTGCATCGGTCAGACGGTTGTTATGTCCCACTGCATATTGCAGGGATGCGTCAATTTGCAGATTTGGAAACTGCTCTTTGTTTTTGAGACGGTTGTGGATGACGCCCGAGATCTTCGCAAACTCCGAGCCTTCTTTTGCCTCGCGCTCGATCAGGGACGCAATGGTCACCACCTCATGTGTGGTCAGCCCGAGCTCCTCGGCACCCTCCTTGATTTGTGCATCATACTTCTTATCGAAGTTATTGAGCATGACATTGACGACCTCGTGCACGGGCTGCTTGCTGTCCTGAATGAATTCATAGGTATCCGGAAACAGATATCCCTCCAGCCAGTTTGCCTTGGGCGGTTTGAGATCTTTCAGGAAAGTATGCTTGAATGGATAGGAATTGAGCGCATTATCTATGAGTGCCGACGAGGTCACATGACCCTCCAGTAAGGTCTGGCGGATCTGCGCAGTTGTATAGCCCTCCGGGATGGTGATTTTTACAGAGGTCGTAGAGGTTGTCTTGGTCAAGGCACGCAGGATCTGGCTGTAATCCATACTTGGATTCAAAGTGTAAGTGCCTGCGGAAACGATGGTGCCATCGTCTCCCTTGATCTTGTTGAACAGACGAAACAGCGTACCATAGTTGACAACACCGCGCTCATCGAGCTGTTTGCTCACACCGTCGATCGTTGTATCCTCAGCAACAACGACCTCAATATCCATATCCGTTTTGACAAGTGCCAGCACATCGTTTGCTGAAAAGATCAGCACAAGGGACAGACAAACCGAGATGCCAAAAAGGCAGATAAAATACAGCGATGCCAGCGCACAGCCTGTTTTGGGCTTCTTTGCCGGCGGTTCGGGTTCTGCCTCTACAGTGCGCGGACGACGGCTCGGTGCGGCTGATTTCGGCGGCTGCGTCTGACGCTGTGCCGCGCCTGCTTTCGGTGGTTGGGCTGCCTGACGCTGTGCCGCGCCTGCCTTGGGCGCAGACCGCGTACGATCTGTGGTCTGCCACTGGGTCGAAGTACCTGCCGCGCGATCAGCCATACGCCATTGCGTTGAGGTCCCGGCTGTGCGGTCGGTCGTCTGCCATTGGGTCGAAGTACCGCCAGTCGTCCGCCTGCTGGTCGAAGGCTGGCTCTGTTGTGGGTTCGTCCTTTGCTGCGGTGCCGCGGCAGAGGGACGGCGGTTCGGCTGTGGTGTTTGTGCCGGAGCCGGACGGCGGCTTGGAGGCGGCGTAGGCGAGCGGCGAGGCGGCTGCTGCCCGTTCTGTGAATGTTTCGGTGTATAATGACGATTTTCCATTGTAATACCTCAGTCAAAGAATACCAATGAGTGCTTTCGCAATAAATACGAACAAAAATGCGATCGAAGCCGCATTTGCTGCAAATTTACTGAGCGAATAGTCACTATGCTGTAAGTAATGCAGCTTTTTGAACGCTTGCCGCAGAGACAGGCGTTCTGCCGTTCTGAGTGCCATATATAGAAAGAACAGCGCAAACAGCAGGCTCAGTGCAGGCAATGTCCGTAAAATTCCATATATGGTAAATTCTTTGAGTACCCACCCTAAAAACAAATACAGTGCAATGGATACGCTCTGTGCGATCACGCTGTACCAGAATGAGGCAAAGGTAAACGTCAGCCAGCTGAGGAAAAATGCATAGAGCAAAGCACCGGGAAGCTGTGGCAGAGAGCCATACAGCATCGCAGTGATGCAGGACATCACGATCAAGACAGGTCGTGTGCTGATATATTCACTCAGAAATGTCTGGATATATCCGCGCAGATAGATGCTTTCAAACAGGGCTGGGATCAGGATCGCCCCAAGGATCGCAAAGACGGATACGGCATTCCCGAAAGGGATCTCCAAAATAGCAAAACGCAGAGAAAATGTATCTGCACGTTGAATGCGGTAGACCAGATAATCTAAGAAAAATCGCGCACAGGTAACCGAAGCACCAATACAGAGCGTGAAAAAGACCTTTTCCGCCGTAAAATTCTCTGCTTTGAATTTAGGACGGAAGTGTTCTTTTTTCGGCATCAGCAGATAGAGCAGCCCAATCGGGAGCACCATTGCCGCCGCATCAAACAGCAGACCAAACCACTCCGGATACAAGGTCAGGATATCCGGCAGGAAAGAATCTGCGCCAATGAGAAAGGTAAAACAAAGAAAAAGCGAGAAACATAACCGCAGGGCAGATTTACTTTTCATCGCGCTTTATACACCTGCCTTTCGGTCAAAATGTAGTGACATGGAATATCGGTCCGTTCTTTCGGAAGTGGTGTCTCCTGCAATCGGTTTTCCGCGCACAGGATGATCTTGCAGCAGTCCGGTGCATCTGCCAGAAAGCGATCATAATATCCGCCGCCATAACCCAGCCGATATCCAAAAAGATCCGCCGCCAGACAAGGCACGATACATAGGTCGATCCCATTGGGCGGTATGATGGCTGCCGTTCTGTCCGGCTCTCGGATGCCAAATCGACCAACACGCAGGGCGTCTAAGGTGCGTATCCTGCGTGCAGTCATCTGTCCTGCCGCTTCACAGCGCGGCACACAGAGCGTTTTTCCCTGTGCCAGCGTAAAGCTGAGGATCTCGTCTGTTTGCAGCTCCATTTCCGTGGAGCAATAACAAAACACGGTCTCTGCCTGCTGATACGCAGGCAGAGAAACCAGTGTCTCGGTTATGATGCGTGCGCGCGTGCTGCGCTCCATGGGCGTTTCCAGCGCACGCTGCTGCAAGAAATATTCGCGAAGGACTGCTTTATCGTTCATAACAAACAGCAGCAGCGATCTCATCTGCCTTCTGCTTTCCACACAGTACCTCGCACATTTGGAAGCCAAGCGCGAACGCTGCGCCTGCACCGCGTCCTGTGATGAAGTGTCCATCCTGTACGAACGGCACAGGCTTTGCCTGTGCGCCTTCCATGCCGGACTCCATACCCGGATAGCACGTCGCACATCTGCCGTTGAGCAGCCCCATCTTGCCCAGAATGACCGACGGCGCGGCACAGATCGCAGCGATATATGCACCGCGTGCATCCATCTTCTCGATACACTCACGCACGAATGCAGAGTCATATAGATTATGTGCGCCCGGCAGTCCGCCCGGAAGATAGATCATCTCTGCTGTCTCCAGATCTACTTCTTCCGGCAGCACATCAGCTGTGATCGGTACATGATGCGAGCTGACCACCGTTTTTCCGGTAATGCCCACCGTTTGCACCGCAACGCCGCTTCTGCGCAGCAGATCCACGGGGATGAGTGCTTCCACTTCCTCAAAGCCTTCTGCTAGAAATACATAGACCATAGCTTCATTCTCCTTTTAATTATACATCAAATTGATGTATCCGTTCTGTACTATGGATCGTTCACCATAACACTTGATACAACCAAGGAATGTTCCGTCTGCATCGGGGATACAGGTGCGGACTGCGTCCGCTTTTGTCTCTGCGGCAAGTGCAGCTCGAAATGCAGATGCATCGCCGTCCTCCAGACACATAAACTCCTGCGCCCAGATACCGTCTTCCTCTCGCCAGACGAAAGCATATCCCGTGAGAGCCCCCTGTGTTTCCCACACGAATGCCCCTGCCCCAAGGGACTCGAACAGGGCAAGCTGTGCCTGCCACTGCTCCGGTGTACGCACGACCGCCAAAGACTGATCGGCTGTTTTTGCAAGATACACAGCAGCACATTGTGGGAGATCCGCAGCTGTCATCCTGCGAAGTGCCGGATGCGCCGCCCGCTCGCAAACGGGATCCATCGCCGTTGTGAGCGTAAACCGCGGCTCATAGCCAAACGGACGGTAAAAATCAAACAGCCACGCTTCCTGTGGGATCAGCATGGAAGCCTGCACCCCATGTGCTCTGTCATAATCAAAACTCCACTCCAAAAGAGCAGACATCAGATGCCGCCGCCGAAAATCGGGGTGGGTACATGCACCATAGATATAGGTTGCAGAAACCGGCTCTGCTCCAATGCGGACAGTATAGGGCAGCATCTGCACCATGGCAGCGATCTTGCCCTCCAGCTCATAAAGCAGCGTCGTATCGAGCACAAAGTCATGCGCAAAATAATAGTCATTGAATCCGGTGTCATCGGGAAAGCAGAGTTCCCACAGGGCGCGGATCTCAGGGAGATCAGACAATGCAGCAAAACGTATCATACAGCAGCCTCTGTTTTGGCAGCCTCGACCGGAACTGCGACATACTTCTTGGACATGAATTCCGGATAGTAAGAATGCTTTGCCTTGCGCAGTCCCTCAAGTCCGAGATCTTCCTCACGGTTGACATAGACGACCCCCGTACAGTTGCGCTTGACAAATTGCTGGTTGATCATCTGGTATGCGCCTTGGATATTGTGATCCGCTTTCTCGATCTGTACCACATACATATCATCCGTCGCCTGACAGCCAAAGGTGAACGCGATCACTTCCCCATCCAGCCGCAGGATACCGCCGCGCAGATCAAGTTCCTCCCAGAAATTGAAACCGATCCCGATCGCGCAGGTCTCACCAAAAAACTCACGCTCTCTCGAGCAGCCATTGAGTTCACACCACTTGAAATGAAATTCCAGTGCATCACGCACATTCTCCTTGGTGATATCCTCATAGCTCCAGCGACCCTCATAGGTACTGAGAAAACGGTTGACCAGATTGCGCTTGGATTGCAGCTTCTTTCCGGATAGTGTTTGCAGCTTTTCACTCAGATACACATAATCCGCCGCACCCTCATTATAGGAAAAGGTAAACTGATCGGGGCAGCACGCCTCGATCCGCGGGATCATATCCTCCGCAACGGATACCATGATAAACGGATTGCCGCGCTCGGCTGCGTCCTCTCGCAAAGCTGCGATCGGCTTGCACAGACTGCCTTCTCCAATGGGGGCAAGATACATCTCCTGTCCCGATTCAGCATCCTGCATTTTCACGAGCAGGAAATCCTCCAGAAAACAGATCTGTGTATGATAGTGCCCACGCCAGATATACAGGTCAACAAAGCAGTGTTCACATAAATGGTAATTGTGCGCACGGGCACAAGCCTCTACACGGACTTTGTCCTCGATCGTGATCTCTCGAAAATCTAATAACATAAAAAACCTACCTTATTTTTTGTTTCCTCCGAACAAACGTGTTTTTATCACAATGAGTAAGAACAACGGCAGCTTCATCATGCGTCCAATTCGGCTTGGCTGCTTACACAGACGATAAAACCATTCCAAATTCAGACGAATGAATATTTCGGGGGCACGCTGTACCGTTCCGGCAAATACATCAAGTGAGCCGCCCAGACCGCAGGACAGGGTGACCGGCAATTCATCCAGATGACCAGCCATAAACTTTTCCTGCTTGGGTGCACCGAGACAGGTGAACATCACATCCGCACCGCCAACAGCCTTGACCGCCTCGATCGCCTGTTGATCATCCTGAAAATAACCATCCTGCGTACCGGCGATCACCAGTCCTGGGTATTTCTTTTGCAGATTTTCGGCTGCCTGCTGTGCAACGCCGGGTTTTGCCCCAAGCAGGAACAAGCGCATGCCTTCCTGCGACATGCGATACATGAGCGCATCTGCAAAATCGATACCGGGGACCTTACCGGCAAGCGGTATCCCCAAAATACGTGCAGCATAAATGACGCCGATCCCATCCGGAAGCACAAGCGATGCACGATTTACGATATCACGAAACACCGTATCCTGTAAGGTCTCATAAACGATTTCAGGGTTGGGCGTTACGACATATCCTTTCTTTCCTGCACGAATCTGCTCCATTGCGCAATCGACTGCCTCTTTGAGCGTAACATTATGAAAAGAAACTCCTAAAATATTTGCAGTTTTCACGGATACCTCTCCATTTTGAATCATTTTATATCAAATCTATTTTAGCGCATTTCCCCTCAAACTACAAGACTTAATTAAAACTCTCCCAAGGTTTGGTTGTTCTGTCAATTTTTGTATCGGAAAAAACGCAGAAATATACCCCATATCCGTCTGGGATACAGGGTATCGTTTCCTTTTAGATATACTTACAAATGGCTGTACCCATTTCATGGGTCGAGCAGACAGTGCCTTGCCCTGCGGCAAGATCTGCCGTGCGCCAGCCCTCCTCCAGTGCTTTTTGGGTCGCCCTTTCGATCGCCTCTGCCTCCTCTGCCAGTCCAAAGCTATAGCGCAGCATCATGGCACAGGATAAGATGGTTGCGATAGGGTTTGCGATCCCCTTTCCGGCAATATCAGGAGCAGAGCCGTGAATGGGTTCATACATTCCAACACCGCTTTCCCCGATTGATGCCGAGGGCAGCATCCCGATGGAGCCGGTGAGCATAGCGGCTTCGTCAGACAGGATATCCCCAAATAGGTTGCCCGTCAGGATCACATCGAACTGCTTCGGATCATGGATGAGCTGCATGGCTGCATTGTCTACATACATGTGCTCGAGCGTAACATCCGGATATTCTTTGGCAACGCGTGTTACGGTTTCACGCCACACCCGAGAGGTCTCGAGCACATTCGCCTTGTCTACGCTGGTCACTTTTTTTGCGCGTACACGCGCCATAGCGAACGCGCGTCGTGCAATGCGCTCGACCTCATACACCGAATAGTTCATGTCGTCACAGCCCACTTCGCCCCAGCCCCGCTCGCTTTCCTTTCGGTAATGCTGACCAAAATAGACATCGCCTGTCAGTTCGCGGCATACCACAAGGTCAAAACCACCCTCGACGATCTCTTTCCTGAGTGGACAGGCAGGCGCAAGGATCGGATACAGCATGGCAGGACGGATATTGGCAAAAAGCCCAAGTGCCGCACGCAATCCAAGCAGTGCCTTTTCCGGTCTCTTTTCCGTTGGCACATGATCCCATTTGGGGCCGCCCACCGCACCAAGCAGTACCGCATCCGCTTCCTTGCACACAGCGATGGTCTCCTCCGTCAGCGGCTTTCCGTATGCGTCGATGGAGCAGCCGCCAGCCAATACTTCCTGAAAGCGGAACGTATGCCCAAATCTTTTCCCTACGCACTGTAAAACATCCATCGCTTCGGAAACGATCTCCGGTCCGATCCCGTCCCCCTTGATGACTGCAATTTTATATTCCATAGCGGTCAGTCCTCCTGTTCTCTTTCTCTCAGGGATGCAAGCAGTCCACCTGCCGTGATGATCTTCTGAATAAAGGGCGGGAATGCCGCCGCCTGATAGGTCTCGTGTTTTGTGAGATTGGTAATGCATCCGGTGTCAAAATCCACGGATACGACATCCCCTGCCGCGATGCGTTCTGCCGCCTCCGCACACTCCAGAATGGGTAAGCCGATGTTGATCGCGTTGCGGTAAAAGATCCGCGCAAACGATGCCGCAATCACACACGATACCTTATTTTCGCGCAGTACGAGCGGCGCGTGCTCGCGAGAAGAACCGCAGCCAAAGTTACGGTTTGCAACGATCAGATCCCCGGGCTGTACGCGGTGTACAAACTCGGCATCAATATCCTCCATCGCATGGGTGGAGAGCTCTGCCGGATCGGCAATATTGAGGTAACGCGCCGGAATGATGACATCGGTATCCACATTATCTCCATACTTAAAAACAGAACCCTGTACGATCATAAAGAAAAACCTCCCTTTTCCAGTACGTCTTCCGGTGCGCAGATATATCCCATCACAGCAGATGCCGCCGCGACTGCCGGACTTGCCAGATAAATTTCACTCGTGATATGCCCCATGCGTCCCACAAAATTACGGTTGGTCGTAGAGATCGCACGCTCATGCTGTGCCAGAATCCCCATGTGTCCGCCAAGGCACGGACCGCAGGTCGGCGTCGAAACGATCGCACCAGCCTGAATGAAGATCTTCGCAAGTCCTTCCTCGATGCACTGGAGATAGACCGCCTGCGTTGCCGGAATGATGATCGTGCGCACTCCGTCTGCAACATGCCGCCCCTTGAGGATCTCGGCAGCAAGGCGCATATCCTCGATGCGCCCGTTTGTACACGAACCGATCACCGCCTGCTGGATCTCGATCTTCTCGAGTTCATCAATGGTCTTGGTGTTTTCGGGAAGATGAGGACAGGCAACCGTCGGGCGCAGCTGGGACAGATCGATCTCATAGGTTTCATCATATCCTGCATCTGCGTCCGGCTCAAACACCGTGATCTCACGCTGTACGCGTCCGCGCATATAGTCCACCGTGTGTGCATCTACAGGGAAAATGCCGTTCTTTGCGCCTGCCTCGATCGCCATATTACAAATGGTGAAGCGGTCATCCATGGAAAGCGAGGCAACGCCCTCGCCTGTAAATTCCATTGAGCGATACAGCGCACCGTCTACGCCGATCTTACCAATGATATGTAAGATGACATCCTTTCCCGATACCCAAGGTGCTTTTTTCCCCTTGAGTACAAACCGGATCGCAGAGGGAACCTTGAACCACGCTTTTCCGGTCGCCATGCCTGCTGCCAGATCGGTCGAGCCGACACCAGTCGAGAATGCCCCGACTGCACCATAGGTACAGGTGTGCGAGTCCGCGCCGATGATGAGCTCTCCGGCTGCGGTGAGTCCCTTTTCCGGCAGGAGCGCGTGTTCAACGCCCATTTCTCCCACATCATAGAAATGTACGATCCCATGTTTTTTGGCAAAGGTGCGGCAGGTCAGGCACTGCTCTGCGGATTTGATATCCTTATTGGGTGCAAAGTGATCCATGACCAGCGCGATCTTTTTCCGGTCAAATACACTGGTAAAGCCAGCCTTTTCCATTTCCCGAATGGCAACCGGCCCTGTGATATCATTGGCAAGCGTTAAATCTACCGCAGCTTCGATGAGCTGTCCGGCATGTACCTCGGAAAGTCCGGCGTGCTTTGCCAAAATCTTTTGTGTCATTGTCATTCCCATTGCTTATCCCTCACAATTCCATCATCAGCTTATTGATCCCATTGATATACGCCTTAATGGAGGCTTCGATCACATCCACGGCAACCCCACGGCCGGTGACGATCGGACCGCCCTCCTCTGGCGAGATCTTAACGATCGCCTCGCCCTGCGCGTCCTCTCCATCGGTCATCGCCTTGAGCGCATAATCCTCCAATACGATATCCTGTCCTACGATCTTATTGATCGCACGGAACGCGGCATTGATCGGGCCATCAGAGGCTGCAACCCGCTCACGCGTTTCCTCTCCATACTGAATCCGAATCACCGCTGTTGAGGTGATCGAGTTTCCCGAATTGATCACAAAATCAAGCAGTTTGTAGCGTTCCTCACCGGAAACCGGTACTGCGCCAACAAGTGCCTCCAAATCACGATCCTTGATACTCTTTTTCTTGTCTGCAAGCAGCTTGAACTTAGCGAATACGCGGTCGATCTCCTCCGGCGAGAGTGTGTAGCCGAGTTCTCTCAAGCGGTCTTCAAATGCGTGCCGTCCAGAGTGCTTGCCCAGTACAATGGAGTTCTGTGGAATGCCCACCGATTCCGGTGTCATAATCTCATAGGTTTCCTTATTTGCCAGTACACCATGCTGATGGATCCCCGATTCATGGGCAAAGGCGTTGGCTCCAATAATGGGCTTAGTCGGTGCAGCCGGTACACCGGTAATGGTTTGGATCAGGCGGCTTGCGCGGTAGATCTGTTTGGTATCGATCTTGCAATCTGCATTATAATGATCCCTGCGCACATGCAGTGCCATGACACATTCCTCCATCGCGGCATTGCCTGCACGTTCGCCGATCCCGTTGATGGTACATTCGATCTGCCCAATACCGGCTTCCACGCCGGCGAGTGAATTTGCAGCCGCCATACCCAGATCATTGTGACAATGGCAGGATAACACCGCCCGCTCGATGCCCTCTGTATGCTCGGTCACATAGCGCACCAGTGCCGCATATTCCTCCGGTGCCATATATCCAACCGTATCCGGAATATTGAGGGTCGTTGCTCCGGCGCGGATCGCAGTCTCAAAAGTACGGCACAGGAAATCCTTGTCGGAACGGCACGCATCCTCCGCCGAAAACTCGATATCTGCCATATACTGCTTTGCGTAGGCTACATGATGTGCAATGCTTTCGAGTACCTGTTCCGGTGTCATGCCCAGCTTATACTGCATGTGCAGCGGCGACGTAGCCAGAAATACATGGATGCGTGCTGCGTTTGCACGTTTGATGGCATGATAGGCAGCATCGATATCCTTCTCCGCACAGCGTGCCAGCGAACAGACCACGGAATCCTGCACATGCTGCGCGATCGCGGAGATCGCAGCGGCATCTCCCGGCGACGCGATCGCAAACCCTGCTTCGATGATATCTACATGCATCGCTTCGAGCTGCTTTGCAACCTCGATCTTCTCGTTGAGGTTCATACTGCATCCGGGTGATTGTTCTCCATCCCGTAATGTGGTATCAAAAATCCGAATCGTTCTTCCCATGTTCAAAAGCCTCCTCAAAATTTACCAGAGTACGGGACAAAACAAAAAGGCTCCGTCCCTTAAAAATACTTTTAAGAGACGAAGCCACAAACTCCGCGTTACCACTCTTATTGCCGCCCTGTTAGGGGGCGACCACTCTGTACGCATCCAACAATGCGCTTTCCCTTTAACGGTGGAACAAACCGGTAAGACTTACTTATGTGTTCAGTCCACAGCTCCCGAGTGAGCTTCATCCTGCGTCTGATCCTGTTTCGCACCAACCAACAGTTCTCTGAAACCAAAGCACACGACTACTTTACTCGTTCATTGCTTTTATCATTTAGTCTGTGAAAGACCTTGGATATATCATAGACCATTTAGAAGCATCTGTCAAGAGGAATTTTGCAGAATTTATTTGCTTGCATCTATGCGCCCTATTCTATACAATAGAATCATTAGAAGTAAAAAATTTCGGAGGTATCGACCATGATCGAATGGATACAGGGGTTCGACTACACTATGCTCAGCTGGATCGTCACCAGCCTGCGCCACACCATCTTGGACCCCATTGTTGTTTTCATTACTTCTCTGGGCAATGCAGGCATTGTCTGGATCGTGCTATCACTCATCCTGCTCATCCGCCCCAAAACACGCAGGTGCGGACTTGCCATGCTGACTGCACTTTTGCTTGGACTGCTTATCGGCAATTTTGGTATCAAGAACATCGTCGCCCGCTCGCGTCCCTTTGTTACCTATTCTGAGATCGTGCCGCTCGTGCATCCCGGAGATGTTTATTCCTTCCCCTCGGGGCATACCCTTTCCTCCTTCTGCGCCGCGACTGCTTGTCTGTGCTACTTCCCAAAGGGCGGCGCAGCATGTACCCTGCTGGCGGTATTGATCGGACTTTCGCGTCTGTATGTCGGCGTACATTATCCCTCCGATGTCCTCGGCGGTGCACTGCTTGGCATTCTCATTGGGCTGATCTCTGTCTGGCTCATCAACCGGATCTGGGACTCTGTGCGATTTGAGCGGATACGCCGCTAAACCACTTTCTCATTATCATTTGATAGGAAAGTATCCATCAAAACCAAGGGGACTGCCCCTTGGTTTTTTGGCTATTTTGCAACATTTTGTGTTCCTTCTGGTTGTGAACCGCATTTTGTTGGTGGAACGCCCTTGTATTTCCTACAAGAATGGTGTATTATTGGAAATACATTACACTCTGATCGCGTATCAGAAAGAAAGTAGGTTCGCATTATGAAGAAAGGAAATCCTTGGGCACTTTTGCCCATCGCGGTATTCTTACTGCTTTTCATCTCTGTCGGTATCATCGACCAACGTGCCGGTGGTATGTTCGGAGATTCTATGCCTGCGATCGTCGGTTTTTTGATTGCATTGATCGTTGCATTCCTGCAAAATCCACCCGATAAGAAGCTGACCTTTGAGGAAAAGCTCAATACGATGGCGCGTGGTGCAGGCGAAGAAAATATTATGATCATGTGTTTGGTGTTTATCCTCGCCGGTGCATTCTCTGCTTCTGTCAAGGCGGCAGGTGGTGCAGATGCTACCGTAAACTTTGGTCTGTCCATCCTGCCGAGCAACATTGCGGTCGTTGGCGTGTTTGTCATTGGCTGCTTCATTTCCACCTCTATGGGTACTTCAGTGGGCACGATCATTGCACTTGCACCCATCGCCATTGGCATCAGCGAGAAAACCGGTATTTCCATGCCGCTCTGCATCGGCGCAACCGTATGCGGCGCAATGTTCGGCGATAACCTATCCATGATCTCGGATACCACCATTGCGGCGACCCGTACACAGGGCTGCGGCATGAAGGATAAGTTCCGTGAAAACTTCAAGATCGCGATCGCTCCGGCGATCATTACTGCCATTCTGTTCTATCTGAGCACACGCGGCATCAATTACACGCCCACCGAAGCCCTGACCTATGACTTTATCCGCATCATCCCCTATCTGGTCGTCCTCATCGGCGCAATGGTGGGGCTCAACGTGTTCCTCCTCCTCACAGGCGGCACGGTGCTCTCCCTTGCGATCGGTCTGTTCTATGGAGACTTCGCTTTTCTGGATGTCTTCAAGATCATGGGCGAGGGCATTACAGGCATGTATGATATCACGGTCATTTCCATCATCGTTGCCGGTGTCGTTTCTCTTGTGCGTCAGAATGGCGGCATCGACTGGGTACTGTACATGATCCGCAAATGCATCCGTGGGCGGAAGGGTGCAGAGGTCGGGATCGCCGCCCTGTCCTCCGTGGTGGACTGCTCTACGGCAAATAATACCGTTGCCATCGTCATTGCAGGCCCGATCGCCAAGGAGATCGCAGGCGATTATAAGATCAGTCCGCAGCGCACGGCTTCCCTGCTCGATATCTTCACTTCAGTATTTCAGGGCATCATCCCCTACGGTGCACAGCTTCTTTATGCGGCGGCTGCCACAGAAATGGCTCTGACGCCGGTTTCCTCCATTGAGATCGTGCGCTATTGCTACTACCCCATCCTGCTGGGCATCAGCGCACTCGTCTTTATCGCCTTCGGCAAGAAAGACGCATAAATATATGAACAAACAAAAACAGAGTATACCTGATACGGTATACTCTGTTTTTATTTGCTCTGCTGCCTATCTGAGATCTAAAAATTCCAAAACCAATCGCTCAGACTGTGCATATCCATTTTTTCCGTAAAACGACTGATGCCGCTCCTCTGTTGTGGTCAAAAGCTCGATCCAGTCGCAGTCCATTGCTTGCAGTTCCGCTTTCAAATGGCACAGGAAATCCGTGCCATAGCCCTTTCCCTGCATATCCTTACGGATCAGGATCTCCTCCAAAAAGAAACCGGTGGAATCATCGAAGCATTTGAAATATCCCATCGAAAATCCCACAAGCACACTTCCCTCGAATTGCAGCATCACAAGGGAATCTTCCATTGTCACCATCTGGTGCAGCCTGCGGTATGCTTTTTCATGCGTCCATGTGCCGCCCTCCGCGTTATAATGCGCCATATAAAAGGAAATCAACATATCCATGTCTTTTTCTTCAAATTTGATATAGGTTGGGTTCATCCTGCAAACTCCTATCATTGTAAATAGCAAAACAGATATCCCACCACATTTTTGCAGTGGGATATCCGCAATTGCCTTATAAAGTAAAATCAATATTTTGTTCTTCGATGTGGTGCTTTTCCGCGTATCCGGTCAGCATCAGGGTCAGTGCGCCATCGCCTGTTACATTACAAGCCGTGCCAAAAGAATCTTGAAGCGCGAAGATCGTCAGCATCAGTGCTGTGCCTGCATCGTCAAAACGCAGGATACCGGTGATGAGCCCCAGCGATGCCATGACCGTACCGCCCGGCACGCCCGGCGCACCGATCGCAAACACACCCAGCAGGGCACAGAACAGTACCATCGTCATGGGACTTGGCAGCGTGCCATACAGGATCTTGGAAACGACCATCACAAAGAATACCTCGGTCAGCACCGAGCCACACAGATGGATATTGGCAAACAGCGGGATACCAAAATCGATCATATCACGGCGCAGCACCTTGGACTTCTTTGCACAGCGCAGGGCAACTGCCAGCGTTGCGGCAGAGGACATCGTGCCAACTGCGGTCAGGTAGGCAGGACCATAATTGCGCAGTACATCAAATGCATTCTTGCCTGAGTATGCGCCGCCCAGACCATACAGCAAGCCCAGCCAGATATAATGCCCCACCATAACGATGATAACAACGATCAGGAATACCGGAAGCTGCTTGGTGATGGTTCCCTCATAGGACAGGGTGCAGAAGGTCGTGCTGATGAAGAACGGCAGGATCGGGATCACGACCTTGGTTACGATCAGCAGTACGATGTCCTGAAACTCATTGAGTGCCTGTGTGATGATCTTTGCTTTGGTCACAGCAGCCGCCAGACCCACCATAACAGAAATCACGAGCGCACTCATGACCGGCATGACCTGTGGGATATCCAGCTGGAATACCGCCTGCGGTACTTCACGCAGACCGTCTACTGCGCTTGTGATATTGAGGTGTGGGATAAGCGCATAGCCTGCACCTGTGGAGAACAGAGCCGCACACAGAGAGGATACATACGCCAGTAAAAGCGCGACACCCAGCATACGAGAAGCGTTAGAGCCCAGCTTTGTGATCGACGGCGCAATAAAACCGATGATGATGAGCGGTACACAAAAGTTGATGAGCTGATTGAGCACATACTTTGCCGTTACGATCACTTGCAGGATCGCATCGTTGACCCCGGCAGGCAGTACATCTGCCGTGAGGAACAAGCCGACGATCATACCGACCATTACGCCCAGCACAAGCCTCACTGGAAGGCTTTTCAAAAATTTCATGGTATTACCCCCTATTTTTTATGAAACAGACCACTTACAGACCTGTCATGATACGAATGATTTCCTTGTCGGTTTCACGCATGCCATCGTGCCCCAATCGACCGATATTGCGGATGGTATTTTCCACACCGGTCGTCACGATGCCGTCGCCACCATAGAATTGTTGTCCGTCCTGATACATTTGGTATCCTAAGATCCCTGCATCAACGGAAGCTGCGATCTTTGCCGCGCAGGATGGTTTTGCACCATCACAGATCATACCGGAAACCGTTGCGAGTGAGTTGACCAGCGTATGCGCGACCTCCTCGTAGCCTCCTCCTTGCAGCCATGCGATCGCCGCACCTGCCGCGCAGCCGGCACTGACTGCGCCGCAGTATGCGGAAAGCCGTCCAATGCCGGTCTTGAGGTGAATGGTGATAAGGTCAGAAAGCGTGACCGCCTGCACCATTTTATCATGGGATACGCCAAGTTCCTTGGCGTATTCGATCACTGGTACGGAAGCCGTAATGCCCTGATTTCCGCTGCCGGAAACGATGATGACCGGGAGTTCACAGCCGCTCATACGGGCATCTGAACCAGCCGCCGCCATTGCACGCGCACGCACCTTGATATCATCGCCATAGTTGCGCAGCAGCACCGAACCAATATTTGCCCCCCAGTTGCCATCGATCCCAGCCATGGAGATCTTGGAATTGTACGCGATCTGGCGTTCGATCACCTCACGCACATCCGCAAGATCCATTGTTTCCACAAAGTCCAGAATGGCTTCTACGGAAAGTTCACTGCGGTCGGTCAGTGTTGCTGACTGTGCGCTGTGGTCGGTGTGTCCGAATTCCAGCAGGGTCGTTCCGTTTTTCTCTACATGAACGATATGGGTATGATAATCGGAAATGCGCAGCTTTACATAGGAATCCCCCTTGTACAGGGTGATGATGATATCAAAAACGATATCGCCCTCAGCTGGCAGCACACGCACCTCATGGCTTTCCAGATACGCTCGAATCTTTTCTTTATCCTCTGCGGATACTTCTGCAATGACCTCCAAAATACGGTCAGCCTGCCCTGCCACAATGCCAGCCACAGCAGCCGCTTCGATGCCCTTGAGTCCGTCGGTGTTCGGAACAACAACGCTCTTTACATTTTTGATAATATTCCCGCTTGCCTCTACCAGCACACGGTCAGGCAGACCACCCAAGATCTCACGCGCCTTTGCGGCACCATAGGCAATCGCGATCGGTTCTGTACAGCCCATCGCAGGTACCAGTTCTTCCTTTAAGATCTGAATAAAATTATGATATCTACAGTCTGTCTTTTTCATTATTTCCCACCTTTCTTTTACACGAGTCTCCGATTACATAGAGATGCGAGCGGGTATTCCGCATCTGGCACTTCCGCAGACAAACCGATATCCCAGACGCGATTGTACGGACTGCTTTTGGAAACAATGCCTGATATTCTGGCTGTTCCTCTAAGGAATGACCTTGAAAACCATGCATCAAATACTTTCAGGTGCAGCTTTCCATTACCTGCAATATATGGTTTGGCTTTGGGATGTGCCAACCATGGCAGAAGCAATATTTTTCTCAAAAAGGCTCATATCCTTTTCTCTCCTTCTGTAACCGAATAAAATGACAGGCGTCTGTCTATCACTTTATATGCTTGTATTGTACCATTCCAGTAGAAAATCGACAAGAGGGATTTGAAAAATTCTTATTTTACCAAATTTTACCGCCATTATCCTCAATTGAACATCCGATATTGTCAAATTCAGGTTCGGAGCAATCACACGAACACGTCTGCCATATCTCTATTTTGCAGACCTTTGGAAGCATGCGTAAGACAACAGATCACCGGATCCTAATAAGACAAAATATTTCTTTTGTCTTATTCATCTCAAAACCCGAAAATGCAAAGAAGATAGACGGTCGTCTATCTTCTTTATTCTATGCTTTCTCTTTCTCTGCCAGAACAGGTTTTATGTCTTACTCTTTTTCTTCTTATACAGCATCCAGCCGCCTGCGCCAAGTACACCAGCACCGACTACGCCGCCAGCCACTGCTCCATCAGCCGATGTGCGCGTTTCGATCTCGATCGAAGTCTGTGCCTCCCCTGCACAGTCTGCAATCACGGTGATCTTTCCAGCCTTCTTGGCAGTCAGCCTTCCATCTTTTGTGATCTCTGCAACTTCGGTATCAGACACCGCCCAAGTGACGACCGGATTCGTTGCATTCTCTGGATAAATGATCGCTTTTAGCTGCACTGGTTTTTCTGTTTTCAGCTTGCCGTCCTTCAGTATGCCTTCATCCAGCTCGATCTTCACCGATTCTACAGGAATCGGCAAGCATGCAATCTCCAGCGTTCCTGCCACTCCATTTGAAGCGGTTGCCGTGATCGCTGCAGTCCCCAGTGCGATCCCTCTCACCAAACCCGTCTCATCTACCTGCAAAATTTCTGGATCACTGGACGTCCATGTTACCGCTTTATTGGTCGCATTTTTGGGCAGTATCGCGGCATATAGCTGTATTGCTTCTCCCAGCCGCACTCCCTCCTGCTCTGCCGAAATCGAAACATTCGTAACTTCGATTTCCCTGATCTTCAAGGTGAGTGTCTTTTGAATCCCATTTGCGGTCTTTGCTGAAATAGTCACGCTACCCTCTCGTTTTGGGGTGACCTCACCATGTGCAGAAACGGCTGCGATAGATGGATCACTCGAACTCCAAGTGATATCATGTTCTTCTGCCCCTGATGGCTCAATGGACGCTGCAAGCTGAAACGGCTGATCGACATACACGGTTTGCGGCATACCGCTCACCTGCACTGCATTTGCGTGCACGGTTTTTGGGGCTGCTACCGCCTTCGACTTCCTGCTCATTCCAGATGATGTACTCCCACCGCCATTATATGGACATACACCATCCGGATGTAAATGTGCCTCATTCCCATGATGATAGTGGTATGAACCCAGTCCGGATACATTCTTTTTGTCACGATGCCCACCACTGGCATCTGTTCTGCCCGAATGTGCCAAAGCCGTCCCTGATACACATAGACACAAAGCCAAGGCTGCTGCACATCCGCTTATTGTCCAATTCCCCATGACATCCTCCCTCTTGACAAAAATCTGTCATATTTGAGAACATCATAGCAACCTTCATCCGCTGATTTTGCCATTTTTCGTCGAATGTGCTGCAAAAATATATTTTGCAGCAAGTAAGCCTGCTCTGCTTACGGCTTTCAAACGCTTCTATGATGATAGGATAGCCTCTTGCTCCTTCATAAATTTTTTTCGATTTACAGGAATTTACAGCAAAGTGTCTTGACTTTTGCTCCCATGCATGATATTCTATATTAGCTGAGTCTGATATAGACTCGTTATCCGGGTGTAGCGCAGCTGGTAGCGTGCTTGACTGGGGGTCAAGAGGCCGCAGGTTCAAGTCCTGTCACTCGGACCAAAAGATAGAAATCCGAACTGTATCTTCCAAGTTGGAGATGGGTTCGGATTTCTTCTTTTTACAGAAAATCTGGATTTAATCCGATAAACGAAAAAAGGCGGGCTTTCCTCAAATCAACGAGGAAAGCCCGCCTTTTCATGTGCAAACAACTCACATAGTAAATATGGTTTGAAAGTCCCCTTTGGCTTAAAGATGATTTGGTATTATGTACATCAAGTGCCCAATGTAAGCACTTGATCGGCGATTTGCTCGTTTTATCCAGCTTTAGCCATATGCTGCTTCAGCTGCTGTTCCTCCTTCCACTGGGCAAACTGACGCTGCCCTTCTTCGCTGGCATAAAACTTTTCGATCTCCGGCAGCAGCACACGGGCCAGAGCTTCCATTTCATGCTGCGGAATCCCGGTGCCATAATCATTTACCTTTTTCCTTTTTGCCAAATAGTGTACCTCCATAACAAATTTGCATATACGTACAAATAAAAAGCCGCCACAAATGGCGGTCATAAATTTTGTTCTATAGGCCGATCCTTTCTCCCGTGACCACCACGGGCATACACATCCAACACTTCTTTTGGGATACATTCCAGCACAGCAACAGCATCCGCATAATCACGCCGCAACTTGGCATCAGCAAGCTGTTTCAGCGTACTTTCTTCGGTTGCTTTGCCCAGTGACTTTTCCAACCGCACATTCTCGTTTTTCAGTCTTTTGTTCTCAGAAGTGGTTTCGGTGAATGCCACCTGATATTTCTTCATGGTGGTGTGCATCCGTTCCACAGCCGGGATATACTTGTCCAGCAGCTCCCCAATCTCAGCAGCTCGGCTTTTGGCGTTAAACGCTCCAATACCGGCGAGCAGTTCCTCCAGCTTGGCTTTCTGCTTGATCAGGCGAGTCATTTCCTTGAACACTCTGGGAGGGATATGGTCACGCCCGGTCTGGCTGGCACTTTCGCCCCGTTCCAGATCAGGATATTTTCGAACCATGTGTTCCCAGAACTTGTCCTGCCACTGGGTCAGCTTTTTCTTATTTCCTACAATCTCCTTTGCGCTGAGCCTACCATCCGCCGTTAGCGGGACAAACGAAAGGTGCATATGGGGCGTTTTCTCGTCCATATGCACCGCTGCGGATATGATGGTTTTGGGGTCTTGGTTTTGCTGGATAAACTCTAACGCCTCCTGAAAATAGGCTTTGATCTCGGATTTCTTCTTTCCTTGAAAGAACTCCGGCGTGGCGGTCACAAGAGCTTCTACCAGCCTCACACTGTCAGACCGGGTACGGCAACCGGCTTCCTTAATCTGCCTCTCCGCCTCTGCCCGGTATCTGCGCTCCGACTCGACCAGATGAAAGTTGAGATGGCTGCGGCTTGGGTCAATATCTGGGTTGCTGGCGTATTTCTCCTTGGTACGCTCATTGTGAGCTTCGATATTGGTAATCTCCGGCCCCTTGTACTTGGCAAAACGGAGAATGGCATATTGCGGCTTAC
>JAHHRO010000010.1 GCA_020025755.1 Butyricicoccus sp. | reverse complement strand
TTACTGGAAAACACCCCACTGGGGTGTTTTCTGATTCAGTAAGTCCCTTATGAATTCCGCCCTTCCCTTCCATCCGGTTAAGAATGGCAATGCCCCATAGAGTGTGAAAGTATGAACTCCGCCACAGGCGGGATCTAGGAAGCCTCTTTTGGTGCTTGTTGTTTCTGCAATGATAAAACCTGTTCGTGCGTTATCTTTACAAACAGGACTGGCGTCTGCTTTTCCGTTTCAGCAGCAAGACTTCAGGTGGTTCATGTGATTTGCCGCTCTACCGCATCCGGAACGAGCCAACCAGTGTGCGAACTGGTCGGACTGTTCCAATGCTGCGGATTCTTTCTGTGGGCAGTCTGTGCTCGAACGTCCATTGCTGTTTCTTTGGGAGATAGGCAGTGTTCACGCGAGCGTTCATGGAGGGGCTGGTCAGAGAAGTGCCACACTTACCTTGGCGGTTATCTGTAAAAAACGTGCACCACACCAATTTTGTAAAAAGGCTGAAGAAGCCCCGCCCTGCGGCGGAGGTCATACATTCACACCCTTGGGGCAGGGAGCAGAACGAATCCGACCTGCTGAAATCCCGCCTGTGGCGGAGGTCATACTTTCACACCCTTTCGGCGGCAGAAAGGTAAATCTGATGGAGGGGGAGTGTTGGATTCACAAGGATAAGAACCGCAAGGTTATATTCCTTGTGTCTCCGTCGCGAGACCGCGACACGTTTCCCTGCTTTCCAAAGCAAATCTTATTTAGCGGAAATGAAAATCCTACAGATTTCTGACCATATTTTCGGCTGTGTAGGATAAAAAATCCCTTTGTCAAGGTGACACGGTCACAGAAAAGAACACCTCGCTTTTGTTATACTGAAAAAAATTTGAGAGAGGTGGATACGATGAAGCGTTATGCAATGGTAGATACGAGCCTGTGCGTCTCCTGCGGAGCCTGTGCAAAGGTTTGTCCCCGTGGAGCGATCAGCGTACCAGACGGCATCTATGCCAGAGTGGATAAAGAGAAATGTATTGGATGCAGCTTGTGTGCTAAGGCATGTCCGGCGAGCGTGATTACAATGATGGAGAGGGAGAACGCATGAAGAAGCAGAAAAAATGGTATGATTATCTTTGGATCGTCTCAGCCGCTTATTTGATCCTTGGATTTTTCAATATCTTGTTTGCATGGCTGGGACTTTTGTGCTTTTTCATTCCACTCATCATTGCCATCGTGAAGGGCAACAAAAGCTACTGTAACCGCTACTGCGGACGCGGACAGTTGTTTGAGCTGCTGGGTACAAGATTCAAGCTGTCACGGGGGAAGGACGTACCAAAATTCCTCAAACAAAAATGGTTTCGCTATGGCTTCCTGACCTTCTTTATGGTCATGTTCTTCAATATGCTGTTTGCAACCTATTTGGTGTTTGCGGACGCTTCCGGACTGCGTGAGGTCGTTACCCTGCTCTGGACATTCCGTCTCCCGTGGCACTTTGCGGCAGGAAGCACAGCCGCAGTCGCTCCTTGGGTGGCGCAGTTCGCCTTTGGTTTTTACAGCGTTATGCTGACCTCGACTGTGCTTGGACTCATTACAATGCTGCTCTATAAACCGCGCTCATGGTGTGTCTATTGCCCCATGGGAACGATGACACAGGGGATCTGTCAGCTCAAAAACCGAGGCTCTTAAAAAAGAATAGAAAAATTTCGTTTGGTTAGAAATCTAACATATTGTTTTTCCATCTTTCCGTATAATCAGAACAGTTCGAGAAATTGATTGTGCGAGAAAGGAAAAACCCTTATGAATACAAACATGTTTTGCTATCAGTGTCAGGAAACCGCAGGCTGTACAGGCTGTACCCATGCAGGCGTATGCGGAAAGAAAGCGGAGACTGCAAATTTGCAGGATCTGCTCATACATGTAACACGGGAACTGTGTAAGGTTCTGGTGCAGGTGCGTGCCTTGGGGGAGGAAATCCCAACATTGGTCAATGCTCTGGTTACAGAAAATCTCTTTGTAACCATCACAAATGCAAATTTTGATGACGCAGTGATTGAACAGCGTGTGCGGCAGACCATTGCATATACAAGCCAGTTTGCTGTAAAGCTGCCAGAGACACCTGCATTTTGGGATGGCTCGGGCGATTGGCAGGAGAAGGCAAAGACCGTTGGCGTGTGTGAGACACAGGATGCCGATATTCGCAGCCTGCGTGAGCTGATCACCTATGGACTCAAGGGTATGGCGGCATATAATCACCATATCAATGCGTACGGCACCTACCATGCGGAAGTAGATTGCTTTTTACAGCAATCACTGGCAAAGACCCGAGATGACAGTCTGGGAGTCAATGAACTCATTGATCTTACAATGGAAACGGGAAAGTACGGCGTGACTGTTATGGCGGCACTGGATGCAGCAAATACCGGTGCGTATGGCAACCCACAGCTGACAAAGGTCAAGCTGGGGGTAGGAAAGAATCCGGCGATTTTGGTATCTGGTCACGATCTGCATGACTTGGAAATGCTGCTTGAGCAGACCGCCGGAACAGGCGTCGATGTTTATACCCATTCGGAAATGCTTCCGGCACATTATTATCCGGCATTCAAAAAATATCCACATCTTGTGGGCAATTATGGAAATGCATGGTGGAAACAGAAGGAGGAGTTTGAATCCTTTAACGGCCCTGTACTGCTCACAACGAACTGCCTTGTGCCGCCGAAGGATAGCTATAAGGATCGTATTTATACCACTGGTGCAGTTGGATTTACAGGCTGTAAGCATATTGATGCAGACGATGCAGGTCACAAGGACTTTTCCGCACTCATTGCGCATGCAAAGCAGTGTCCGCCGCCTGCCGAGCTGGAGACCGGCGAGATCATAGGTGGCTTTGCACACGATCAGGTGCTTGCGCTCGCGGATCAGGTAGTGGATGCTGTCAAGAGCGGCGCGATCCGTAAGTTCGTTGTCATGGCAGGCTGTGACGGTCGTGCAGGCAGCCGCAGCTACTACACGGATTTTGCAAAGGCACTGCCTCAGGATACTGTGATCTTGACCGCAGGCTGTGCAAAGTATAAGTATAACAAGCTGGAGCTGGGAGATATCAACGGCATCCCACGCGTGCTCGATGCGGGACAGTGCAATGACTCCTATTCGCTGGCGGTGATCGCACTCAAGCTCAAGGAAGTGTTTGGGTTGGATGACATCAATGATCTGCCTATCGTTTATAACATTGCATGGTATGAGCAAAAGGCGGTCATTGTCCTGCTCGCGCTGCTGCACTTGGGTGTGAAGAATATTCATCTGGGGCCGACCCTGCCTGCATTCCTGTCTCCAAATGTTGCAAATGTTCTCGTGGAGAACTTTGGTATTGCAGGGATCGGAACGGTAGAGGACGATCTCAAGCTGCTGATCGGGGAGGTATAAGGCTATGCTGATCGAAGCACTGCTCAAAGAGCATGAAGAAATCTCTCGTTTTTCAGAAAAATTAGAACAGAGATGCATTGCGCTCATGGAAGAAAACGAGTTTTGTGCAGATGCATTCCGGGAAGATATCGCGTTTATTCGCACCTATGCAGATGAACAGCACCATAAAAAAGAGGAAGAACTGCTGTTTCATGCAATGCTGGAGGAGATTGGTCAGGCAGCAGTACCTGCCATCCGGCATGGTATGCTGGTCGAGCATGATATGGGGCGTATGTATGTAGGAGAACTGGAAAACGCAGTGGAATCCTACGAAAAGGAGCAGACACCAAAGAATAAGCTGGAAATTTTGGCACAGGCAATGGGGTATGTACATCTGATTCGTCGGCATATCTATAAGGAAAACAATGCGGTATATCCGTTCGCTCAGCGTGCACTGTCCAAGGAAACCATGGAGAGACTGGATGCACAATATCTGAAAGAATGGAAGCCAAACGAGATTGCATAAGAAAATGTATTGCCCATAACAGGAAGGACTGTGAGACTGATTTTTTCGGTCTCATGGTCTTTTTATTTGATTCATGAATAGACATAGATTTGTTTATCGCTTTATGCTACAATTCATTTAGAGATTGTTTGAAAATAGACAAATTGACGGATTGTTCGCAGGGAGCGAGCAGCCACAAGGCAAAAAAAAGAATCCTTGATGGATTTTCAGCAGCCATGAAATAAAGCAAGTCATAAATTGAGGTTTGGAGGGGTTATAGATGGAGGATGATCTCAAAAGACTTTTGGAACAGAAAAAAGTTGAGTTAAAGATAAGACAAAAAAGGGCAGCAATGCAACAGCTGAAAGAGCGTCTTATTCAGGACATAGAGCGATTTCATGAAAAATACAGATATGTTGATGAAGTGGAAGCGGAAAAGATTCAGGATTTTATTTCCAAACTCGATTTTGCCAGACCTGGACAACTGAATATCAAGACGAATTCCGGTTGGATTCATGATACTGTTTACTTATGTTTCTTGATGGGAAGCAAGGAATTGTTGGAAATTTATATATTTGGGAAATATGATGATATAATAAGTGACTATGATGAATGGGAGATTTTTAGTCCTTATTTATTACTTATAGATGAGGATTTTAATCATTATGTTTATATAGATGAGGATGGACAAATGATGGAGTCACAAATCCTATTAAACTACATTCACCAAACAGACAGATTGACAGATGTATGATTCTTAGGGAGGGTGTCGCTTATGAAACGAAAGCTTATGATCGCAGCAATGGTTGTACTTCTTTTCTTAACAGGGGTAGCGGTCTGGTATGCGGCCCCCATTGACTTTGTGGATTTGCAGCCAGATGAGGTGAAAGAAATCGTAATATTCAATGGAAATACAGGCAGGGCAGCGCATATTACGGAGAAGGCGCAGCTTGCGCACATCCTCCAAAATTTTAATGCGGTCAAACTGAAAAGATCGGAGTTCGTGTCTTCGGGTTCGGGCTTTAACTTGCGTGTTACGATCTATTTAACGGACGGGAACGAGGCGGACGGCTGGAACAATTTTATCGTGAATTCAGAAAATAGGATTAGAAAAGATCCGTTTTCGTATACCGTCGTTTCAGGGAAGCTCGATTATGATGCTCTGGAACGTCTGACGGAGCAGATCAGCTGATATAGGCATAGAGAAATCCGGCGAGAAGTTTTGCTTCTCGCCGGATTTTTTGACATGTTATGTTGTGTCTTTGTGAAAGGACTGTGTGATAGATCAGCCGATACCGCCGCAGACGATACCCAGTACAAATACGGCAAGGGTCAGGATGCAGAAGCCGTATTTATAAAGCGGATAGTACCAGCTGCCGATGCGCTTGGTGCGACCGAGGGAGACTGCGTCTTCGACAGCGTCCTTGCCCCAGACCCATGCAAACATGATGCCTGCAAGACCGGCACCGAGTGGGCAGATATAGATGGATACGAAGTCCATCCACTGTGCCACGATGCCTTGGATACAAAGGGAGACGACCACGCCAATGACGGCGATCGTTACAACGGCCTTTGCGCGGCTGAAATGCAGATTGTCCTGCAAGGTCGCGATCGGTGCTTCAAACAGGTTGACAAGGGAAGTCAAGCCTGCAAACAGAACTGCAACGAAGAATACGATCATAACGATATGACCGCCGGGCATTGCTGCAAACATATTTGGCAGATAGATGAACATCAGACCGGGGCCGCCATCAAACTGTGTGGTTCCGGCTGCTGCCATTGCAGGTACGATCACGAGTGCTGCAAGCATTGCAGCGAGGGTATCGAACAATGCGACCTGCCATGCAGAGCTGACGATATCTTCCTTATCCGGCAGATAGGAGCCGTAAATGACGGTACCATTGCCTGCCAGAGACAGGGAGAAGAAGGACTGACCCAGTGCATAGACCCACATCATAGGATTGCAGAGGATCTCGGGGTCGATGGTGAACATCCACTTGTAGCCATTGGATGCGCCCGGCTGGAATCCGACATAGATCGCAAGACCGAGGAACATCAGGAAAAACAGTGGGATCATGATTTTGTTGGCTTTTTCAATGCCGCCTGCAACACCAAGTACCATGATGGCAAAGGTGATGATGAGTGCAAAGATCAGCCAGCCATTGTTGCCGAATGCGGTCGCTGTGCTTTCAAATGCCGCCGCGTATCCGCCAACATCGCCAATATCAGAGCCATGCGCAAGCGCAGAGCCTGTGAAAGAACCGAACGTATACTTAAAGATCCAACCGACAACAACGGAATAGCCGATCGCAAGTGCCAGTGCGCCCACCATGGGGAGCAAACCGATCTTTGCGCCGAGGCTTCCTTTGCCGCGGGAGGCACAGGCTTTTTCAAATGCACCGACAGGGCCGGAACGTGTTGCACGTCCAAAGCTCATTTCGCCGATGACACCAGAAAAGCCGATCAAGATGTCAAAAATGAAATATGCTAACAGAAAAGCGCCGCCATATTTTGCAACACGGCTGGGGAAAAGCCAGATATTGCCCATACCGACCGCCGAGCCGATACACGCCAGAATAAAGCCCCATTTTGATTGCCAAGAATCACGCTGCACAGCCGCAGTGTTTGCGTTATTATTTACCATAATGACACCCCTTTTTTATGCACAAACTAGATGACAGTTCTGCCGGAAAGGGAGTTCGCTATTCTTGAATAATGATCCATCTTTCTTTCTTTTGATCTCAGACTTTGTTCCTCTATTTTGTGCTTCTCTTGGTGAATGGAAAAAGCCCACGAACTTTTTAATTGTCCGTGGGCGATTTTTCTTAATTTACTTTAACGATCTTGGATCGCCAAAGGGATTGCACGTTATTCCATAAGTAATGGAGAGGAACAAGGATCATTCGTTTGCATATGGCTCCAAGAATGCATGGAAATGACGCATTGGCAGCTTATGACCGAATGTGATCTTCATATTCGGGATGGTTTCGCGATCCTTATACAGCTCTGCAACAGCTGCGATGACATAATCAAGATGCTCCTGCGAAAGCTGGCTGCGGTTGACTGCGAAACGAACAACGTTGCACAGCTCAGCCTGCTGTTCGGGTGTCTTGAGGTCATACTCCATGGAGAAGTCACCCAACTCGGATACGCGGATACCGTAGCGACGGATCAGCTCGATGGACAGACCGGTGCCTGCAAAGGTTTCATGGCCGCGCTTGCCGTCAAAGAAGCGATCGACATCGATGTAAACACCGTGGCCGCCTGCCGGCAGAACGACCGGAACACCAGCCTTGTAGAAGCCCTGTGCCAGATATTCGCACTGCTTTACACGCGCGTCGAGGTAATCGAAGCGGCCGCACTCATACAGACCAGCTGCCAGAGCCATGATATCACGACCGGACATGCCGCCGTAGGAATCGTTGCCATAAGAGGAAATCTGCTTTACCTTGAGCAGATGGCCGATATCGGTCTTTACCGTGCCGTCTTCATTGAAGTCAGAGAATGCCTTCCAGAAGTATCCCTTATCGCGGAATGCGAGGATACCGCCCATGTTGGAGTGTCCGTCCTTCTTGAGGGAAGCGGTGAAGCCGTCACAGTAGGAGAACATTTCCTTTGCGATCTCGAAGATGGACTTATCAGCGTAGCCGTCCTCATTGACCTTGATGAAATAAGCGTTCTCTGCCCAGCGTGCAGCGTCGAGCATGAACGGGATATTGTACTTATGGGCGATCGTGCTGGAAGCGCGCAGGTTTGCCATAGAGACCGGCTGACCACAAACGGTATTGTTGGTGATCGTGGTGTAAACGAGGGGCACATTCTCAGGACCGACTGCCTGAATGAGCTGTTCCAGCTTCTCGGTGTCCATGTTGCCCTTGAATGGGTTCTTTTCGTACTTGCCGCCTTCCGGAACTTCCCACAGGAGTTCCTTGTTGTACAGGTTGCGTGGGATGGAACCCATCTGCTTGATGTTGCCCTCGGTGGTGTCAAAGTGACCATTCGACGGAATGGTGAATACCTTGCCCGGATGACGCTGACCCAAGATCTTGCGAACCAGCTCGAACAGAACGGATTCAGCAGCGCGTCCTTGAGGCAGGATGAATGTATTTGGACGTTCCATCTGTGCAGAGCCGCCATTGAATAGACCGCCCTCATACTCACAGAGGTACATTTCGTCCATCATTTTTTCGATATCTTCGCAGCCGGTGCGAACCAGATCGATGATACGCTTCTGGTCATCGCCGCGCTCGAATACATCGCGGAGTGTATCGAGTAATACATAATAGCCCTTGTTGCGTCCGTAAGCCTCATCGCCCATCATCATGGTTGCCCACTGCAGATCTGTCATTGCAGTTGTACCGGAGTCGGAGAGCATATCAACAGTCAGCATGCCAGCAGGGAACGCAAATTCATTGTAATGCGTTGCTTTGAGTGCGCGTTCACGCTGTTCCAGTGTAACATTTGGGATGTTGCGGGTAACATAAGTCATGGACTTCGGAGCTTCAACATTCAGCGGATACTTCATAATAAATTACCTCCATAATTTTGGCGCAGTGCGCCTGCATTTTCGGAGGTACCCCGGTCATCGGTTGCCGACGTTCCTATATTTTCGGCGGGTGCGACTGGCGGACAGTACCTTGTTGCTAAGGTGAGCTATTGGTTTTTTGGGGTTTTACAGGGCTGCGATGACCTCGACCTCAATGAGGGCATCTTTTGGCAGACGGGCAACCTGAACGGCAGAACGTGCCGGATAGCCGCCTTCAGGGAAGAAGGTGCCATACACATCGTTCATTGCGGCAAAGTTTTCCATGTCGCTTAAAAAGACGGTGGTCTTGATCACATGATCCATGCCGACACCGGCTTCTGCGAGGATGGCTTTGACGTTGTTCAGAGATTGCCTGGTCTGTTCGGTGATCCCTTCTGGGAATGCACCGGTTTCCGGATTGAGCGGCAGCTGTCCAGATGTGAACAGCAAACCATCCACTGCGATCGCCTGTGAATAGGGACCGATGGCAGCAGGAGCCAATCCTGTGTGAATTACTTTCTTCATGGGCTTCTCCGCTCCTTTCGTATAAAAACATATCACTCCATTTTCCCTTTGTCAAGCAGGAATTATACACTTTGTACAATTTAACTGTTTGAGAGATCGTTTATTGTGTGAAATATACATATAGGATTTGTGGGGATTTGGGCGAAAACGGGGTAGGGCAATGGGGCGAAGCGCGGATAAAAAACAGCATGCGGCTCAAAATACTGCCCATATAGGATGAAAAGAAAAATAGAGGACGGGAAAACGAAAGCAGTGTTTTGTAAATATTTGTCCGTGTGATGGAAGAAACGGAAGAATTTGGTCGTTATATTTCCGGTTTGTATGGGTCACAATACTATCAGCGACCCCAAAAAAACACAAACGAAAAGGAGAACACAAATTATGGCTAGCAAGAATAACAATTCTAATCAGATGGCAGTACCGGAAGCACGCGCTGCAATGGATCGTTTCAAGATGGAAGCAGCTGCTGAGGTCGGTGTAAACCTCAAGGATGGTTATAACGGCGAGCTGACCTCCCGTCAGGCAGGTTCTATCGGCGGCCAGATGGTCAAGAAGATGGTCGAAGCGTACGAGCAGAACATGGCAGCACGCGGCTGAGCCAATTTGTCCTAAGGCTTACCCATCAGCTTCTCAAATGAGAGCATACGCGTAGGCCTCTCAGGAATTCAGGAACGCCTGAATTTCGATTCACTTGCGGAAAAGTCTCCCGTTTCACAGGATCTGTGTTTCGGGAGACTTTTTCTGTCTGCTGGAAAGATAGAAAATGCACCTCGCTGTGCCAGCCGAGGTGCATAAGATCGAGATTTGTTTTGCGGTCAGCCGCGCGTGGGATCTCCCTCTGGTGCCATAAAGTGCTTGGTCAGCAGATGATCGCCCAGAATGATGCCATGGACGACAAGGAATCCGAAAAATAGCTGGATCGCGTCCAGTATGAATTCCTGCATGGTCGTTTCTGGTGAGCAGGTGAAGAAAAGCAGAAAGATCCACATGAACACACAGGCAAGTACAGCGAAGACCTGCCAGAAAAAGGAAACTCGCATACGGGAAAGGAATAGATGTATCAGGCTTTGCGTACCGAACAGGAGCATGATAAAAAATGTGTCCTTGGTCCAATGCTGAAAGGAACTTCCAAATGGATACCCGATGAGATCCCCGAGCGCGAAAAGGAGTGCAAGCAGACCGAAAAGGATGGCAGCGTTGACTGCATAGAATGATTTACGCAAGATGTCACCGTCCTTCCACAGATTTGCTGAGTTGTGCTTGATTTCGTGCTGCCTTTTGTGCCATCAGGCGTGCTGTGATCCAATATTTTGCAAATACCACCAAATGGATGAGTGAAAAAGTGGTCAGATGCAGTCGCAGTCCCAGCTTGATCTGGTTGGGGACAAGCTCCGCCATGTAACGCACAAGGAAAAGAACGCACCAAATGGCATCACAGCCAAGGATCACAGATAAGTGCCAGTACAGAGGGTGCCGCGGTGCAGCGCGTCCGATCTGGACATGCATTTGATTTTGCGCCACAAACAGGAGTGCCACACAGATGATAAAGGGGATTCCGTAAAAGAAGTTCACTGTGGAAGTAAAATAATAGAGAATGATACTGCATGATAAAAATAATACAAATAAAGCCATGCAGATGGGCAGCGTATGTGATTTGCGCAAGATGTCACCTTCTTTCTGAATAGTTGCATAGAAACCGTTCGATTTGTTACGTTTGTGATCCATAGGCAGCATCTCCTCTCCTTTTTCTTGTATTTATTATATATGAAATATATATATAAATCAATTGCTTTTTTCTGTGCGTATAGTACAAAAAATGAGGGTCGGATTCGTGAGAGGTCAAAATAGAAGGATTTACATGTGCCGAAAAGGTGATTGATGCATGGAGCAGACACATTTTCAGCGCAAAAGACTTGCGAAAAATGGCAGGTTGGGAGTATAATGTGATAAGCTATGTGGTGATTTTACTAAAAGGATGGAACAATATGGCGACATTAAAAGAACTCGCAGAATATACAGGCTTTTCGATCGCTACGATCTCCCGTGTGCTGAACAATGATCCCACCATGAGTGTCAGCGAAACGACACGCGCAGCGATCTTGGAGGCAGCCGGAAAGCTGCATTATAAATCTTCTTCCAGACAACGCCGCGTGCGCGTTTCGCACAGCAAGCAGCTGCGCATCGCGATCGCGGAAATGCTCTCTCCGGCAGAGCAGCTGGCAGATCCCTATTATCTGTATCTCAAAAATTATGCGGTGCAGCGTTGTCAGGATCTTGGCTATATCGTAGCCCATGTGCAGGAGCATGCAGGTGTGTATGAACTGGATACGACCGGCAGGATCGACGGCGTGCTGGCGATCGGTATTTTTTCCGAGGAGCAGATCAGGGCACTCTCCAAACTATCTGAAAATGTATTGTTTTTAGATTCCTCACCCGATGAACTGCATTATGATTCGGTCGTGCTCAATTTTCAGCTTGGCGTTGAGCAGGCGGTCGATTATTTACTGGCACATGGGCATCGTGAAATCGGATTTTTGGGGCCCTGCCGCAAGCTCGATCAGAAAAAGCGTCCTGCGCTGGAGGTGCGGCGCGAGATCTTTATTCGCTATTTGCAGGAAAAGGGTTTGTTCCGGTCGGAGTATCTGTTCGATGCACCCATGACAGCCGCCGACGCACGCGCTCTTTTGTCGCAGCGTCTGGCGCAGGGGGCACCCATGCCGACTGCCATCATTGCGGCAAATGAGGAGGCTGCGATCGGTGCGGCTGGAGCATTGCGCGGACAGGGGATGTCCATTCCGGATGATCTCTCGATCATCAGTTTCAATGATACCCCATTGTCTGCGCTGACCGATCCGCCGCTCACCAGCGTCAGCACCCATGTAGAGGCAATGAGCGCGACTGCGATCGAGCTTCTGGCACGCCGCGCGTCGAACGGTTCTAAAAAACTGCCGCTCAAGATCGTCGTACCGCCTACCCTTAGTGTACGCGAAAGCGTAAAAGAATACGGTGTTTAACAAAAACGGCTGTCCATTTTTCTGTGGCAGTCGTTTTTTTGCACAAAAAGAGGAGAGAAAAATTGTTAAACTGCTCAGTAAAACAAATTGAAGTTTTACTAAAATAGTGTTATACTGAAAATAACATATATCGTTTATCACATTCTTTTTGAAAGGCGGGATTTTTATTATGAAGAAGCAATCAATCCTGACAACAGAGTTAAAAGAGGGCGCGCTGGATGCGAGCCTGACCGCGATCTATGGCTGTAAAAAAACCGAAGTGCCGCAAAAGCGTGAACGTCTGCTGGCACTTATGGATACATTTGAAAAGACTTATGGTGCAGACCGCGAGATTGGGCTGTACTCCGCCCCCGGACGCACCGAGATGGGCGGCAACCATACCGACCATCAGCATGGGCGCGTACTGGCAGCGGCAATCGACCTTGATGCGATTGCCTGTGCAGCCAAGAGCGACAGCACCATCGCACGCGTTTTGTCCGAGGGATATCCGGAAATCAAGATCGATCTTGCAGCATGTGAGCCGCAGAAGGAGGAGGAAGGCACGACTGCTGCCCTCATCCGCGGCGTAGCAGCTAAAATCCGTGAGATGGGCTATCCGGTTTCCGGCTTTGACGCTTGCGTGACCTCTGAGGTACTGAGCGGCTCCGGTTTGTCCTCCTCCGCTGCGTTTGAGGTACTGATCGGCGCGATCCTCAATGATATGTTCTGTGAGGGTGCACTGACACAGGTACAGCTTGCGCAGATCGGACAGTATGCGGAGAATGTATTCTTCGGCAAGCCCTGTGGTCTTATGGATCAGCTGGCAAGTGCCGTGGGCGGCATCGTCTCCATTGATTTTGCAGATCCGGCTGCTCCGATCGTCAATCGTCTGGACTATGATCTCACCGCCTCTGGCCATGCGCTGTGCATCATTGATTCCGGCGCGGATCATGCCGATCTGACCGATGAATATGCGGCGATTCCGGGTGAAATGAAGCAGGTTGCCGCATTCTTCGGCAAAGAAGTCCTGCGCGACGTCGAGTTTGAGGACTTCTGGGCGAAGATCTCGGAGCTCCGCAAGCAGACGGGTGATCGTGCGATCCTGCGTGCAATCCACTTCTATGGAGATAACCTGCTCGCACTCAAGCAGGCACAGGCTCTGGAAAAAGAAGATTTTTATGCATTCCTTGCACTCGTACAGCAGTCGGGCAGCTCCTCTGCGGAGTATTTGCAGAACCTGTACTGTGCATCCCAGCCGCAGGCGCAGGCAGTTGTACTTACCATTGCAGCAGCACGCAGACTGCTGGAAGGACAGGGTGCTGTGCGCGTGCATGGCGGCGGTTTTGCCGGGACCGTGCAGGCGTATGTACCATTCGGCATGATGGATTCCTTCCGCACAGGAATGGAAGCGATCCTTGGAGAGGGCTGCTGTCACTTCCTGACCGTTCGTCCGGGCGGCGGCGTTGTGATCGCGCATTGATTTGATATAATAAGAGATAGAATTTGAGCTTGACTGAATCATATTAGGAGGTTTTTATCATGGCAGTTCTTGTACTTGGCGGTGCAGGCTATATCGGTTCTCATACCGCGCATGCGCTCATTGCGGATGGACGTGATGTGGTGGTAGCAGACAATCTGGAAACCGGATTCCGTGCAGCTGTTCCGGAAAAGGCGCGCTTCTACGAGGGCGATATCCGTGATCGTGCATTCGTAGATCATGTATTTGAGAGTGAGCAGATCGAGGGTGTCATCCACTTTGCGGCAAATTCTCAGGTTGGAGAGAGCATGAAAGATCCGCTCAAGTATTATGACAACAATCTGTGCGGCACAAAGACCCTGCTCGACAGCATGGTCGCGCATGGTGTGGATAAGATCGTTTTTTCCTCGACGGCGGCAACCTACGGTGAGGCAGAGCGTATGCCCATCCTCGAGACCGATCCGACCGAGCCGACCAACTGCTATGGTGAGACCAAGCTGTCCATGGAAAAAATGATGAAGTGGGTGTCTCTGGCACATGGTCTGCGCTTTGTTGCCCTGCGTTACTTCAATGCATGCGGCGCACAGCCGGATGGCTCCATTGGTGAGGCGCACAATCCGGAGACCCATCTCATCCCACTGATCCTTCAGGTTCCCAATAACCAGCGCGAGCAGATCGCGATTTTTGGCGATGATTACCCGACACCGGACGGAACCTGCATCCGCGACTATATCCATGTCTGTGATCTGGCACAGGCGCACATCCTTGCGCTCGATTACCTCCTCAAGGGTGGGGAAAATAATGTATTCAATCTGGGCAACGGCGTTGGCTTCTCGGTCAAGGAAGTGATCGAGCAGGCGCGTTCCGTAACTGGTCATCCGATCCCGGCGAAGATCGAGGCACGCCGCGCTGGTGATCCGGCACAGCTCATTGCATCATCCGAGAAGGCAAAGACCGTGCTGGGCTGGAAGCCGCAGTATGATGATCTGCATACGATCATCGAGACCGCTTGGAAATGGCATCAGAGCCATCCGAACGGATACACCGAGTAAACAGGAGGCACAATCCCTATGATCGATATGGCAATTGCAAAGCTGGTACGCTATGCAGAGCAGACCGGACTGATTGCACCCGAAGACCACACATGGGCAGTCAATACACTGCTCGAAGCCCTGCATCTGGACAGCTATACCGAGCAGACACTGGAGGATACGGCGATCGACCTGCCAGCCGTGCTGGATGAACTGCTCGATGATGCACATGCGCGCGGTGTGATGACAGAAAATTCCATCGTATACCGCGATTTGTTTGATACGGCACTCATGGGACGCCTGACACCGCCGCCGCGTGAGGTCATTGCAAAATTCCGCGCGCTGTACGCGGAAGACCCCATCCGTGCAACGGACTGGTACTATCGCTTCAGTCAGGATACCAACTATATCCGTCGTGACCGCATCGCGAAGGATATGCAGTGGAAAACACAGACCGCGTATGGAGAGATCGATATCACCATCAACCTCTCCAAGCCGGAGAAAGATCCGAAGGCGATCGCGGCGGCACGCAATCTGCCAGCCTCCGCATATCCACAGTGCCAGCTCTGTCATGCAAATGAAGGCTATGCAGGGCGCGTAAATCATCCGGCACGTCAGAACCACCGCATTATTCCGATCACGATCGCAAACAAGCCGTGGTTCATGCAGTATTCGCCTTATGTCTATTACAATGAGCACTGTATCGTGTTCAATGCAGCACATACGCCCATGAAGATCGACCGTGACTGCTTCTGCAAGCTGCTGGACTTCGTAGGACAGTTCCCACATTATTTCGTTGGCTCTAACGCCGATCTGCCGATCGTGGGCGGTTCCATTCTGGCGCATGACCATTTTCAGGGCGGACGCTACACCTTCGCAATGGAGACCGCGCCCATCAAGACACCGCTGACTTTTGCGGATTTTCCGGAAGTGCGTGCAGGTATCGTCAAGTGGCCGATGTCCGTCATCCGTCTGACCTGCGCCGATCCGGATAAGCTCATTGAGCTGGGCGACCGCATCCTGACCGCTTGGCGCGGCTACACGGATGAGGCGGCAATGATCCTTTCTGAGACCGATGGCGTACCGCATAATACAATTACCCCGATCGCACGCCGCCGCGGAACGGATTATGAACTCGATCTCGTTCTGCGCAACAATCTGACCACAGAGGAGCATCCGCTCGGATTGTATCACCCACATGCAGAACTGCATCATATTAAGAAGGAAAACATCGGACTGATCGAGGTCATGGGTCTGGCTGTCCTGCCGGCACGCCTCAAGCAGGAACTTGCGGTACTGGCAGAAAAAATGGTCAAGGGCGAAGACCTGCGTGCCGATCCGCTGACCGAATCCCATGCAGACTGGGCAGAGGGCTTTGCTTCCGAAGTGACCGCAGAAAATGCAATGGACGTGATCCAGCGCGAGGTGGGCAAGGTGTTTGCAACCGTTCTGGAGCATGCCGGTGTCTATAAGGATACCGAAGCATTCCTGCGTTTTGTCGAGACAGTAGGAGGCAAGGCATGAAGATCACAGCAGAAGCATTTGGTGCGACAAAGGACGGCACGCCGGTGACCCGTTACTGGCTCAGTGACGGCTCCTGCCGCGTGGCAGTGCTGACCTATGGCGGCATCATTCAGGCGATCGAAGTGCCTGACCGAAGCGGCAAGACTGTGGACGTGGTACTGGGATTTGATTCTCCTGCCGGATATGAGGCGCAGACCTGCTACATCGGTGCGATGATCGGACGCTGTGCCAACCGCATCGGGCATGGGAAGTTTACGCTCAATGGAAAAGACTATACATTGCCCTGCAATGATAATGGTGTGAACCATCTGCATGGCGGCATGAGCGGCTTTGACCAGAAGCACTGGCAGGCAGAGGTACAGCCGGATGCATTGGTGCTCACCCTGCACAGTGCTGACGGGGAAGAAGGCTATCCGGGTGCGCTGGATGTCAAGGTAACCTATCAGCTGGAAAACGGCGCATTGAAGCTGCATTATGAAGCGGATACCGATGCGGATACCCTGTGCAATCTGACCAACCACAGCTACTTCAACCTTGCAGGCAAGGGCGAGGTCGGTACACAGAAGCTACAGATCCATGCGTCACAGTATGCACCGCTGGGCGAAGAAAACATTCCGGACGGCACACATGCAGCCGTTGCCGGAACACCGATGGATCTGCGCGAATTGACCCCGATGGGCGCACACTGGGACGAAAGCTTTGTACAGCTGCGCAAGGCTGGCGGCTATGACCACCATTATTGGGTGGACGGCGAAGGCATGCGTCCGTTTGCAGAGGCGGTTTGCGAGGAAAACGGCATTCATTTGACGGTCATGTCGGATATGCCGGGGGTACAGCTTTATACTGCAAACTTCCTCACAGGTGCAAATGGCAAGCAGGGAACAGATTACGGCAGGCGTGAGGCGTTCTGTTTGGAAACACAGTTTGTTCCCAATCCGCCTGCGTGGACAACGGAATTGCAGCCGATTTTGAGAAAGGGCGAACACTATAGTCATACGACCGTGTTTGCGTTTTCCGTAGGATAAAGGACGAAACCGTCAAAAGTGTCTGAGGCATTTTTGACGGTTTTTTTTATAAAATGTGGACAAAATGAAAGGAATCCCTTAAACTGGAAAAGGAGTTTGGTATCTTAATATCAGGACATGATATCAGGAAAGGGAGAGAAAAGAAGTATGTATACAGTGGTTGTTGCGGACGATGAAACCGAACTGCGGCGTTCCTTGATCGCAAAAACTCCTTGGGAGGAGTGCGGATTTCGCGTAGTCGGAGAAGCGGAAAATGGCATGGAGGCACTCGAACTTGTTGAGCGATTGCAGCCCGATCTGCTGCTCACCGATATCCGTATGCCTTTCCTGTCTGGGATTGCACTGGCACGGGCAGCGCGAGAGATCCGTCCGGCGATGCATATTGCCTTTTTGAGCGGCTATGATGACTTCGCCTATGCACAGCAGGCGATCCAGTATAATATCATTCGCTATCTGCTCAAACCGATCTCGTCAACGGAGTTTGCAAAGGAACTTTGTGAAATCCGCGCACAGATCGACAGCCGGATGCAGGAGGTTACACAGGGGGATGCAGAGCAGCTGCATCCGAATGATTTTCTCATGCCGCTTTTGCTGGGAGCAGATACCCTGCTTTCGCATGAAGAAAATGAAGCATGGCTTCGGACGCAGGCAGTGGAAAGCGGCGTGCTGACAGCGGTCAGCGATAAATTTCAATATGTCGTACTGGCAACTGCCATCTGTGATGAACAGAACAAGCCTGTTGCCACACGCAGGCATGTACATGCCGTGGATCGCGTGCTGCATAAATATTTCCGGGCATCGAGCTGTTTTATCGGCGGCCGTGTGATCTCACTCGTGGCAGACAGTGTGCTGACCCTTGGAGAATATCTGCATATCGCCACCAGCGATATTTCACAGACCATTGAACGCGCGACCGGACAGCGATGCACAGTTGGTGTCAGCCGTCCGGTGACGACGCTTTCTGCCTGCCACAGCGCATATCGGGAAGCACTTGGCACATTCGATTATATGAATCGTGAGGGAGTGGATACGCGCTATATTGCGGACTTTGAACCGGGGCGTGCCATCCGATCCGACTATTCCGAGGTATCTGCCCAGTTGGAGAGTCTGATCAAGGGCGGCAAGAACGAGGAGATCCATCTGTTTTTGCAGGAGCAGTTTGAGATCCTGCGCAAAGGTTCCTGTTCAGGGCTGGAGGTGGGGCTTCTCACTGTACAGCTGCTGTCCTCGGCGTGCCGCGCGGCAGGGGCTGTGGTGGATCCGGAGACTGCCAATGCGCTGTGGAGCACTTCACCGCTGGCAGAGATCCCGTTCACAGCGCGTTCTCTGGATGAGACCGTGACGAGCATTGAGGATTTCTGCTGTCGGGTGGCAGAGGCGATCGTACACCAATGTCGGGAAAGCGGAGATATCGTATGTGAGCAGGCACTGGGGGTGATCCAGACACGCTATGCGGATACCGGACTTTCGCTCGTGACTTTGAGTGAATCCCTGCATATCAGCCCGAATTATCTGTCTGCGCTCATCCGCAAGCATACAGGAGATACATTTATCAACCTGCTCACGGCAAAACGTCTGGATACGGCAAAGGAACTGCTGCAATGTACACGCCTCAAGGTCATGGAGATCGCAGAGCGGTGTGGGTACACGGATCAGCACTATTTCAGCTATTGCTTTAAGAAACGCTTTGGTGTTTCACCGCTGACCCTGCGCCGTCAGCAGAGTGGGGAGGGCGGCAATGAGAAATAAGCGGACGCTGACTCTGTCGGGGCTGATTATCCTGCTTGTAATGGCGGTCACAGGCAGTATCGTGATCCTGTCTACATGGATCTTTACCACGCTGTATACCGATGCATTGCGAAGCGGTGCGGCGACAAGTTCGGAACAGTCACTCAATCAGGCGGCGAGCGTGATTTCAAACTATACCGCAAACACCAATCAGCTGATGCGCCGTGTAGTGCTTGAACTGGAGCGGCAAACGGACAGTGGTGAGCTGGGTGAGACCCTATCGACATTGGTTGAAATGCGGGAGGATCTCTGTAATATCGCGGTGTATTCTCTGAATGGGGACTTGCTGGACAGCTGGTCGAGCAAGCAGGTGCGCAAACAGGTGACAGGCAGACTGGATCTCAGGGATGTAGAGGTGGATGCAAATGGACTGTATATCACACCGCCTCATGTCCTCAATCTGTATAAAGATTACTATCCATGGGTCATCACGATTGCCTGCCGCAGTCAGTTGTCGCGCTATGGCGTCAAAGAAGTGTTTGTTACACTCGATCTGCAATTTTCCACGATCGCAGCCTATATCGATGATGTTGGAACAGGAACGCAGGGCTACACTTTCCTGATCGATCAAAAGGGACGGCTGGTGTATCATCCGCAGCAGCAGCTTATTTATGTGGGCATTAAGGATGAGGATACTCTGCGCTATGCAGAGCAAGGCGATGGCGTGTATACAGAGGGCAATACCCAGCGCATCGTACACTCCATCCCACAGAGCAGGTGGAGATTGGTTGGCGTCAGCTATTTGAATGAACTGGTCGAGACGCCGCGCAATGCCGCGCTTCGCATGATTTTTATTGTAGGCTCAGTCGCGCTCATTTTGGTCTTGGGAGTTGCGGCGTTTGCGATGAAGCTGGTTTCCGCACCCATTCAGCGATTGGTTGCACAGATGCATCGCTTTGAGCAGGATGCCACCGGCTTCCAATATCAGCCGGTCAGTGGTACGCAGGAAATTGCTGTCCTGTCGGACTCCTTTGGACACATGGTCTGTCGGATCCAGGAACTGATTGAGGAGGTCCGACACGATCAGGAAACCTTACAGAAAACGGAACTCAAAGCACTGCAGGCGCAGATCAATCCCCATTTCCTGTACAATACGCTGGACTCGATCCAGTGGATGTGCGAGGTGGGACGCACGACCGATGCCGTGCAGATGGTCGGTGCACTTGCGCGGCTGTTTCGCATCAGTATTTCGCGTGGGGCAGAGCTTATCCCCATTCGGCGGGAGATCGAACACGCGGAAAGCTATCTCATCATTCAAAAATTCCGATACAAGGATCAGTTCCAATACCGGTTTATTGTGGATGACACGATACTTGATTGCCTGTGCAGTAAGATCACCTTACAGCCGATCATTGAAAATGCGATCCTGCATGGTTTTGGTGAATTTGTAGATGCAGGTGAGATCATCATTGAAGTGCGCGGTGACGGGACCGATGTCATCATGTCGGTAACGGACAATGGGGTCGGAATGGAGGAGGAGGACTGCAGGCAGCTGCTTCTGGAACAGGAGGATCGCGCGAGCGGGATCGGTATTAAGAATGTCAATGACCGTAATCAAATCTACTTTGGAGAGCAATATGGACTGGTAATCAAGAGCGAGCCTGATGAGGGTACATGCGTTACCGTTCGTCTGCCAAAAACATGGAGGGATGACCGTGCACCGTCTATATAAAATTTTATTATGCAGTGCGGTGTGCTTGGCTTTGGCGAGCGGGTGTGCACTGCTTGAGCAGAGCGCACAGCAGATACCGCGTCCGTGGGTCGCTGTGATTGTCAAATCCACACAGTCGACATTTTGGAAAACGGTACAGTCCGGCGTAAAGGCAGCGGCAAATGAATATAATCTGCAATATACCTTTGAAGGACCGCTTTCCGAGGAGGATGCGGAGACACAGAATCAAATGATTGAGGATGCGGTTGCAAAGGGGGCAAAGGTGATTGTGCTTTCTGCCATCGACGCGGAAGCGTCCAAGCCCACGATCGAGCATGCAATACAGGCAGGCGTTAAAGTGATCGTGATGGATTCCGATGTCAAGGCGGAGGGGATCTCTGTTCGGGTGGGCACGGATAACTATGCCGCAGGGCAGGCGGCAGCAAATGCCCTGCTGGAAGCACGTCCGGATACCAAACGCATTGGTATGGTCGGGTTCGATGTACGCACGGAGAACGGACAGGCGCGTGAGCGCGGGTTCACGGATGCGATCGCGCAGGACGGACGGGCACAGATCGTTGAGCAGATCCATTCGCCATCGGATTCGGTACAGGTGCAGGCGGCAACGCGCGCGCTGCTGCGCCGTCAGCCGAAGTTGGATGCAGTCGTGACCTTCAATGAGATCACGACCCTTGGGGTGGGGCATGCCATCGAGGAAATGCGCTGCAAGGAGCGCGTACATGTGGTCGGCTTCGATAACAATGTCGTGTCGGTTGGCATGCTGGAAAGCGGAGAGATCGATACCCTTATTGTACAGAATCCGTTTGCGATGGGATACCTTTGTATGAGCAATGCGGCGATCCTGCTTGCGAACCGGTCTGTTTTGGAGCCAGAGATCACAACGGAGATCCGCGTGGTCAGCCGTGACAATATGTACAGTGAGGAAAACCAAAGGTTTCTGTTTAGTTTTACAGAAAACCCATAGTTATATTAGAAGATGTGCACAAAAAGCGGATTGGAGGAATTGTTCGATTTTATATTTTGCGTAAGAAATTCAACAAGATTCGTAAAACATTGCATTTCAATTATGCTATGATTTTTATATAATAATATCAACGAAACGGACAAGCGGTCCGAATGTTGAACGGAAAATAGAGGAGGAAACTCAAATGAAAATCAAGCGCATTATGGCAGCAAGCCTCGTTGCTTCTATGGCTCTGACTCTGGCAGCATGCGGCGGCGGTAACGATCAGCCGGCAGGCGGCGACGCAAATCAGGGCGGTCAGGCTGCAAGCGACCTCAAGGTCAGCGTAATGTACTATAACTTCGCAGATACATATATTGCATCGGTTCGCGGTGCTCTGGATAAGTCTCTCGGCGGAATCGGCATCACGCCTTCCAATCAGGACGGCAACAACAACCAGACCACTCAGACTGAGCAGGTTCAGAACGAAGTTACCAAGGGCGCAAACATGCTGGTAGTCAACCTTGTAAACACTGGTTCTGATGACGCTGCAACCGGCGTTGTAGATAAGGCAAAGGCTGGCAATCTGCCGCTCGTATTCTTCAACCGTGAGGTTTCCAATGATGTTATCAACAGCTACGAGAACTCCGCGTTCGTTGGCACAAACGCGCCGGAAGCTGGTCACATGCAGGGCGAGATGATCGGTAAGTATTTGGTCGAGAACTTCGACAAGTGCGACCTGAACGGCGACGGCAAGATCTCCTATGTACTGTTCAAGGGCGAGCAGGGCAACGCAGAGGCTGAGTTCCGTACGCAGTTTGCAGTAGAAGATGCAGACAAGGTTCTGGAAGCAGCTGGCAAGCCGAAGCTCGAGTTCTATGATGCAAAGAACGCAGACAAGTATCTGGTTGACAAGAACGGTTCTTGGTCTTCTGCTGCTGCAAACGAGTACATGACCACACTGCTGTCTGAGTACAACGACGCAAACAAGAACATGGTCGAGCTCGTGATCTGCAACAACGACGGCATGGCAGAGGGTGCGATCACCGCGCTGAACACCGTTGGCTACAACAAGCAGGTCGAAGAGGGCAAGGAAGCTGGTCCTTACGTTCCGGTATTCGGTGTTGACGCAACTGACGCTGCAAAGGATCTGATTGCGAAGGGCATGATGACCGGTTCCATCAAGCAGGATGCTGAAGGTATGGCTGCATGCATCACCGACCTTGTAAACAACATTGCTGCTGGCAAGCCGCTCATGGATGGCATTGCAGACAAGTACACCGTAGACGAGGGAACCAACAAGATCCGTATTCCGTATCAGGTATACATGGGCGAATAAGTTTATAAACTGTCGCGATTTGGTTGAACGAATAAGCCGCTGCCGCGCAAAACGGCGGCGGCTATTTTTCCGAAATACAGGCGTGGCGCGGATCTGCGTGCCGCCAAAAGGGGAGGAATAAACTATGCAAAATGACGTCCTGTTGCAGATGACGGGCATCTGTAAACAATTTCCCGGCGTTCGTGCACTTGACGGCGTATCCCTGACCGTGCGGCGCGGTACCGTGCATGCGCTGATGGGAGAAAACGGCGCAGGAAAGTCTACGCTGATGAAATGTCTGTTTGGTATTTATGAGAAGGATGAAGGTACGATCACATTAGAGGGCAAGGAAATCAACTTCAAGACCTCTAAGGAAGCACTGGAGAACGGTGTTGCCATGGTGCATCAGGAGCTCAATCAGGCACTTAAGCGCACCGTTATGGAAAATCTGTGGTTGGGCAGATACCCACTCAAATTTGCAAACTACATCGACGAAAAGAAGATGTACAAGGATTCTATCGCGCTGTTCGAGAAGCTCGGTGTTAAAGTTGATCCCCATCGCACCATGAGCACCATGCCGGTTTCCCAGCGTCAGATGGTCGAGATCGCAAAGGCGGTCTCCTATGATTCGAAAATTATCGTATTTGATGAGCCGACCTCATCTCTGACTGAGGTCGAGGTAGAGCACCTGTTCCGTATCATCAACATGCTGCGCGATCAGGGCTGCGGCATCATCTATATTTCACATAAGATGGAGGAGATCCTGCGTATCTCCGATGATGTTACCATCATGCGTGACGGACAATGGATCGCAACAGAACCTGCAAGTGAGCTGACGATGGACAAGATCATCAAGCTCATGGTAGGCCGTGAACTGACCAATCGTTTCCCACCCAAGACCAATACACCGGGAGAAGTCGCGCTGGAGGTCGAAGGACTGAGCGCACAGTATTCCCATGTACGAGATGTATCCTTCCAGCTGCGCAAGGGTGAGGTGCTGGGCATTGCCGGTCTGGATGGCGCAGGACGAACCGAGGTGCTGGAAAATATCTTTGGCATCGCGACCCGTTCGGCTGGTACCTTGAAGCTGGATGGTAAGGTCGTACAGAACCGCAATGCCTCAGAGAGCATCAAGAACGGCTTTGCCCTTTTGACAGAGGAAAGACGTGCAACGGGTATCTTTGGCATTCGTTCCATCCGCGAGAATACAGTCATCTCCAGTCTGAAAAAATACCTCAAGGGTGGTTTGTGGCTGAGCAATAAGAAAATGATAGAGGACACGGACTGGGTCATCAAGTCCATGCGCGTCAAGACACCGACGCAGGAGACCAAGATCCGCACGCTGTCCGGCGGCAACCAGCAGAAGGTCATTCTGGGACGCTGGCTGCTGACCGAGCCGGAAGTCCTGCTTCTCGATGAACCGACGCGCGGCATCGACGTTGGTGCAAAGTACGAGATCTATCAGCTGATTATCGATCTGGCAAACCGTGGCAAGGGCGTAATCATGGTATCGGGCGAAATGCCTGAACTGCTCGGTGTGTGTGATCGGATCCTCGTCATGTCCGGCGGTCGTCTGGCAGGCGAAGTGGACGCAAAGACCACAACGCAGGAAGAAATCATGACACTCGCAGCCAAGTATGTATAATCTGGGGAGGAAAAGGCTATGGGAAAATTTAATTTCAAGCAAAGATATGCCGAATTCAGCGCACTGAGCGCGAAGGAAAAGCACACATTCTGGAAAGAGTTCTTTATCAATAACTCGCTCTATATTTTCCTTGTGATCGCAGCGATCGGCATTGGTATTTATAATCCGAAATTCTTTGGTATACCATCCATTGTCAATATGCTCTCATTGACGGCGGCAAACCTGCCGATCGCAATGGGTATCGCAGGCACCATCGTTCTGACTGGTACGGATCTGTCCGCAGGCCGCGTCGTTGGTCTGACTGCTTGTATGTCCGCTGCATTTTTGCAGGCGGCGGATTACGCAAGCAAGATGTTCCCCAATATCCCACAGCTGCATCCGGCTGTTATGATTCTCGGCACTCTGCTGATCGTTATGGCCGTTGGTGCGCTGGTTGGTCTGGTAAACGGTTTCTCCGTTGCAAAGTTCGGTCTGCATCCGTTCATCGTAACACTGGCAACCCAGCTGATTGTTTATGGTATCCTGCTTCTGTTCACCAACATGAACGGCAACAATGGTGCCCCGATCTCCGGTCTGGCTGGATACTATAAGGAAGTTGTAAACGGCTCGATCCTTCATGTGGGCAAGGAAAATGTGCCGATCCCAAACTATGTGTGGTATGCACTCGTTCTGGCGATCGTGATGTGGTTCATCTGGAATAAGACTCGTTTTGGTAAGAACATGTTCGCTTGTGGTTCCAACCCGGAGGCTGCAAACGTATCCGGTGTAAACGTTGCGAAGAATACCATGATGGTATTCATCCTCGCAGGTATCATGTACTCCTTCACTGGTTTCATCGAGGCAGCGCGTATCGGCTCTAACAGCCCAGCAACTGGTACAAACTATGAGCTGGATGCGATCGCAGCTTGTGTCATCGGTGGTGTATCGTTTGTCGGTGGTATCGGTTCCATCAGCGGTATCATCGTCGGCGTACTGCTCCTGCGTATCATCTTCGTTGGTCTGACTTTCCTGTCTGTCAGCGCAAACTTGCAGTACATCATCAAGGGTCTGATCATTCTGATTGCATGTGCAATCGATATGAGAAAGTATCTGGTTCGCAAGTAATTGAAATATCAAGAAAGCTGGAGATCAAATCTCCGGCTTTTTTGTGCAAAAATCGGTTTTCCTTTCTGCAAAAGGATTTGCTTTGGAAAGCAGGGAAACGTGTCGCGGTCTCGCGACGGAGACATAAGGAATAGAACCTTACGGTTCTTATCCTTATGAATCCAACACTCCCTTCCATCAGATGAACAATGGCAATGCCCCAGAAAGTGTGAATGTATGAACTCCGCCACCGGCGGGTTTTATTCAGCCTTGTTTGGAAATCATTTCTTCTTGAAACTAAGAATATTTTCTGAGTTGTCACACAAACAGGACTGGCAATCCTCTTTGCGTTTCGGATGAAAGATTTTCGTTGTTTTATGGGATTTGCCGCGTTACCGCATCCGGAACGAGCCGACCAGTGTGCGCACTGGTCGGACTGTTCCAACGCTGCGGAGTCTTTCTGCTAGCAGCCTGTGCTCGAACGTCCATTGCTGTTTCTTTGGGTGCTGGGCGACGTTCACGCGAGCGTTCATGGAGGGGCAAAAATGGATTGCACCGCACCCAATTTGTAAAAAGGCTGAAGAAGATCCGCCCTGCGGCGGAGGTCATACATTCGCGCCCTTGGGGCACTTCCGCAGAAAGAATCCGACCGCGGAAAACTCGCCCGTGGCGGAGTTCATACTTTCACACCCTTTCGGCGGCAGAAAGGTAAATCTGATGGAGGGGGAGTGTTGGATTCACAAGGATAAGAACCGCAAGGTTATATTCCTTGTGTCTCCGTCGCGAGACCGCGACACGTCACTTTTTGCTTTGAAGCAAGCCTATTTGACTGACATGAAAATTCGACCAATTTCTAAATTCTCCACAGATTGTGGAAACAGAAACTTTCCACTCAGAGGGCGATACCGAGACCCATTTCCCAGATCCTCGCAATAGACCCGATAAATCCATGCATGCCCATTCACGATTTCCCAAGAAATGGTACAGTATATCAAGCTGCATCACAAACGGATCGAAATTGATTTGCGTGCATGTGAACGAAAAATACTGGATTTGCGTGACATACTATGATATAATAAAAGTGTACGACATGTTAACTGTGGCTAACTATAAGCCGTTGAAAGGAGCTTCCTATGTATTGCACCCGACAAGTTACGCCTACGATCACATGGGTGGGCGGAAATGATCGCCGCCTTGCGCGATTTGAAAATCTGTTTCCCATTGAACGTGGCGTTTCTTATAACAGCTATCTCATCACCGATGAAAAAACTGCCCTTATGGATACGGCAGATACGGCGATCCAGCGTCAGTTTGTAGAAAATATCCTGCATACGCTTGCAGGGCGGACGCTCGACTATCTGGTCGTCAACCACATGGAGCCTGACCACTGTGCAGGGATCGAAGAACTTATGCTGCGCTTTCCGCAGATGCAGCTGGTGGGCAATGCTAAGACGCTCAGTCTCATTCAGCAGTTCTATGATATGTCGCTGGATGGACGCACCGTGATCGTAAAGGAAGGCGATACCCTTTGCCTTGGAGAACACACCCTGCAATTTTTCTTTGCGCCAATGGTACATTGGCCGGAAGTCATGGTTACCTATGAGCAGACTGAGCAAGTGCTGTTTTCTGCGGATGCCTTCGGCGGATTTGGCGCACTCAGCGGCAATATCTTCGATGATGAAGTGAACTTTACGCAGGCATGGCTGGACGATTACCGCCGCTACTATGCAAATATCGTTGGCAAGTACGGGATGCAGGTACAGGCAGCACTCAAGAAACTCTCTGCGTTGGATATCCGGATCATCTGTCCGCTGCATGGTTTGATCTGGCGTAAGAATTTGCAGATGCTGCTGGGAAAATATGACCTCTGGAGCCGCTATGAGCCGGAGGAGAAGAATATTGTGCTGTTTTATGGCTCAATGTATGGGGATACTGAAAATGCAGTAGAAATTTTGGCTGCCAAGCTGGCAGATGCAGGAATGCACAATATTTCGATGTATGATGTATCCGGCACAGATGTCTCCGTACTCATTTCTGAGGTGTTCCGGTGCAGCCATGTGGTACTGGCGTGCCCCACATACAACAACGGGATCTATCCGCCTATGCTCGCACTGCTGCATGATATGCAGGCACTCAGCGTACAGAACCGCACCATCGCCCTCATGGAGAATGGCTCATGGGCACCGACAAGTGCAAAGAACATGCGCGCCCTTATTGACGGCATGAAGAATATGACCGTGCTGGAGCCTGTGGTAAGTGTAAAATCCGCACCCAAGGAGCAGACCATGGAAACGATTGATGCACTGTGCAATGCGATCCTCGCATCTTTAAAGGAATAAAGCATACAAAAAAATCCCTCTTATCTGATCGCTGCCCTCTTTACTGAAGATACAGTAAGGAGAATGCATATCATTTGGATAAGAGGGATTTATTTTTTGTAATTAAGGTTTATTTGAAAATAGAGAAATCGACAAATTTTCTCCTTTTCAAACAGTCCTTAAAGTGTTTGCAGATATTCTTCTACGAACTTGGAGGCGGTTGCACCATCAGAAGCAGCGGTAATGATCTGGCGCAGGGGCTTCTGGCGTACATCGCCGACGGCGAATACACCGGCAAGATTTGTGCGCGTAGTCTCATCTGCGATGATGTAACCCTGTTCATCACAGGATACCTGATCGGCAATGAGAGCGGTATCCGGAATGCGTCCGATCGCAACGAACAGACCATCACACTCCAGCGTGGAAGTTTCGCCTGTCACGCGGTCGGTCATCTGGATGCTGCTGAGGTGCCCATCGGTGGTATCGAGCACATCGATCTGCTTGTTCCAGACAAATTCCAGATTTTCTGCGTTTTGCAGAGGAGTCAGATAACTCTGGGTCGCACGCAGACTGTCGCGGCGGTGTACCAGATATACCTTCTTGCACATCTTGGAAAGTGTGAGTGCATCTTCGGCAGCGGAGTTGCCGCCACCTGCCACAACGACCGTTTTGCCGCGGAAGAACATGCCGTCACAGGTCGCACAATAGGAAACACCACGTCCGCGCAGGGCTTCTTCGTTGGAGAGACCCAAGAGACGGGGAGAAGCACCGGTTGCCAGAATAACAGCCTTGGCAAGGAAGGTGCCTGAACTGGTGGTGATCTGCTTGGGCTGGGAAGTAAGATCCATTGCCGTCACTTCAGCATATTCCGTGACTGCACCAAAACGCTCTGCACCGCGCTGCATGCGCTCTGCAAGCTCGAACCCATCGATGCCTTCATCGAATCCGGGGTAGTTGTCTACTTGGGTCGTGGTTGCCATCTGTCCACCAGCAGAGAGTTTTTCGAGCACCAGCGTGCTGAGACCGGCACGGACGCAATAAAGTGCCGCGGTATATCCGCCAGGACCGCCGCCAACGATGACGACATCATAAATCTGTTCCATGATTGGGTTCCTCCTGTAATCAACCGCGCTGCGCTGCGATCCATTCCTCAAGCTGTGCCTGAGAGCTTGGCGCGATCAGCTTGTCGCCATGTGTTCCGTTCTGGAACAGATAGAAGGTTGGGATGACCTCTACCTGAAAACGCTGTGCCAGTTCGGGCTGGTCATCGGTATTGATGGTCGCGATGACAACATCACTCTTGCCGTCCATGCGATGCAGAACTGGCTCGATGCGGCGGCAGTACACACACCATGGTGCAGAAAACTCAACGAGTACCGGCTGGGTTGCTTCAAGGACTTCTTTATCAAAATTCTCAGTTGTTAAAGTTACCATAAGGAAAACCTCCTGTGTCATTGTGTTTTGTTTGTATGCTCATAGTATATCCGAAATGACGGTTGTTTGCTGTGACTAAATCACACAAAGGGTATAGAATGCGCACAGCAGCAAAAACCATTTTCGATCAATAGCGATTTGTACGGTCAAAGAATGCGGCGGTAAGCTCCAAGGCGGCATTCACCACAAGGCTCAGACCGAAAAAGCGGATCACAAGGCGTGTGACCCCGAATGGATTCATCAAGATGATTATGCCAAGTACGATTGGGGTCAGGGTAGAGAGCAGGAAAGGGATGCGTGCTGGGGTGCGCATCTGGAATGCATCAATGGCAAAGGGCAGCTTGGAAAATCCGGAAAAAAACAGCAGTGTTCCGAGCGTAAACGGGAGGAAAGACAGGATAAGCCGTGGGAAAAACAGGATAATGAGTCCGATGACAAGCAGAAAGACACCGATATATTGGTCAAACGGGGCATAGATGCCCTGTTTTTTGCTGCGCTGACAGCGAAGCAGCCGAATTGCGGCATAGGTCAGCGCGATTGCAGCAAGGGCAAAGCAGAACAGACTGCCGCTAATTCCGGGATAACGGATCAAGAAGATCCCGAGAATCAGGGAAAGCAGAGTCATAAGCATGGGGGTTTGTCGGTTGGAACCGCCTGAAAAAAATACAAACATAATTAAGATCTCCTTTATCTGTGACTTCATTCTAGCACAGCCGCGAGAGAAACGCCAGAACGATCTTTTTCCGAAATGATCTTTTCTGTTTGGGCACACTGACCAGAGAAATTGGGGAAATCGAAAAAAGATTGTGTTTTTTGCGGCTATCCGCTTGGCACAGAATGGTGTATATTAAGATGACTAAAGGGGGAATTTGGATGACGAAGACCATGACGGAAGGCGGCCCAGCACGTCTTATTTTTTTGTTTACGCTGCCGCTGCTTGGGGGAAATCTGTTCCAGCAATTCTATAATATGATGGATGCACTCATCGTTGGCAATATATTGGGAGTCAATGCACTTGCAGCAGTTGGCTGTACAGGCAGCATCATGTTCCTGATTTTGGGGTTTGCACAAGGCATGACATCGGGACTATCCATTGTGACAGCGCGGCAATTCGGCGCAAATGATCTGGAATATGTGCGGCGCAGCTTTGCCGCCAATATTGTGATCGGTGCGGTCGTTACGGTGATCCTGACGGCACTTTCTGTACCGTTCGCGCGTCCGATCCTGCGCATGATGCAGACACCGGCGGCAATCATAGACGATGCATATTCTTATATTGTCGTGATCTATGGTGGAATATTCGCGGCAATGCTGTTCAATGTATTGTCCAATGTACTGCGTGCCTTGGGGGATAGCCGCACGCCGTTGTTCTTTCTGATTATTTCCAGTGTTTTGAATGTTGTTCTGGATATTGTTTTTATTCGATATGTCAGGCTGGGCGTTTCGGGTGCAGCTTGGGCAACGGTGATTTCACAGGTCGTATCCGGTGTACTCTGTATCCTGTACATCAAGAAGAAGTTTCCCATCCTGCATGTGCGGAGAGCGGATTTCCATTTGACCTCCGGTGAGATCAAACAACATTTGGTCGTCGGTCTGCCGATGGGATTTCAGGCTTCGATCATTGGCATTGGTGTTATCATTTTACAGATCGTTCTCAACCAGCAGGGTGAGCAGGTGGTTGCATCCTATACCGCGGCGCAAAAGATCGAGCAGTTGATCTGTTCCCCACTCAACTGCTTTGGCATGACGATGGCAACCTACACCGCGCAAAACTACGGTGCAGGAAAGATCGACCGAATCCGTATGGGTGTGCATCGCTGTATGGCAATGTCGCTGGTCTATACGGTCATCATTACCTGCATTGCACAATTTGGCGGCGCGGCATTGGTCAATCTGTTTGTTTCGGATACGCCTGCGGTAATCATGATGGCAGAGCAATATCTGCGCCTGACCAGCTTGTTCTATTGGACGCTGTCCCTGCTGTTTATTTTGCGCTATACATTACAGGGCTTGGGGCAGGGCGTTGTACCCACCATCGCAGGCATCATGGAGCTTTTGATGCGTGCGGTTGGATGTATTGTGTTTGCGGCTCCTTTTGGCTTTGCTGGTATCAGCGTTGCATACGCACTTGCATGGCCGGGGTCGCTGCTTCCGCTCATGATCTCTTACCTGTTTACCATGCGTCGGCTCGGAAAAAATTTTTCACAAGCGAAAAAGAGTGTGATTTAAGAGTCCTTACATCCTGAAGATTAAGAAATTATGCCAGTAGATGAAACAATAGATAAAGTATATGCTGAAGTAAAACGGTTTACGATGCATTTTTGGAAAAACAGGGAGACGACGGATCGAAACCTGGATGAAACAGAAAAAAGGGATCCATCGCCATCTCCGGAAGATCCGTTTTTTAATTTGGGTTTTCAGGTGCTGCGTGTGGTTTACCTTGGTTTACTGCTGTTTGTTTGTGTGAGCGGGAAAATAAAATAGCGTATCCATGTTTTATTTGTACACAAGACTAAACGACCAGATCGGCTTCGATCCGGTCGTTTTTCTGTTTGGAAAGCAAGGAAAGTCCGCTGAAAAATTCAGTCTATTTCACAAATGAGTGGATATGATAGGTGCAATAATATATAGATAAAGGACGTATGGATAAAAATTGCACAATCAGGGATTGATATATGGAAAAATATATAGTAATATCACAGTATACTCGTTCCGAAAAAGATAAAGGAAAGGTGTTTTGTGATATGAAAAAGTTGATCTCTGGTGTTTTGGCTTCTTCGATCCTGCTGGGCAGCGGTGCAGTGCCTGCTATGGCGGCAGAGGCTTCTGCGCAGACCGCAGCGGCTCCGGAAACAAAAAATGCTGCCAGTGTACTGCTCAAGAATTACAGCCAATATCTCGCAGGCAGCGTGGAGATGAACCAGAATGAGAATGTAAAGGCCAAGCTCACCGCGATCGAGAAGGATGCGGAGAAAGCGATCGCAGCCTATCAGGGGGTAAAAGACCCATACCACATGTTCGCTGGGGATGCGTTCGATATGAGCGACGAAAAGACCGTCAAGGCAGAGCCGGGTAATTCCAATGCGTTCAACAAGAATGCGCAGTATCTGTTCGATATGGCACTTGCGTATGCAACCAGTGGTTCCAAGTATTACAAGGATGCCGAGCTGCAAAAGAAGATCGTTGAAGCAGTGGATGCATTCTACAATGTGTACAATAAGCACACATCCTTCAAGGCTGCGGACGGCAGACTGTTTGGCAACTGGTGGAACTGGGAGATCGGTGTCCCGACCGAAATGACCGGTGTACTTGCACTCATGCAGGAAGAACTCCAGAAGCATGATCCGAAGATGATCGCAAATTTTGTCAAGATGTTTGACAATCACCTCAGATGCGGAAAGAATGGCGATATCGACCTCAAGTCTGCCATGCATACCGGTACGAATCTCATTGATATCACAACCAACCGCATCATTCAGGGTGCGCTCATCAATGATACCAAGCGCATCGAAAAGGCTGTCAAGGATATGCTGACGGTTTTTGTGCCGATCGACCCATATCACATCGTGAATAACAATACCGATGGTGTCTATGCAGATGGCTCTTTCATCCAGCATCATCGCGTTGCATACACTGGTTCTTATGGCAAGCTGATGCTCCAGAAGGCGGTATCCTCGCTCTATATCTTACAGGATACCGTGTGGCAGCCTAAGGAGCAGGTCGCAACCATTGAAAACTGGATCTACAAGAGTTTTCTGCCGCTGATCCATGAGGGCTATATGTCCGAGGTCGTAAAGGGTCGTGCGGTTTCCCGCACCAATACCGGTTATTCGGATACAGCCGGTGTGGTAGAAGCAATGACTCTGCTGACCACCTTTCTGCCAGAGGAAAACAGCAAGAAGATGCAGCAGCAGATCAAGCATTTTGTGAAATCTATGCCGGTTGCATTCTCTGCATCCAGCCTCAATCTGCCTGCGATCGCACCGTTTAATGCGATCATGAACGATGAAAAGATACAGCCGGCGAGCGTGACGCCAAAGGGCAGCATTGCGTTCAACGCAATGGATCGCAACCTGCAGCGTGCGGACGGATTCACCTTTGCACTGTCCAGAAGTTCTGACCGCATCGCAAAGTATGAGTATATGAGCGGCGAGAACCTGAGACCGTGGTTTCAGGGGGATGGTGCATTCTATCTGTATCTGTCTGGAGTAGACCAGACCAAACAGTACGGCATCAACTATTTCTCGACGGTCGATCCGCTGCGCCTGCCGGGTACGACTGTTCCCAATGAATCGCGCAAGACCGTTATGGAACTGTATGATGGCAGCTTTACCTATCCGAAGTATGGTCCCAGCAGCGTAGAGCAGAACGACTATGTATACTTCCCAGTTGGAACCAACACCTTCTCCGGCAGTGTTGCAATGCAGGACGGAAGCGTCAGCATGGCTGGTATGCAGCTTGGGGACGAGAATGCATATGCGGCAAAGAAGGCAGGCAAACTGCCAGAGGACTTTGTTACATACAAGAACGCAACCGGCAATAAGTCATGGTTTATGATGGAAGACAAGATCGTATTCATGGGATCGAATATTGGTGATACAGACAAGCGCGACGTGACGACCACCATCGACAACCGTATGATGGCAGTCGATGCAAAGCCGCACATCACGGCGCAGGGGCGCGATGGCAAGGCACTGACCATCAAGGAAGGCACCTTCGATCCGCAGTGGCTGGCATATCAGGATGACAGCATCAAGGCAAAGGTCGGCTATTACTTCCCGGAGAGCAAGGAGATCAAGATCGCGACCCCAACCATCAAGGGCGAGCAGAAGAATGTCCGCAATGTGGCAAACCAGAAGGAATACCCTGTGACCCAAAAGTATTTCACCATGACCTACGAGCATGGCAAGCAGGCGGAGGATGCTTACAGCTATGTGATGCTGCCCAATGCGACCGCAGAAAGCATGAAGCAGTATGCGGCAAAGCCAGATATCAAGATCCTCGAGAACTCCAAGAGCATCCATGCGGTACAGGATACAGAGGGTCAGGTCACAGCCGTGAACTTCTTTGAAGCAGGTAAGGCTGCCGGGATCAAGGCTTCCAAGCCGGCATCTGTCCTGATGAAGCAGGCAGACGGAAAGATCACGGTTGCGCTGTCCGATCCGCTGTTCCGTCAGGACAGCATCGAGCTGGTACTGGATATCCCAAATGCAAAGATCGTCAGCAAGGACGAAAAGATCCAGGCGACTGCAAATAAGGATACTGTACAGCTGAAGTGCAATACCAAGCAGCTGTATGGCAAGTCCTTGGAGATCACACTGGAAGCACAGGCATAAATCGACCATACATGAGACCGCTGAGAGGGGCACAGCATTGCTCTGCCGCGTGAGGACGAGACTGTCAGTGTTACCTATGATATCGCCCTTCGGCAAACCTCACACCAGAGATACACTGCTTGCAGTGTATCTCTGGTGCTCTCTTTTTTGGAGGACAGGATACCCCTTGTGAAAAGGTAGAATATGGCACAGATCTCCAAATTTATTTCACTAGAGTGATTTGCAAAACAGCGAGCATTGTGTAATAATAATGGTGATGAAACTGTACGGAAAAGAATTATGAGAAAAAAACATATCCGCATGTAATGCTTTTGTTTGAGCTTCTGATGCGTCTGGTTGGTTTCAGGAATGTGATGGAGATATGGTTCTTTCCAAGGGTACGGTGATCTTCTCCTATTCGAAGTATTTCCACTATGAAGATCCCAAGTTGTCCTGCATGGTAGAGGGCGATGGGATCACCATGCATGCAGATACATACGCAAAGAGTGTGGAGATCCAGCACGAAAACGAGGATCTGGTGCTGAGCGACAACTATTTCGACCGCGATGGCGGCAGCAGGCGTGTACAGATCGTGCGCGGTCAGGCAGAAAACCTGCGCCTGTACAGCGTATATGAGATCCGATAAGTGAGAGGGGACAGGACAATGAAATTTGATGTGATCGCATTGGGTGAGTTGCTCATAGATTTTACCGAAAACGGCATGAGTGAGCAGGGAAACCCGATCTTTGAGGCAAATCCGGGCGGCGCACCCTGTAATGTGCTCGCGATGCTCAACCGTCTCGGCAGGAAGACCTCTTTTCTGGGTGTTGTGGGCAAGGATCAGTTTGGTGTTTCTCTGCGTGCAGCACTCGATGAGCTGGGCATCGACACGGGTCACCTGTATACACATCCGGAGGTACATACCACGCTGGCATTTGTACATACCTTTGCGGATGGCGATCGGGATTTTGCATTTTATCGCAACCCCGGCGCAGATATGATGCTGGAGGAAAAGCAGATTGATGCAGCGTATCTGACAAGTGCGCGTGCATTCCATTATGGAACGCTGTCTATGACGCATGATACCGTTCGTGCGGCAACACGCCGTGCCATCGAGATCGCCAGAGAAGCAGGTCTGCTCATTTCCTTTGATCCCAATCTCCGACCGCCGCTGTGGAGCGATCTGGAGACTGCAAAGGAGCAGATCACTTACGGCTTGTCCCAGTGTGACCTTGTGAAGATCTCGGATGAAGAGGTTACATTCATGACGGGATGTGAGGATCCACGCGAGGGTGGACGCATCCTGCACGCACAGTTCCCGAATATCAAGTTGATGAATGTGACGCTGGGGAAGGAAGGCAGTGTTGCATTCTATAAGGATATGGAAGTGTTTGAAGCACCGTTTATTCAGGAGAATACCATCGAGACGACCGGTGCAGGAGATACCTTCGGCGCATGTGCGCTCCATTATGTTCTGGAGCATGGGCTGGAGGATCTGACGGAGCAGCAGCTTACAGAAATGCTCCGCTTTGCCAACGCGGCGGCTTCCCTGATCACTACAAAGAAAGGCGCGTTGCGCGTCATGCCAATGGTAGAGGAGATCGAGCAGCTGATTGCGGCAAGATAAAAGGATCAAAACAGCATGGGGTCACTCCATCTCGACGAGATGGAGTGATTTTTATGTTTTTATACACGGGCTTTACATGAAATTTACATAAATGTAAATAAAATGTATCAAAACAAATAATTTGCAGATTTGTGATTGACGATCAGGGAAATGGCAAGTATAATAAGCACAATTATTTTGTTTTAGGAGAGAATACCAGAATCATGGACGACGCCGACGCGAACGACGCTGACCGAAACAATTCTATTTATACCATACAGAATGATCCATTACAGGCATAACCTGCGCCCATATCTTTTGGGATGCAGGCTATGCCTGTTTGCATTTTGCTGAAATACGCCGTGCGGCGTTTCAGAATATATTTTTTAGAAGGAGTGATTTATCCAACATGGATCATCACAAACAGATGTCTTGGCATACACACAAGCCAGACGAGGTATATCAAACACTGAACACATCAGAAGAAGGCTTGTCAGATGTTGAGGCAGCTGAAAGACTCAAACAGAATGGGTACAATGAATTGCGCGCGAAATCACCCAAGACCATTTGGAATATGCTGAAAGCACAGATCATAGATCCGATGGTGCTGATTCTCATTGGTGCAGCTGCGTTCTCAGCGGTATTGCAGGAATGGACAGAGGCAGCGGTCATCTTTACGATCGTTGTTGTGAATGCAGTCATTGGGATCGTGCAGGAAAAGAAAGCGCAGTCCTCGCTTGAAGCATTGCGGAATATGAGTGCACCAACCGCGCGTGTTTTGCGTGAGGGAGAAGAAAGCATCATTCCGGCGCGTGAACTGGTCATCGGTGATGTGGTATTGCTGGGCGATGGAGACATGGTTCCGGCAGATCTGCGTCTGATCGATTCGGCAAATCTCAAGGTGCAGGAAGCGGCACTTACGGGGGAATCGGTACCGGCAGAAAAGGATGCTGAGCAAGTGCTTGCGGCAGATTGTGCGCTGGGTGACCGCAGCAATATGGTATATACCACTTCCATTGTGACGTATGGACGTGCAGTTGGTGTGGTGGTTGCCACAGGTATGGATACAGAGGTTGGCAGCATTGCAGGCATGCTGGATGGACAGGATGAACTGGACACACCGCTCAAACGCAAGCTGGATGCAGTCGGAAAAACGCTGACAGTCGTGGGACTGATCGTATGTGTTTTGATCTTTCTCATTGGTGCGCTGTATCAGCGTCCGCTCATCCCACAGTTTCTTGTAGCGATCTCTCTGGCGATCTCGATCATTCCGGAGGGACTGCCTGCAACGGCAACGATCGTCATGGCATTGGGCGTACAGCGTATGGCAAAGAAAAATGCGCTCATTCGCAAATTGCCGGCAGTGGAAACGTTGGGGAATGCAACTGTGATCTGTTCGGATAAGACAGGCACATTGACGCTCAATAAAATGACGGTAACAGAAGTGGCGATCAATGGGGATTTTGAATCGGGCAGGACGACTCCAATTGCCGAAGCCGTCCAAAAGCATCCGACAGTCTATAAGGAGCTTGTCTATGCGGCAGCACTTTGTAACGATGCGAGTTTTGACCCTGATCGAATGGGTGAAATCATTGGTGACCCGACGGAGGGTGCGCTCATTTATATGGCGCAGAACTTTGGGATCGACCATGAAACGCTGGAGGATCAATATCCGCGCCTGTTTGAACAGCCCTTTGATTCGGATCGAAAACGCATGACCACGGTGCATCAGATCAAGGGACAGTGCAAGGCGTATACCAAGGGAGCAGTGGATGAAATGCTTCCGCTTTGTACCCATATCTTGACGGCAGGAGGGGTACGTCCCATTACGGAACAGGATAAATCCAATATCACAAAGCTGTGCCTCTATATGTCAGCAAATGCAATGCGCGTGCTGGGCTTTGCCACACGAACCCTGTCTGTGCTGCCGGAAGATGATGCTGACAATGTAGAATTTGACCTCACATTTGTTGGAGTTGTGGGTATGATCGATCCACCACGCAAGGAGGTTGCACACGCGGTACAGACCTGCCGACAGGCAGGGATCCGCACCATTATGATTACAGGTGACCATAAGGTGACAGCCCTTGCGATTGCCAAGGAACTGGACATTTACCGACAGGGGAATACTGTGATTTCAGGCGACGAGCTGGATGCGATGACAGACGAGGAACTGGATGCGGCGGTTCAGACAACAACCGTGTTTGCGCGTGTATCGCCAGCGGATAAACTGCGCATTATCCAGAGTTTGAAGCGCACAGGTGAGGTTGCGGCAATGACGGGGGATGGTGTCAATGATTCGCCTGCACTGAAGGCAGCTGATATCGGTGTTGCAATGGGTGTGACAGGTACAGATGTTGCCAAGGATGCATCTGATATGATTTTACTGGATGACAGCTTTACGACCATTGCCTATGCAATCAAAGAAGGGCGGCGTGTATACCGCAATATCCAAAAGGTGATCCAGTTCCTGCTTGTGGGCAATATTGCGGAGATCTTGACGCTGTTTGTGGCAACGCTTCTAAACTGGGAAGCACCGCTGCTGGCTGTGCATATTTTGTGGGTAAATCTGGCAACCGCGACATTGCCTGCATTGGCACTGGGCGTTGACCCTGCAAGCAGGAATATCATGAAGCATCATCCGGTTAAGTCGGGCACACTGTTTGAAAAGGATTTGATCGGACGCGTGGTAACGCAGGGAATCTTTGTTGCGGCAATGACCATTGTAGGATATTGGATCGGTGTACATATAGATGGTCATACGGCAGGACAAACGATGGCATTCTGTGTGCTGGCATTTTCTCAGATGCTCCGCGCATTTAATCAGCGTTCCAATACCGAACCGATTTGGGTGCGTGCGGAAGGCGTGAACCCTTGGCTGTTTGTATCGTTTGCGGTGTCCGCGGCACTGATGCTCTGTATTTTGTTTGTGCCGTCTCTGCAAAGCATATTCCGCCTCACACTGCTGTCAGGTATGCAGTGGATGATCGTTTTGGGGCTTTCCTTGTTGTCAGTGATTCAGGTGGAGCTTGTAAAATGGGTGAAACGCCTGCGCGATCCCATCCTCCGCGCAGAATGAGACAAGGGGCGAAAGGATACACCGTTTTGAGAGGGGATATAGCTTGAAGATCGGTCTGCCAGTTAATGGTATCAAAAAATAGAAAGCGTCTGTACGGCTGAACAGATCCAATAAAAACGGACAATGAGAAAAATACCCCCTAATGTGGGCTGCTGCAAGCACCGCATTAGGGGGTATTGCTGTGTCAAAAACAAATTATACACATGGGAACAGGTTTCTTCCAGAGATCGTTTAACAACAGGCGTGACACCGGTGACGCTGCGCCGCGCCGCTTCAAATTTCGTATCATCTTATCAAGGGGCTATTTTGTCCCAATAAACTGTCAGTACAGATTTTTCAGAAACACTCTAACTTTTTGGGCGCAGTGTGCTTCTGCTATACGATCAGTCAAAAATATTTTATGTGCGGATCGTTCCATGATTTTGCGGCAAGCATTGGGAGAAGTGTCCGTACAAGGTGGACAAAAATACGCTTTACGAATACAAAAAAAGTATTGCTTTGTATACTTGCATGAAACACAGGTGCAATTCAGCTGGATGGTTGTTGACAGTGCTGTATAAACCTTGATTTGAAACATATGAAACAAGTGCCAACACAAAGTAGAGAGAAGGAAGATATGTGTGAAAAATATAAAAAATGGTGGTCAAAATAGGGAATATTTTACCAATAGTTATGCAGAAAACACAAAAACACTTTCCTGAAGGTTAGTATTGTACTATAAAGTAAGTTCTTGTACAGATTCTTAATATTAAGATATAATAGAGCAAATAAGATCGATCTATGATATTATAGATGGATTTGAAAAAATATACATAAATCGCCTATGAAAACAGATGGGGTTGAATAGGCTCAAAGGCGGTTTTGTTCGCCCCAGCTGCAGATGGCATCCAGCACTGGGATCAGGGAGCGGCCACGCTCGGACAGACGATATTCTACGCGCGGTGGGATCTGGGGGTATTCCGTGCGGATGATGAGCTTGTCTGCCTCCAATTCTTTGAGTGTGGCACTCAGGGTTTTATAGGAAATCATTTTGATGAACCGTTTGAATTCATTGAACCTTACGACCTCAAAGGTTGCAAGGGTATAGAGGATCGCGACTTTATATTTGCCGCTGATGAGCAAAAGGGTATAGTAGAATCCGGAATCCTCCAGCCGCTCGTTTTCCATAGCGCGCAGAAAACTTTTTCCCATACAATGATCTCCTTAAAATGCAATAGATTTGTGAAATATACGATTATAGTAGCAATACGAGGGGGGATTGTCAATAGATGATACTGGCAAAATAAAACAATCAAAATAAAAGGAAGGAAGATGAGAATGGAAGTCAGTAAGAAAAAATTTAAAAAGGGGTTGCTGTTTGGTATACTCGTTGGTATTGTATGGGGGCTGGATGGCGTACTGATGGGACGCGTTGGAATGGATCGGATTTTTACCGACGCGGCATTTGCGATGGCACAGGGTGTTTCCGAGACCAGCTTTGCACTTTCTCCATTGGTAACGGCATTTTTCCATGAGAGTTTTTGCTTTTTATGGGTCGCTTTGGTGCTGCTATTTGGAAAGCAGCTGAAGCATGTGTTCTACCTGCTTGTGAAGACAAAAAAAGGCAAGGCAACGGCGATTGCTGCGCTGGTGGGTTCCCCGATCGGTATGAGTGCGTATCTTATGGCGATCACATATGCGACCGCACCCTATGCTTCCAGTATTTCCGTTATTTATCCCGGAGTGGGTGCGATCCTGTCCTGCCTGATCCTCAAAGAAAAATTATCGCTGCGTGCTGTGATCGGTATTACAGTCAGCCTGACTGGTTCGTTCATGCTGGGCTTTCATCCGAGCGGCAATGTGCCGGATACCTTCTTTAAGGGCGTGATGTTTGCTGTGCTGACTGTTTTGGGCTGGGCACTGGAAGGTGTAATCATTGGTTTTGCAATGAAGCACATCAAGGATGAAGATCATATTCAGGCATCACCGCAGCAGCTGCTGTGTTTGAGGTACTTTATTGCGATGATCGCGTATGCAGTCATCGTTCTGCCTGCGATCGGAGGCTATACTATGGCAGGGCAGATCGTATCCCGTGGGCTGGTATTTGGATATGCTGGGATCGCGATTCTCGGTGCCATCACCTACCTTTTCTGGTACAAGGCGGTCGATCTCATTGGTTCCGCGATGGGTACGGCACTTAACAGCACGGCTGCGCTGTGGACGATCATCTTCAGTGCTGTTCTGTTTGGGAGTGAGATCACTTTACCGCTGGCATTCTGGGGCACTGTGATCGTGGCAGGAGTGTTCATTTTTGCAATTGATTTCAAGGCATTCCGCAAGCGATGAGGTTTGCTGTGCAAGTGGATGGGTTTATAAAAAAATCAGGAGAGAATTGTATGTTAAAAAAAGAGGTCCTAGAAAATATGCAGACGATCGTGGACAACTGCATGGGGGAGGAAACTCCTGCCTGCGAAGCGACCTGTCCGATGCATACGAATGTAAAGGAATATGTAAGACTCATCAAGGAAGGCAAGGGAGAGGAGTCCATCAAGGTGATTCGGGACAAGCTGTTTCTGCCGGGGACCTTGGGAAGGATCTGCGCACATCCGTGCGAAAAAAAATGTAAGTGGAGCGAGGGCAAAAGCCCAATGGCGATCGCATCGCTCAAGCGATATGCCGCGGACAATTTCGATCAGGAAGCACTCTGGGATATTTCCGTAAAACCGGAGAATGGGAAAAAGGTCGCAGTTATTGGCGCAGGACCATCTGGCTTACAGGCGGCGATCGACCTGCGCAGAGAAGGCTGTGCGGTGACCATCTTTGAAAAGCTGCCAGTGCGTGGTGGCATGATGCATGTAGGTATTCCGGCTTACCGTCTGCCGCGCGATCTTCTGGAGCATGAGATCGATTATCTCGACCGCCTTGGTGTGCAGTTTGAACTGAACTGTGAGATCGGCCGTGATAAATCCCTTGCTGAACTGACAGAAAACTTTGACAGCGTGGTGGTAGCAGTCGGCAAGCATCAAGGGCGTGTGGACAGAAGCCTCAAGCATTTTGACGCAGAGGGGATTTTCAGCGCGGCGGCTTATCTGAAAGAGGCTTCCCTGACGGCGGATGTCAAGGGCGCAGGCAAAGTTGTGCTGGTCGTTGGCGGCGGCGATGTTGCGATGGACTGCGCAAGGACCTCTTTGCGTATCCCAGGCGTTACAAAGGTATACTCCATCTGCCTGGAAGACAGCTTTGACAGCATGGCGTCCTCCAACCATGAGATCCAGGGCGCACGGCAGGAGGGCATCAAGTTCAATCACGCGCAGGCGATCCAGAAGATCCATGTGGGTGAAAACGGCCGTGTCTGCGGCGTGACCCTCAAACGATGCGTTTCCATGTTCGATGCAGAAGGTCGCTTTGCGCCATCCTATGATGAAGCGGATACCCGTGAGCTGGAAGTCGATACCATCGTATTTGCGATCGGTCAGGGGGTAGAGGGAGAATTTGCCAAGGGCATCCTGACACAGCGACCCAATTCGACCTTCGCCTGCGATCAGCTGACCCTACAGTCTGCGGATAATGAAAAGGTATTCATCGCAGGGGATGCATCGGGCGAGTCCGTGATCGTCATTCAGGCAATGGCGACCGGCCGCCGTGCGGCGCAGTCGGTCCTGCGCTTCCTCAAGGGAGAGAGCCTGACCGAGGGGAGAGCACTTCAGGATACATGGACTTATGAAACCAAGCTGCAAATGCCGACCGACTGGTCTAAGATCCCCGGCAAGCGAGAGGATATGCAGGAGCTGGATCCGATCGAACGCATCAAGTCCTTTGATGAGGTCGCATTGGGATATACACACGAGGAAGCACAGCGCGAGGCAGACCGATGCAGGCAGTGTGAATGTAAGCTGTGCATGAAGGAATGTCTCATGCTCAATGATTACACCGACTGCCCCAAGGCACTGTTCCGCGATTATCTGGAAAAGGGTGTAGAGAATATGGATCGCATGATCGCATATTCCTGTAATGAATGCAGCCAGTGTACGCTCAAATGCCCGAAAGAATTCGATCTCAAGAGCACCTTTACGGCGATGAAGGACGCATATGCCGAGGAGAATGGAGGACTTGTACCGTTGGAACAGCTCAAGCCGAGTGATGCTGCACAGATCAAGGAATGTGCAGAGGACTACTGCACGACTGTAACCGCAGCTCCGGCGGAAAAGGCAAAGCAGGAAACCAAGCCGACCAAGACAAAGTATGTCTTTGTGCCAGGCTGTACCGTTCCAGCGTACACACCAGAAGGTGTCGAGCATGTCGTGAAGCACTTGAAATCCGCGCTGGGGGCGGAAAATGTCGGTGCGCTGCTCCAGTGCTGCGGTAAGGTCACACGCTTTATTGGAGAGAATGACAAGTTCGAGGAGCGTAACAAAAAGGCGATCGATATTTTGGACGAAATGGGCGCAGAGGTCATCATCACGGTCTGCCCATCCTGCTTCAAGATCTTCAAGGAGACTGCAAAAAACCAGCGCGTCATTTCCTACTGGGATCTCATGTATAACCTCATCGGTCTGCCGGAAGGCGCAAAGGGCGTGGGCGTTGGGTCGGATGTGGTATTCAATATCCATGATTCGTGTGTGACCCGTGATGAAGTGACACACCATGCGAGCGTGCGCTGGCTGCTCGATGAGATGGGATATCAGTGGGAGGAGATCGAACACAATGGAACCAATACACGCTGCTGCGGTGTGGGCGGTATGGTTTGCTCCTCCAATCCGGAATTGTATCAGCGGCTGTATGAGAGAAGAACGGCTGAAATGCCGCAGGATCATGTCGTGACCTATTGCGGTTCCTGCCGTGGCTCCATGCAGGCAGGCGGCAAGGACGCCGTTCATATTCTGGATCTGCTTTTTGGCGCACAGTATACCAAGGATCAGGCGCAGCAGAGAGGCTATAAGACGGAAGAAGAAATGTGGCAGAGAAGACTGGAGACCAAGCAGAGACTGGATAAGTTTAAGGAATGAGCTGCAAAGCACTGTGTTTATAAAATGTATAGAAACAGGCAGGAAATACCCGTATTTCCTGCCTGTTTCTTTGTGGAAAATTATTTTTTTGGTGTATGGATCGCGCTGAGGAAATTTTTGTGTTTGATAAAGAAAGCGAGGACAGCGAGCGCACAGGCGCCATTTGCGCCGCGGAATGGATCGAAGTCTACGATCTTGACTTCGATCTTTTGCTTGATTGGAAGGAAGCTGAGCTGTTCTTCTACGAGTGCGATAGTCTGCGCCTGAAATGCCTGATGCTCGAACAGCTTGCTGTTGAGGTAGATCTTATCACTGTCCTGCATGATGAGGATATTGGCGATCGAGATGCTGAGCAGTCGGATGCCCTGATCGATCTGATGACTGAAATAGGAATCTCCAAGCTCGTAGGCTTTGATGATGGTTTCGATATTGATTGCATCTGGAGAATCGACAAGGCTCCGCAAGATCCCGTTGGAAGAACGGTCGAACAGGAATTTTGCGTTCTTGATGAGCCACGATTCCGAGATATAGGTCTGCAAACAGCCTTTTTTTCCGCATTCGCACAGGGGACCGTTGAGATCTACGACGGTGTGTCCCACTTCTCCGATGTGGTGATTTTCCTTGATGCCCATTTGCTCTGCATTGAAGTAAGAGCAGAACAGACCGTGTCCGATATGATAAAATAAAAATTTATCCGGACAATGCTCAGGATGAAAGAGATACTCGCCAAGAGACATGCATTCCACGTTATTGTTTACGATAAAGGGAAAGTCAAAGTGCTGAGAGATGTGATCGAGATGAAAAGACTGCCAGAGTGGATTGTTGGAAATGATGGTATGGGATGTGTAGTCGAAATGGCCCGGTACAGCGATCGCTGCCCCAAGAACGAGATTGGGATCGACTTTGTGCAGACAGGTCTGGATCTGATCGGTGATTTCTGTGTTGATATTTTGGACATCGTAGGAGGCAAAAGACAGGCAGGATTCATGCAGCGCGTTTCCGAGGGTATCAGTCAGGCGGACGAAGATACCGCGCAGATTGATCTCGATGCCGATGACATACAATGCAAAGGGTTTGAGCGTCAGCAGTTTGCGCTTGCGTCCGGAACCGGGGAGATGGCTGATCTCATCGCCGGTCTCAGCGATCCAGCCCTGTTCCGTCAGATCGTTGGTGATGGCAGTGATGAGGGCTGGAGTCAGATGGGTGGCCTGAGAGATCTCGATGCGTGAGGTTCTGCGATTGCGGTACATAAACTCCAGAACAGAAGAAATATGCTGCGCATAAACATCAGAGTTTTTTTTATACATGAGCAAAAAAGTCCTTTCTCCATGATAGCACGAAAATCACAAGTGATTTGGCTGATTTTGGCACTTTTCCAGCTTGATACAGATGAAAAAGTCTGTTTCGAGATCTGTGATACAGGGAGCAAAAGTGCCGCACATCGGTCTGTGGATAAACTCCGATATATGTTTAGTGTATCATGTATTTTGTCTGTTCACAATCGGATTCTTCAAAAAAATTACAGGATCATTCATTTTTGGTGAATTTACAGAGGATACTTTTTATTTTATTAAAATAAAAAAACAAGTGATTTTGCAGAAGCGGTGATGGAACCTGCGGAAAACAGAAGGAAGATATATATATTTACTTGTACATCGAAATAAAGTGAATATATTCTGAGAAGATCACAAAAAAATGAGGGAAAAGGAATACTTTTGTAAAAAATGCACAAAAATTGAGCCACATCTTTTATTTATAAAAATAAAATAAAAACTTTACAAAGGGGATAAAAGCGTGTAGTATGAAATTACAAAATAAACGTAGAAGGTGGCGGTTAGAGTGAAAAAATTTTTGGAGTTTCTGGAAGGAAAATTGGCACCATTAGGAGAGCGGATCGGAAAACAAAGGCATTTGAAAGCATTGCGTGAAGGTATCATGATGGCAATGCCGCTCGTATTGCTCGGTTCTTTTTTTACATTGATTAAAGATTTTCCGATCGCAACCTGGACAGAGTGGCTCAAGGCACATGGCGGACTGGATGTACTGCTGACCAATATGGCGAACAACTCGTTTGGTCTTATGGCACTCATCACGGTATTTGGTGTTGCCTATCGCCTTGCAGAGTCGTATGAGACGGACGGTCCATCTGCCGGCGTGCTGGCGATCGGTACGTTCCTGATGATGACCCCGTCCATTATGAGCGAAGCAGGCGTTGCCGGTATCCCGTACAATATGCTGGGCGGCAAGGGCATCTTTGCAGCGATCGTTGTCGCAATGGTCTCTGCTGAGATCTATCGCTGGTTCATCCAGAAGAACATTACCATCAAAATGCCGAAGGGCGTGCCGGATGCAGTCAGTAAGTCATTCTCGGCATTGATCCCGGGCATCGTGATCCTCGCATTCTTCGCAGTTGTATTGAAAGTTATCGAAGTCAGCGGTCTTGGCAGCCTCAATGCCATCCTATCCATCGTGATCGGTAAGCCACTGGGTCTGATTGCAAGCACCCTGCCCGGTACATTTGTGGCAGTCCTGCTCAACTCCCTGTTCTGGTTCTGTGGTGTCAATGGCGGTCAGGTCGTGGGCGCAGTCATGAACCCACTGTGGATCCAGTACGCAGACGCAAACCGTATCGCACAGGCAGCCGGAGAAGCCCTGCCGAATATCATCACAGCACCGTTCATGGATCTGTTCGTTTACATTGGCGGCGGCGGTGCGACCATTGGTCTGGCACTGTGCCTGATGTTCTTCAGCAAGAGCAAGTCCTACAAGACGCTGGGTAAGGTATCCGGTATCCCCGCACTCTTCAATATCAACACAGCGATTCTCTTTACATTCCCCACCGTCCTGAACCCGATCATGCTGATCCCGTTCGTTCTGACTCCGGTCGTCAATGCGATCCTGACCTATGGCGTTATGGCAATGGGACTGGTACCCTATACAACAGGTGTTACTTTGCCATGGACAACACCTCCGATCGTAGGTGGATTCCTTGCAACAGGAAGCTGGAAGGGCGCAGTGCTCCAGATCGTTCTGGTCGCTGTTTCGTTCCTCATCTACTTTCCATTCTTTAAGGCAGCGGACAAGAGAAACTTACTGGCAGAGCAGGAAGAAGGAGAATAAAAATGAACGTAAAGGTTTGGTGTGAAGCCGAGAACAAGGCGTTCTTGGAAAGTGAGATCGCATACTATTTGGATCGGGTGTTTGGCGCAGCAATGATAAGCTGCGCCAAGACCGAAGCCGATCTGGAATTCAGGGTGACCGAAGAAACAGGTATGGATCATATCCAGATCACCATGGCGCACGGAAAGGGTGTCATCAAGTCCAATTCTGTAGTGGGTCTGCTGATCGCGGTCTATCGCTTTTTTCATGAGTTTGGTGTATACTATATCAGACCTGGGAGAAAAAATGAGGTCGTAAAGAAGCAGACAGAGGAAGATTTTCAGCAGAAAATGCTGGCGATTGATGAGACTGCGAGCTTCCGGCACAGAGGCGTGTGCATCGAGGGTGCAGATTCCTATGAAAACCTCAAGGACTTCATCGACTGGCTGCCCAAGATCGGAATGAACAGTTTCTTCATCCAGTTTGAAAATCCGTATTCCTTCTTTAAAAGATGGTATACCCACGAGTTCAATCCCTATGCAGAGGCAGAGCCGTTCAGCACAGAGATTGCACAGCAGCTGAGCGACAAGATCGACGCGGAAATGTTGAAGCGCGGCGTGGTGCATCATCGTGTTGGGCATGGCTGGACGGGAGAGGTGCTCGGATTTTCCTCCAAGTATGGCTGGGAATCTGGACTGACCCTGCCGGAAGACAAGAAGCCGCTCGTCGCAGAGCTGGGCGGCAAGCGTGAGCTGTTCGATACGGCACCCATCCTGACCAGTCTGGATTTTGCAAATCCGGAGGTTGGAAACCGCATGACCCAGCTTATCGTAGACTATGCCAAGGCACGCAAGGATGTCGATTATCTGCATGTATGGCTGTCTGATGCGCGTAACAATATCTGTGAGTGCGAGAAGTGCCGGAAGGAGATCCCATCTGACCAGTATATCCGTATCCTCAACCAGCTGGATGAGGCACTGACCAAAGAAGGGCTGGATACCAAGATCTGCTTCCTGCTGTATCATGAGCTGCTGTTTGCACCACAGACGGAGAAGCTCAACCATCCAGAACGCTTCACCATGATGTTTGCGCCCATCACGCGTACCTTTGAGATGAGCTACGCCGATGTAGACTATGCCCATGGTATACCGGAAGCAAAGCCGTATGTGAGAAACCAGATCGTTCTGCCGAACTCTTTGGAGGAAAACCTTTCCTACCTGTTTGCATGGCAGAAAATGTTCGATGGCGACAGCTTTGTCTATGATTATCCGCTTGGACGTGCGCACTATGGCGATCTTGGGTATATGAAGATCAGCAGTGTGATCTATCGCGATATCAAGTTCCTGAAAAATCTGCATCTCAATGGTTATATCAGCTGTCAGGAACTGCGTGCAGGCTTCCCACATAACTTCCCCAACTATGTCATGGGTCATATGCTGTGGAACAACACCCGTTCCTATGAGGAACTGAAGGCGGAATATTTCGGCAGCATGTACGGGGAAGACTGGCAGACGGTCACAAAGTATCTGGAAAATCTGTCTGCGTACTCCTCCTGCGACTATTTCAATGCCATTGGAGATCGCCTGAATCCAGTTTTGTCTGCGCGATATGACGTGTGTGTCAATCTGGCACAGGATATGCTGGCTGTCATCGAGAAGAACACGACGGAGACGACGGGACAGCAGAAGGCAGAGTGGAAGAACCTTGGCTATCACAGAGAATATGTTGTCAAGCTGGCGGCCGCTCTAGGCCTCATCAGTGCAGGCCAGAACGAGGCAGCACAGAAGCAGTGGCGCGATGTGCTCGATTTCATTCGCCGGAATGAAATGTGCTTCCAGCAGAATCTGGATGTGTACCGTGTGATCGAGGTCGCAAAGAACTACGCAGGCTTCCGGTTATAATACACCAATGTTTTTATAAGGTGAAATGATGCAGAAAAAGGAAGATAGACGGATCATAACTGTATTCTTGCTGCCAATGCTCGTGCTGTATGCAGTGTTTCAGTTTTATCCGATCGTGCTCAATATTTTTTACTCCCTGCTGAATTGGAATGGGATCACCAAGACAGCAAACTTCATTGGACTGGAAAATTATCGCGAGCTTTTGCACGATGGACTGTTTTGGAGTGCCATTCAAAACAGTGTATTCTATGCGCTGATCGGAACGGTATTTCAGGTTGCCGTTTCGTTCCTGCTTGCCTATCTCGTGGAATATAGCACCTTTCGATCCAAGAAAATTGCGCAGATCATCTTTATCATGCCGATTGTAGCAACACCTGCTGCAATTGGCATCATTATGAAGAGCATTTTCAGCTATGACGGCGTTGTGAACTCTATGCTTCATGGGATGGGACTGGAAAAGCTGCAATGGTTCATGGAGCCAAAATGGGCATTTGTGATGATCGTACTGATCACGGTCTGGAAAGAGACCGGTACGCTGTTCATCTATTGGATCGCAGGTTTTCAGATGGTACCTAAGACCGCGATCGAGGCGGCAAAGGTCGATGGCGTGACGGAATTTGGTTTCCTGCGCTATATTTTGATCCCCCTGATGAAGCCGGTCATTTTGACGGTCAGCAGCATCACGTTCCTCAATGCGCTCAAGATTTTTGATATGATCCAGACCCTGACAGGCGGCGGACCGTATTTTTCAACGGATATGATCTCGACCTATATCTATCGCACAGCATTTTCCAGCTCGTTTGGTGCACCCAGACTGAGTTATGCGAGTGCGGCTGTGGTGGTATGTCTCATGTTCGTGATGATCTGCAGCTTAATCGTGAAATTGTTCCGCAATCAACAGAAAGCAGGCTGAAGCAAATGTTTAAGAAAATTTTATTGGCTGCGGCAATGATCCTATGGACGATCCCGTTCCTCATCATGCTGCTGATCGCGCTGAGCAGTAAAAACACCAATACCTTTTCTGAGTTGTTCAGCGTTTCGGATATGACCCTTGCAAATTTTATCCATGCATGGCAGGAAGCAGAGTTTTCCAAGTATTTCCTCAATACCCTCATCGTAACGGCGGCTTCCGTCCTCATCGTACTTATGGTCACGGCATTTGCAGGCTATATCATCGGCTGCTTTGCGTTTCGTGGGAAGAAGCTGCTGTCTGCGCTGATGATGCTTTCCATGGGCATCCCGACGATTTTTTTCACCATTCCGGTTTACCAGATCCTGCGGATGCTACACTGCGAAGGCTCGCTCATCGGTTTGATCCTTGCTGAGATCGGCGGTGCGCATGTGATCTTTATCCTGCTGTTTGCAAACTTTTTCCGCTCCTTGCCGGGGTCCCTGCGCGAGTCTGCGGTATTGGAGGGAGCAAACGCGTTTCAGGTGTTCTTTCAAATCATCTTTCCGCTGGCAAAGCCGGTCATCGCAACGGTGGTCATTACACAGTCGATCTGGACATGGAATTCGTTCCTATATCCCTTGATCCTTTCCGTCAACAAGCCTGAGATCCGCACCCTTTCGGTGGGGCTTTATTCGTTTCAGGGGGAGAACATCGTGGACTGGGGAAGCATTGCGGCAGGTGCCTGTATCACCATTCTGCCAATGCTTATTTTGTTCGTGCTGTTCCAGCGGTATTTCATTCAGGGCATTTCGGGCGCAGTAAAGGAGTAAGACGATGAAAAAACGGTTCTTTGGGATGCTGCTCATGCTGTCTGTTTGTCTGACGGGATGCGGCGGCGTACAGGTCGTGCCGCAGGACGCAGAGGGGCAGACAGGCGTTGGAAAGGTGGAGAAGATCCACACACCGGAAACGGAAAAAGTGGTGCTCAATGTGGTGGACTGGAGTGACAGCACCAAGGCGGCACGCGAACAGCTCAATGCACGCTTCATGGAAGATCACCCCAATGTGACGGTCAACTATACAACGCTCACACAAGCACAGTTCAATGAAACCATGCTGTCGGGTATTCGCTCGGGAGACGCTCCCGACTTGTTCCCGCTGCCCTCTACGGTCACTTTTTCTACGGCTGTCAATGAGGGCTGGTTCATTCCAATGAACCTCTATCTGGAGGAAGCATTTTTTGCCGCGTTTCAGCCAGAATTCCTGAGCCAGAATATCACCATGAAAGGGGAGGATATCTATCTGCTCCCAGAGGCGGTCGATATTCCAAGCTCGATGATCTTTTACAATAAGACCCTGCTGCGAGAAGCAGGTGTGACCGAAGAAGTGGAGCAGATGGATTGGGAGACCTTTCGGCAGGTATGCAGAAAGGTGACAGAAAACGGCAAAGGCAAATATTACGGTCTCATTGCAAGTGGGGCACAGAAGAACCGTATGGACATCGAACTGCGTGCCTTTGCGGAGGTCGCAGGCGCGAAGCTGGGGCAGGCTGGGCAGATCCTGCTGAAGCGTGGGGAAAACACCTTTGCAGGTCCAGAGGTCATGCGTGCATTCGACTTCTATCAGTCGCTGTGTGATGATAAGAGCTTTCATCCGGATACTGGTGCTTTGAGTGCGCCTGAGGCGCGAAAGCTGTTTGGAGAAGGCAAGGCAGCATTTATCATGCAGGGGGCATGGTGTATCCCAATCTGGGAGCAGGAAAACCCTGCGCTTGATTTCGGTGTGATGAAAGTACCTGCACCAAAGGGGATGGAGCAGGAGAAAACCATTCGTCCGTTTGCCAAAGGGTGGATGGGCATTTCGTCCAGCAGTAAGCATCCTGATGTTGCGGCAGAGTATCTCAGATATCTGTATTCGTATGAATATCAGCAGCAGCTCATGGCACAGGGTGGATTCATCTCGATCCGAAAGGATCTGGGGGAAGCGGATATCCAGAATGAGATCATGCGGCAGTATTATCGCTGTGCCATGGAGCAGAGCGTTTCCTATCAAAATCCGGTGGCGGAGAACGAAAATATTGAACTGGTCTATGGCGTGATCCAGCCAGTCGTACCAGATTTTGGAGATATTGCGGCTTCGCTGTTTTCCGGAAAAAAGGGATATGCCGCCGACTTGCAGAAGTATGCACAGCAGATGCAGCAGAACCTGACTCGTGCCGTGGACAGTGTTGGAAAAAAGGTCGATATCTCACTGTCCGACTTTGACTACAAAGAGGAAAATGCGTCATGATTGTTTGCTGTGATCAGGCAGAAAATGCAGCTGCACTGGACGCCATGCTGCTTGCGGAACTGACCGAAAAAACAGGCAGGACAACGAGAAATGCGCAAACGATCTCCCTTGCGTTTGCAGAAAAGGGTGTGTATGCAGGCGGCTTGCTCGCGCAGACTATGTTTGAAAGCTGCTATATGGAGCTGCTGTCGGTCAAAAAGGAATTTCGCGGCAGAGGGATCGCACGGCAGTTGGTGGAGGCCATGGAAACACATGTGCGTACATTGGGACTCCATACGATCCACCTGACCACACAGGATTATCAGGCAAAGGGATTTTATCTCAAAATGGGGTACACCTGTATTGCCGAGGTGACAGATCTCCCGTTTGTCGGCACAACACGGTATTATTTTTTGAAACGGCTTTGAAGTGCTTTTCCGCGGGAGAAAATGATGATATAATAGACCGAGGTGATTTGTGATGTATACATTCAGAGAAAAGTTTTGTGAATTCCTTCAAGAATTTGGCATCGGAAAAAGTATGGTGCTTTCTACATCGCTGGACGGTCGGGTTACATCAAGGATGATGAGTGCGGTGCAGAAGGACGGCGTGTTCTATTTTCAGACCGATCGAACCTTTCGGAAGTATCAACAATTGATCGGCAATGCAAATGCAGCACTGTGTATTGATAATATCCAGATCGAGGGGGTCTGTGAGGAGCTGGGACACCCAATGGAACATCCTGATTTTTGTGAAGTGTTTGCACAGCGTTTTCCCAAATCGTATGCCCATTATTCCAGCCTGTCCAATGAGCGTTTGTTCCGCTTTCAGCCCAAACGTATCGAGTGCTGGGTCTATGAGGGGGATCAGGCACT
>JAHHRO010000001.1 GCA_020025755.1 Butyricicoccus sp. | reverse complement strand
TCCGCTTTCAGCCCAAACGTATCGAGTGCTGGGTCTATGAGGGGGATCAGGCACTAGTCGAGGTCATAGATGTGGAGAATGAGAAATATACCCGAACGCCGTATGAGATCTGACTATGTAAAACAAAAAAATCACGCCATTTCTATGGCGTGATCCAGACTGTAGACAAACCCCATTCTAGCGTAGTCCAGAATGGGGTTTGTGCATTTCAAGACATCAAAAATAGGATTCTAAAAACTGAAAATGGATGCCTGGTGCTTTTGCGGCTCTCCACCATGACGATTTCATTTCCATACTGCCAGCTTTTTCAGATTCATGGCAGCAAATTTAAGCTTCATCCAGTTTGTTACCTGAGTGAGACCTCTGTAGTTGGTGTATCGCATCTCATGCTTTTCTTTTGCATCTGCGAATACACGCTCTATTTTCTCTTGGCGTACCCTGCACAGCTCTTTGTATCGGGCTGTGTGTCGAGCATCCTCGGCAAGCTCTACCCAGTCCTGCCAGATATGCCGAGTTATTGTTTTTTTCGAACTTGGCATTCTCCGTATTTTACCAGCATTGGATCACCCCAGTTCATTATACCAACTTACAATCCAAAAAGACCACCCTTCGGTGACCTTTTTGGACAGGTTTTCCAAGGGAGTTCAGTTTTACTGGATTTCACAGGCAGTTCCGGTAGGAACTGCTGAGGCTGTCGAAGAACCTTCGACAGCCTTTCCAGGGGAACCCAGTCCCCCTGGATACAGAGCCAGTTCCGGTAGAAACTGGCTCTGATACCCCCGGTTTCGCGCCCGATGGCGCGGGTCGAGGGCAAAATCCAAGGCACATGTCCTTGGATTTTGAAAATTTTAGGTCGCTTTGCTCCAATAAAAAACAGCGAAAAGCCTTTTTCTACAAGCTGGGCAGTTCCGGTAGGAACTGCTTTTGATATCCCTGATCTCGTGTGCGTTTGTGTGGGATAGGGAGCGTTATGCAAAAAATCAAAGAACGGTTGCTTTTCGTTTGGCTCAATGATAAAATGAAAAAAGAACAGATGTGGAACATCTGTAGAGGTGGATAAAGATTTTTCGAAAATGATAATCTGTATATTTTAAAATAGAATGACTCTGTATGGGATAGAGAAGCAGGTAGGAGGACAATGAAAATGGAAAAGCCGATCATGGTAGACACCCTGCTGCGCCTTCAATATGGCGGTCAAAAAGTGTTTGGCCCCGGGCTTGCCTGTCTGCTTGAGGGGATCGAGATACATGGCTCCCTGCGGCAGAGTGCTGCGAAAATGGGTATGAGCTATAACAAAGCATGGAATATTATAAAAAACAGCGAGGCACAGCTGGAACAGCCGCTGATCGAGCGGAAAATCGGAGGTGTACGCGGTGGGGGTGCTGTGCTGACCCCGTTTGCACAGGACTTTTTGCAGCGATACCGTGCGTTCGAGCAGGCGGCACAGCAGCAGCTCGATCGGTTGGTGCAGCAATATTTTGAAGGGATGTGAGAGAATGGAAGCCATTCCATTCTGCCGCGGCGGAGGCTGTACGGCAAAATTAGGGCCTGCGGCACTGGAACGGGTGCTGTCCAAGCTCTCGCGCCCGACAGACCCTGCCCTGCTTATTGGAGCAGAGTCCAGCGACGATGCGGCAGTCTATCAATTAACAGATGATTTGGCAATCGTGCAGACATTGGATTTTTTTCCGCCAATGGTGGAAGATCCTTATATATTCGGGCAGATCGCGGCGGCAAATGCGCTCAGTGATATCTATGCGATGGGTGGCACGGTGCGCACGGCACTCAATATCGTTTGCTTTCCCGAACAAATGGATCTCAACATTCTGGGGCAGATCCTGCAAGGCGGCAATGAAAAGGTGATAGAGGCAGGCGGATCACTTGCAGGCGGACACTCGATCGCAGACAGCGAAGTGAAATATGGACTATCTGTGACCGGTGTGGTGCATCCAAAACAGATCCGTGCCAACAATACCGGAAAGGTAGGCGATGCGCTCGTTCTTACGAAGCCGCTCGGTGTGGGATTGGTCTGCACGGCGGCGCGTATGGATGCCGCTTCAGAGGAAGCACTTGCACTGGCAATGCGGTCGATGACGATGCTCAATCAATATGCGGCAGAAATCGCGGATCGCTATTCCGTTCATGCCTGCACGGATGTGACAGGCTTTGGGCTTTGTGGGCATCTGCATGAAATGCTGCGCCCTGATCTCTCGGCGCGGATCTATACACATCGTCTGCCTGTGATCCCAGAGGCGCGTACCTATGCAGACGAATTTTACCTGACCGCGGCGGCACAGCGCAACCGCAACTTTGCAGAAGGACGTGTGCGGATGCAGGGCGTTCCCTTTGCCGATGCGGAGCTGCTGTTTGATCCGCAGACCTCGGGTGGTTTGCTGTTTGCAATGGATGCAGAGCAGGCAGATGCGTTCGTGGAGGAGGTTGCAGCTTTGGGGCTGCCTTGCGGCAGGATCGGAGAACTGATCCCGCGCATGGATACCGAAATCATTGTAGATATCTGAACCGGAAACATAAAGGAGGAGACTATGGCAACGATCATAGATGCACGCGGCAAGCTGTGTCCACAGCCTGTTATTGAGACGAAAAAAGCGATCCAAGAACAGGGTACGCCGGTCATTACCATCGTAGATGACGAGATCGCGCGGCAAAATGTAGAGAAAATGGCGCAGCAAATGGGGCTTTATGCGGAATCAAGCGAGATCGAAGGCGGTTTCCGCGTTTTGATTCAGCCCATCAGCACGGATGTATTGTCCGCGGTGATGGCAGATGCCGGAGAGGCGATCGGACAGGCACTTCAGATGATGGAGCCGACACCGTTTCCGCCGGAAGTGGATAGGCTGCCAACCGTCGTCGTGATTCCCTCAAATTGTATGGGGTCAGGGGATGACGCGCTGGGTGCGGCACTTATGAAAGGATTCATTTATGCGCTGACCCAGCTTGACCAAGCACCAGAAACCATACTGTTATATAATAGCGGCGCGAAGCTCGCCGTGCATGGAGCGGATACCGTGCAGGATCTCAAAGTGCTGGAAGAAAACGGTACAGAGGTTTTGGTGTGTGGTACTTGCCTCAATCATTATGGTCTGACAGAGCATCTGGCGGTCGGCTCGGTGACCAATATGTATGCGATCGCAGACATTTTGATGTGTGCAGGGAAGGTGATCCGCCCATGACACCGTGGATTGTTGTGCGTGGTGCAGGAGATCTGGCAACCGGTGTGATCGTGCGTCTGGTGAACTGCGGCTTTCGCGTGCTGGTGACAGAATGTGAGCGTCCGTCTGCCATTCGTCGGAAGGTGGCATTGTCCGAGGCGGTCTATGATGAAAGTGCGACTGTTGAGGGCGTGACCTGTCGCCGCATTGCCGAGGTATCGCAGGCAGAACGCATTTGGGCGGAAGGTGCAGTACCGCTTGTGGTGGATGCCTCCGCGGACTGTATCCAAACGATCAAACCAGCCGCCTTGGTGGATGCCATCCTTGCCAAGCGCAATCTGGGCACACATAAGGACATGGCACCCATTACGATTGCATTGGGTCCAGGGTTTACTGCCGGAACCGATGTGGATGCAGTCATTGAGACCATGCGCGGACACGATTTGGGGCGCATCCTGTATACCGGCGCGGCACTGCCCAATACAGGTGTTCCGGGGCTGATCGCGGGACATGACCTTGATCGTGTCATTCATGCGCCGGCAGCCGGAACGCTGCAATCGGTTCGGGATGCAGAGGGGCAGGAAATCGACATTGGAAGCATCGTGCGGCAGGGGGATATCATTGCGCGTATCGGGGAAACTCCGGTCGTTGCGACGCTGGATGGCGTTGTGCGCGGACTCATCCGCTCGGATTTCGCCGTGACCAAGGGACTTAAAATTGCAGATATCGATCCGCGGATCGAACAAAAGAAAAACTGCAATACCATATCGGACAAGGCGCGGAATATTGCAGGCGGTGTTGTGGAAGCCGTACTGTGTCTTGCAAAACAAAGGGGGATCACTTTCTCGTGATTTATTTTGATGCAGCGGCGACTTCTTTTCTCAAACCAAACGAAGTGCGTCAGGCGATGGATCGCGCATTCGATACCGTAAGTTCGGTTGGTCGGGGGGCGCACCCACCTGCGCTTGCGGCAGGGCGCACAGTGCTGCGCTGTCGGGAGCAGATCGCCGCGCTGTTTGGACTGCCTGACCCGAGTCATGTTTGCTTTATGCACAATGCGACCGAGGCACTCAATACCGCGATCTTTGGACTGATTGATCCGGAAGATCATGTCATTACGACGGCATTGGAGCATAATTCCGTCCTGCGTCCGCTGTACTGTATGGAGGAAGCAGGGGCGGAGCTCACGGTTTTGCCAGCCGATGAAAAGGGCAGGATCTCTTTTATGGATTTTGAAGCGGCATTGCAGCCCAACACACGGGCGGTGGTATGCACACATGCATCCAATGTGACCGGCAATGTACTGGATCTCCAGCGCATCGGCACATTTTGCCGCAAGCATGATCTGTTATTCATTGTAGATGCGGCGCAATCGGCAGGAACGCTGGAGATCGATATGCAAAAGCAGGGGATCTCCGTTCTGTGCTTTACGGGGCATAAGGGATTGTTTGGCCCACAGGGCACGGGTGGGATCTGTGTTTCCGAGGGTGTTTTTGTGCGTCCGCTCAAGGTGGGCGGAAGCGGCGCGCATAGTTTTGACCGCTATCATCCGTACCAGTATCCGGACGCACTCGAGGCAGGCACGCTCAATGTATTGGGGATTGCAGGCTTATCTGCCGGACTGGATTTTATAGAAAGGGTCGGGATCGCCGCGATCCATGAAAAAGAGGATCGGCTGGCGCGTCGGTTCTGTGAGGGCATCATACAATGCCCGAATGTATTGGTTTATGGTGACTGGGATGCACCGATTCGCACCGCGATCGTGTCCATAAACCTTGCAGGGGAGGACGCAGGTGCAGTTGCGGACGCACTCGCGCAGGATTACGGGATCTGTACGCGAGCGGGTGCGCACTGTGCGCCGCGGATGCATGATGCACTGGGCACAGATGGACTGGTACGCTTTTCCTTCTCCTACTTTAATACAGAGGAGGAAGTCGATCGGGCAGTTCGCGCCGTATGCGAGCTGGCAGGAGGATAAGGGAATGCTGAGGACAAAGCAGCCCCGCGTGGTGATCACGTTCCATACAACCACGGCTGCCATGCAAGCCGAGGCTCTGTTTCGCAGGCTGGGGCAGGATGGGCGTTTGATTCCTGTGCCGCGTGAGATCACGGCTGGCTGTGGACTGGCATGGAGTGCGCCGCCTGCCTGTAAGCAGGCACTGACAGGGCTTTTGGCACAGGAAAGTATCGCGATCGAGGAAGTTTATGAGCTTGTTATCTGAGGAAAGATGGAACCTGACCGCCGTAGTCATGGCGGCTGGGTTATCCAGACGAATGGGTGCAGATAAGCTGCATTTACCGCTGAAAGACAAGCCAGTGTTTCAGTATGCGGTAGATGTTGCAGCGCAGCTGCCCTTTGCAGCACGGCTGATCGTGACCAACCAGAGTGAGATCGCGGCATACGCAGAGGAGCAGGGGCTGCAAGTGATCCCCTCACCAGATGCCGCACTGGGAATGGGGCATTCGGTTGCTGCCGGTACACAGGCTGTGGATAAAAGCACGGACGGCATCCTGTTTATCAATGCAGACCAACCATTCATTGCGCCGGAAGTGGTAGAAGGTCTGTACAGGATCTTTGTGGAAAGGGATCAGATCATTGTTCCCTGTGTCAAGGGCAGACCCAGCAGCCCCTGCATTTTCCCTATGCGGTTTTGGGAGGAGCTTTGTGGGCTCAAAGGAGATCGGGGCGGCAGGCAGGTCTATGAAAAGCATCCGGACGAGACCTTTTTCGCTGCGCAGGCGCAAGAAAGGAGTTTTACCGACTTGGATATTCCGGCGGATTATCTGCCCTATCAAACATAAGATATAAAGAAATACTGCCCCTTGGATGTACTCCATTGGGGCAGTATTTTTTAGAACGCGGCAAGAAAATCGGGCAAACCGTCTGTTTGCAGGCTGGTGACTGTGCAGCGCAGACCCTGTGCGCCGAGATAGTCTACCAGTGCGTCGCAGGGATATGAACAGGCATCGGCTTGATTGAGCAGCACACTCAGGCGATCTGCCGAAAGACCGCTTGCACGCGCGGCATCCAATACACAGGCGGCGATGATTTCAAAATCTATAGGGCGATTGGGCGAAGCTGTCCAGTCTGGACGCAGGGTGTAGCGGTGGACATATTCCGAAAGTGGTTTTCCAAGCGCGGATAGTCCGGCGACGATGACGCAGTGCAGGGTATCAGGCAGGATCACAGGTTCGGTTGCGGCGTGGAGCTTGAGCGGTAGACGGCGCGCACCATCGGCTTCATAGAAGATATAGTCGGCTTGTTCGGCGGCAAGGGTCAGAAGCTGCTCGGGCAGGCTGCTCAGTTTGCGATCGCCGTGCATCGTTCCAGCGCAGGTGATCCCGACAGCGGAAAGGGCGGTGCGCAGTTCTTCTGCTGAGGGGGACGCACAGAACCGATCGGACTGCGGTGGATAGACGGGGCGGATGTGGGTCGTTGTGGTGAGCAGAACGCGGTGATCGCGTCTATTTTCAGAAAGCAGACCCAGCAAGGTGGTTTTTCCGCCTGCGCCGATGATCGCAATTTTTTTAGCATGGGATACCATAGGATTCCTCCAAAATATGGAACTTTTTTCCAAAAGCGTTGACAAATGGATAAACAGCTTCGTATACTGAAAACAACGACAGCGTGGGGAGGGGACAATGTGGCAGAGAGACAGAAGGTACAGCAAAGACAGACGAGCACTCCAAAAAAGCGTATGAGCAAACGAAAGAGGCAGATCATACGGCGGCGCAGAATGATCGTGCTGCTCGGCGCGGTTAGTTTGCTTGTTCTTTTGGTTGCTGGCAGCGTTTCGATCGTGCGCCATGTATGGAGTGGGGAGATCGTCAGTGCGCATCAGCTGCATCAGCTTGGGTGGAAGCAGCATTTATCCCATGAAGAACTGGAGCATCTCAATGATCTTATGACAAAATACGAGATCACCTCTGCGCCCAGCGTGACGATGTTTTTTGCGACGGCGGCAAGCGAAACCGATGCCGGACGGCTGGTGCTGGAGGAGGGGGGCGATGCCTACTACGAGTCGCATGGGTACAACAGAAATGAGTGCGGTGCAGGCTATTTGCAGATCACGCATCGGGAAAAGCAGCTGGAGTTTTTGCAGGCGATGGGGGATCCCTTTCAAGGTTCGGATACCGCGTCCTATATTGCCGAGCGTTACCCGTGGGAATCTGCCTGCTGGCTATGGAGCGTGGGCAAGACCTCGCCTGCGCCAAATCCAAACACTTACGCAAAAAATCGGGGCAATACGCCGGAGGTATTCCTTGCCACACAGTATGGCATCAATGGCTGGACGATCTCGAACGATGCGTTGGGGAAGATCGTACAGGGTGTATCTTACACGCTCAGTGAGGATGGGAAATGCATCACAGTGGACGGGGAAACCGCGCCTGTGCCGCGGAACTGGCAGAATCGCTTGGAATGGTACAACAAGGCAAAAAGGATATGGGGGTAAAAAAATCCGTCTTTTCAGTAGGAAAAGGCGGATCTTCTTTTATGCTTCCGGTAGGAGCCAGCCATCATCTTCATCCCAACCCAAAAGCGCATCACCCAGCGAGACATACCAAGTCGCATCCTCCAGAATACGGCGGATATCGGTCAGGCAGCAGGTCCAATATGTATAAGACTCGGTGTCATTTTCCGGCAGATGGATGGTGCCGGAGCAGATCACCTCGGGGGTGCTGGGGTCATAGCGATGCATGGTGAATGCATCAGCCGTATCGCGGTATTCAAAATCGGACTGGTACCGTGCGATCACGATATCAATAGCCGCCGCCTCGTCCTCGGACAAGGGTTCGGCGCGAAAGGCACGGTAGGACAGCACTATGGACATGAGTTGTAATGGCTCCTTTCAGTTGATCAGAAATAAAATGGTTCAGGCTGTGTCTGTCTGTGGTCATTTACATGTTGTATATATTATTTCTTATTATACAGGGGTTCTTCTAAATTGTCAAAGCGTTTTTCGCACAAACCCAGCATTTCAAAAATAGATGGGCATAGGGGATGGAATCGAGAAGATAGAAAAACACATCGGGGTCGTATGACCCCGATGTCAGCTTGTAGAAAAAGGTTTTTCGCTGTTTTTTATTGGAGCAAAGCGACTTGAAATTTTCAAAATCCAAGGACATGTGCCTTGGATTTTGCCCTCGACCCGCGCCATCGGGCGCGAAACCGGGGGTATCAGAGCCAGTTTCTACTGGAACTGGCTCTGTATCCAGGGGGATTGGATCCCCATGGAAAGACTGTCGAAGTTTTTCGACAGTCTCACATCGGGGTCGTATGACCCCGATGTGCCTATCAGGACGTCGCCTGAGTAGTCGAACGCGTGTGCCACGCATAAAACTGGCTGTGTGATAATCCCAGAATAGAATGATGATTTTATTTGAATTGATCTTGCTCATTCACTACTTTCTTGTAATTGTCCCTCAACTCAATGATCGTAAAGATCAATGTGATGATTACTGATATGATAGAAAAGAGTGTTATTTTTTCCGAGGTCACCCAATCATGAACAAGAAGCAATATCTCAGCAGATAAAAGGATGATCCACGAAAGACTTTTTTTGAGTGTCAGTGATACAAGTTGGAAATGTGTGTTACATTTCATTTTTATCCCTCCGCAACAATTGTTTTCTAATATACCCTGTGAAGTCTTTTTTATGCAAATGATACGATCGCCCATCGAATGATGCAGAGGATCAAAAGATGCACGGGGTAGAACCAGTAAAACCAGCTTTGATGATAGGACATTTTTGTATAGCGATAGGCGTGTATGACCAAAAGAGAAATACAGGAAATTGCAAGGATGAGCAAGGTATCCAAAAGGATTGTCCAATGAGAAAAGACTGTAAATTCTATTCCGTTCCAATTGCTGTACAAGACATATAGGATAAATAAGAAACCAAACGTCCAAGCCACCTGATGATTTCGATTTTTGAGCAGGTACAAACCGACAAGAAACGGAACACCGAGCTGGAAATAGTCCGTTTTAAAGAGAACGGAAACAAACCAAATCAGCGCAAGGGAAAGGGTGCAGAGCAGATATTGTACAAAGCGTGCAGCGTTTATATGCTGGATCTTCTGAAACATTGCAATACACAGAACGCCAAGCGCAAGGGTAAATAGGACGTTGCTTGAGTGCTCGAACTCATGTGCCCACGCATAAACGGGCTGTGTTATGATCCCAAACAGGAAGAGCCTTAAAAAATATTTTTTGATATTCGAGGTATAGCGGCATCCTTCTGCAATTTGAAAACAGAAAATCGGGAATGCAATGCGTCCGATCGCATACAACCAATCAAAATTAAACGGTGCAATCGTGAAAAAAGAAATATTGATACCGGTGGCATGGAAAATTTCACCAGATAAAAATGTATTGATATGGTCAATGAGCATACAAATACACGCAATGACTTTGAGCTGCACCGTGTTGAGAGAGAATAAAGATTCTTTTTGTATAGATTTTTCCATAATAGCTCCTTATTTTGAATGATTGTACGCGCCAACGACCTGTTTATACTTCTCCCGAAGATCACTTATGAGGAATATTGATGTTATGATAAGTGACAACATATATCCCGTTGAAATTTTATGCAACATGAAGATATCGTGCAGAAAAAGTGACAGATCGAGGGCCAAAAGAATGATCCAGAAAAGACTTTTTTTAAGCGTCAGCAATACAAGCTGCAAACCTGTGCTGTTTTCCATTTTTTATCCCTCCATAACGGTTATTTTGCTATAAATAGTTTGGAAAGTTCATAATTATTTGTCTGTATTATAATCCTGCTATATTTGTTTGTCAATCCAAATCTTGATGCGTTCCAACAAATAGATAAAAAGTATATATTTCGTTTCATACAAACAAATACAAACACACCGAGGTTTCAAAAACCTCAGTGCATTTGTGTCTATTCCAAGTGAGCAGGCAGAAAGAGAAAAGAAACAACCAAACGGGGGCAGTTCAAAGCCTGTCAGAAAGGGAGCATTATTCGGTATCTTCTTGCGGCAGTGGGGCAGGGACATCCCCCTCAAACTGCGTTTCGCTGGTGGAGAGATAGTTTACGGTTACTTGCCAAGAATCGTCCGGTTTTTCCAGAAAAACATACTCTTTTCCGTAGAGCGTACCGCCATCAGCGGTTTCAAATGTGTAGTAGATATCCGCTTCCACACCCTGTTCGATGTTGCCCCATCGCTGGATTCGGCAATGGGTGACGGTGAGCGTGGGATCGACGACCCAACCCTCTTCATGCGGCAGGCGTAGTTCTTCTGCGTTCATTTCGGTCAGTGCAGCTTCATCATGTGCGCCCTGTGCTGCGACCCATGCTTTCAGCACGGAATCCACCGCATCGATCTCCTCTTGGGTGATCTTGAGCATAGTGCCGTCGATCTCCGGTGTGATCGCCTGCACCTGCGGCGTATCTTCTTTTGTTTCGTCCGGCTGCTGGGATGCACAGCCTGTAAACAGGAAAAGCAGTACAAAAAGCATTGCCGCACCGCGCCGTATCAAGATATTTTTCATAGGTACAGGATGCTCCTTTCAAATCAAAATCGATGTTATATAAGGATACAAATACACCGAGGCTCTGACACCTCGGTGCATTTGTGTCTATTCCAAACTAACAGGCAGAAAGAGAAAAGAAACAACCAAACGGGGAGAATCAAAGAGCCTGTCAGAAAGGGAGCATGATTTATTTTTCCAGCAGAACATCTTCCATCAGATAAGGAGCAGTTGTGACGAATTCGCAGAAATCATACGCGGATGTTCTCTTGGTCGTGCTCATCAGCATCAGATCTTCGCACGTTTTGAGGTCTTTTCCGTCTGCAATGGCCTTGAGGACTGCTTCACAGGATGCGATCGCATTCTTTGCGTCAGCGAGCATATTTTCATAATAAATATCAAGCACCGGAAGATCGGGCTTCTTGATTGCTGTCATCTTGTTAATCGTCTCTATGCCGAGTTCGGCGTACCGCTTGATTGCATCAATCGACATTTTTGGGTCTCTTGCTGAACGGCGCATCAATCTAAAGATGCTATCTTCATTGTCCACAGGGTTGGGATCACCGATGAAACCAGCCATGTCGCTGAAATCAAGGTGGTGATACGCACGCAAAACATCAGGGAGATCTACACCCTCAGCCGTGAGCGCAGCATAGGAGAAGGTTTTGAAGAGGGAATCAACATATTCCTTGCCTTGTGCGACCTGCTCCTCTGTCAGTGGTGTGCGCATAAAAACAGATGAACGCTCATCATCTTCCAGCGGATGCTTGATGGTCATGCCCAAAAGCTCTGCGGCAGTGGGAATCGGAATATAGTTGGTGTTGTTGTAGTTGATCGGGTAGGCTTCCTTGCCTGCTGCATCCTTGAGGGTCTTCTGCTTGCCATCGACAACCAGCTTCATGTCATCTCGGATCTTGACAGAAACGCCGTTTTCTAACTGCTTTTCCCGTACATCCTTGCTCACTGCATCATCTGTATGCTTGCGGTGGTATACCTTGTTAGCTGCACCATTGAGCCGGAGGGACTTGGACGCGTCATCATAGGAAACGGTTTTTCCCATCCATTCGCCAACTGTGCGGACAGGCACATAGACGGTATTCTTATAGCGCAGGTAGTCGAGCCGCTTTCCCTCTGCATTCTGGCAATAAGCCTTTTCTCCTTCTAAGTAAATGGTAGGGCTGAACAGTTTTGCCTGTCCATCCGATACTGCAAATGCGGACATGCCAGTGGTGAGAACGGCACCGGTCAGTGCGGTCAGTGTGATCTTTTTCAAATAGTTTTTCATCTCTTATGTCCTCCTCTGTTGTTTTGGGAAAAGTGATATCCATGAAAATTGGAATGGATCGCCCGAATCGATCATCTTTGACAAAGCACACATAGGCATAGGATCCAGCTATGGAATCGGTTCAGCGAATGTAGTTGGACAAAGGTGGTGATCTGTGTAGAACTTGTCTGTATTATAGTCCTGTCGCATTTTATTGTCAATAGATATTTTTAAGTATTATTAAATTATTTCAATGAAAGAAAATAGTGATAAATAAACAAAAAATGCTCAGAAAACTGAGCATTTTTTGTGAATAAAAGAGGTATTTCACTTGTTTCAGATAGTCCCTAGTAAATTTTCCGTTGTTTATTCATCATATATAACAATCGTTCGGATAACTTCTACGTTCATACCTGTTCGATATATTTTAATGATCCATGTTGAAAGCAAAAGAATTACCAATACAGCAATAACAGAAATATATCTATGTCTTCTTCGGTATTTTTGCGCTTCAGCTTCCGAAATCTTTTCGGAAAGGGTATCTGCCATTTCTTTTGGCGTTCCAAAAGCGTCTGCGAGATCCGAATAAGAAGCGTCAGGAGTTTCACAGAGAAAATTTTCAAGCGAGGTCAAAAATGGCTGTAGGAGCTTCTTTTTTCTAAAAAAGCCGCATGGGATCTCGGCGCGCAGCTCTCTGAGATATTTTTTTGTGTCACGGTTCAACTATATCACTCCTATCGGATTTAATCATATATAATAGTGGTTTGCACGATCGTAACAGGGATACTCCTATCATACAATGCCCACAATGTCCAAGCAGAGAGCAAAAGAACAGCGAATATAACAGCGGCAAAAATAATTTTTTTGGTCTTTTTGTAACGATAGATGTCAGCGTCCGAAATCTTTTCGGAAAGGGTAGCAGCCATTTCTTTTGGCGTTCCAAAAGCATCTACGAGATCTGAATAAGAAGCGTCCGGAGCTTCAGAGAGAAAATTTTCGAGCGAGGTCAAAAAAGGCTGTATGAGCTTCTTTTTTCTAAAAAAGCCGCATGGGATCTCGGCGCGCAGCTCTCTGAGATATCTTTTTGTGTCACGGTTCATACGGTGTTCCCTCCTGAGGTCAAAATAGCATGAATCGCAGGCATATATTTGTGGTAGGACGCGAGCAGTTCCGCAAGATATTCCCTGCCCTGCTCTGTGATCGAATAATACTGTCGTATGCGCGACTCAGCATTTTCTCTGCGCTTGATTTCTGTGAGATAGGGTGGGGAGGATTCCAGTAAGCGCATGATAACGGCATACGGGCGGTTGATCGCGATCACGCCATTGCTCCGTTCCGCGATCGCCTCGGACAGCTCTGCGATGTAAAAATCCCGTTCGGAAAGGATATGCAGGACAAGCAGCTCGGTGAACGCCTTTTTCATGTTTTCTTCAAATGTATTGACACTTCGCGCGTTTTCCTTTGCCATTGAGAAGATGCCACCTCCTTTTTTCAAAATGATCTGGATTCTATGGGAGATAGTATAGCAGATTGAGGGGAGAAGTCAAGAGAGGGATCAAAGCGTAAAAATACGCGGTGTTGGACTGGGTAAGGGGCAGCGGCAGGGCGGCACAGGATCGGGAATTTGAACTATAAAATAGAGAATAAAAAACAGACCGCAAAGAAATGCGGTCTGTGAGTCTTTGTGCATAAAAATTAAGAATTTGAACTTGACGAGATGACGGGTGTATGCATGGACTGATAGATCTTGAGCGTGGGGGCGAGCCAGACCGAGCCTGTGCCGCGGTAGACATTGACAAGTCCCTCGCCGCTGACCGCTGACCCAACCAGCGTCTTGGCACTGCGCTCTACGGTGAAATCCAGATTGGAGGAACGCAGGATCGCAAAGTTGCCATCGACCTTGAGCACATCATTATTGAGTTCGATAACATCGATTTCGCTCATGGGCACAGCGGATTCCAGAATAATGATACCAGGGCCGCAAAGCTCGGTCTGGAACAGGCTTTCGCCGCCGAGTGCCGCGGAAGAAAGCGTGCGCTGGGCAACGGCACGGACGCTCACGCTGCCCTGTGCGCAGTAGAACATACCGTCATCAATGGTGATGCGCTCATTTGGGGCAAGCTCCAGCACGAGGAAGTGCCGGAAAGAAGGCTCCAGCACCAGCAAGCCGGTTCCAGTGTATTCCGGCTGTGCCATCTGCTCGCCTGTCACCGCGCCGCGGAACATACGCCCGATCGCATTGCCCATCGTAACGCCGCTGACCATTTGAATATTGCCCTGAAAATAGCTCATTGCGCCGCGCTCGATGGTCACTTTCTCGTTGTTGAGGTACAGCGCGATCTGACGGGCGCGGATGTGCTGCTTTTCCATAAAATAGACGTCCTCTGCCATGTGGGGGCTGGTCAGGCCGCACAGCTTTTCGTACTCCAGCACCTCAACGCGCAGACCGCCGCTCTCAAATTCCTCTAAAATACGAATATTTTCACGGGTCCCGATTGCCTTTCGCATAAGTAAATTCTCCTTTGTATCACATTATTCGGATAGAAATCCGCGTGCAAACTGTCTGATGACCTCATAAGAAACGGCAAGGTTGATGTTCTGTGCATCGCGGAAGCCGGAGGTCACAATGCCGATCAAATTGCCATAGCGGTCCAGCAATGCGCCGCCCGAGCTGCCCGGTGAGGTGGGAGCGGTGAACTGGATCATTTTTTTATGCTCGATTTCGCGAAAGCCGGAAATGATGCCGTCCGAAACCGAGTTGAACAGTCCAAGGGGGCTGCCGATGGCAAACACGGACTGACCACGCACAAGTGCTGCGCCCTGATAGAGTGGGATGGGCGGCACATTGCAGCCGGGGAGACGGAGCAGGGCAAGGTCAAAATCTGGATGATATTTCAAAAGCTGATCGGTTTCAAATACAGCGTCGCTGTTCTCTAAATGTACAGCATATCGGCTGCCGCGTCCTACGACATGAAAGTTGGTCATGATGATACCGCCGGCTGCAAGCACAACGCCCGAACCGGAGGACTGTACCTCGCCAAAATCGTCCAATACATCGATCATGACGACCGAGGTGGAAAAGCCGGCAAGCGTTTCATAGTCCAGCGGCGCACGCGCGGCGGTCTGTCCGGCAGAGGGGGAAGCCGCAGGACGCTGGATGGAAACGCGCGGCTTGGGCGCGGCAGGAGGGATCGGCGGCGCAGGGGAGGCGGAACGCGGTGCAGGCGATGGCGTGCGGCGCGGATGGGGCGGCAGCTTCAGGGCAGGACGCGCAGAGGGGGCAGCCGCCGTGCATGGTGCGGCGGTTTGCGGCACAAGGTCGGAGAGGAACGCCTGCGCAGAAAAGGCGGCATCTGCCATACCCTGATGCACGGCGGCTTCCGCAAACAGCGGCTGTGTGCCCACAGGGCGCACGACGGCAATGTCACAGCCCAGATAGGGCAGGGTGGCAAGCAGAAGCTGTGCATCTCTATCAGGTTCGCCCAGCCAGATGCATTTTGGCGCGTCCGCTGTCTGCGCCGCAAAAAGCTGCGGCAGGACGGCATCCAGTGTGCAAAGCAGCCGCGCAAACACATCGGGACGGACAGCAGACGGCGGCAGGGTGCTTTTGGTATGCTGCAAGGCAAAGCAAAGCTGCTCCGTGGAAAGCACATCCGAAAGATGCGGAAGCTGTGTGCTGCCCTGCAAAAACGCCTGTGCCGCGGCAGCATAGCCTGCGGCTTGCTCAGCCGCCGGCAGCAGATGCGCGCCCAGACAGCAGACCTTTTGCCGCTGGATCGCCGCGGAAAGGGTCTGCTTCAGGGTCTCGGCGGATTCCGGAAGCCCCAGCCACTCTAGAAAGTAGAGATCCTTTTGGTTGTTGTGCATACGTCCATGGATATTCAGAAATGCCCCAAGATGAGAAAGCTGCATGGGGTTCAGACGGATAGAAAACAATGTCATAAACCTGCCCTCGCTGGTGATTGTTGTGATTATTGTAGCATATAATGGCGGACTGTGGTAGAGGGAAGGAAGAAAAATGACGGAGATCCTGAAAACTTCAATTTGCCAAGGAAACGAAACCTGTGATATGATAAACCAAAAGCGCATATTCCCCATGATACATGATCAAAAGCATTGCATCACGATTTTTGGGGATCCCATAGAGAGATCTGTGTATTTAAAGACGCAAGAAAGAAGGCACCTAGATATGTCACAATGGATTTCCCCTTACGAGGTCGGGGCACTGCTCTATACGCCTGCCAATCATGCACATGTTGCGGAAAGTGTCATTGCAGGACGCTTTGATACCCCGTATTCCCTTGCCCTATGTCTGGAGGACAGCATCAGCGATCAGGCAGTTCCGGAGGCGGAACGCAATGTCGTACATATTTTGAACCGGATCGCACAGGAAAAAACCGATTTCTATTGCCCCCTCATCTTCATTCGGGTGCGAGAGCCTGCACAGATCGGGCGTCTCTATGCACAGCTTGGACAGGGACGCACTGTGCTGACCGGCTTCATTGCGCCCAAATGTACGCCGGACAATATTCCAGTATATTTGTCAGAGGTCAAAAAGATTCGGGCAGCAAGCGGCACGCCGGTCTATCTCATGCCCATCATGGAAAGCCATGACCTCGCGGAACCGGATACCAGACAGGTCTGTCTCAGAAAAATGAAACAGCTTTTGGATGCAGACAAGGATTGTATTTTAAATGTGCGCGTGGGCGGCAATGATTTTTGCAGCATTTTCGGGCTGCGCCGCCGCGTGACCGAAACCATTCATGATATCCGGTGCGTGGATCGCATTTTAAGCGATATCCTTGCATATTTCTCCCGTGATTATGTGGTATCAGGCCCCGTTTGGGAATACTTCGATGATCCGGACGGCGCATGGCGTGAGGGGATGCTGCGCGAAACGCGCATGGGACTGCTGGGCGGCTTCATCGGGAAAACCGTCATTCACCCCAACCAGATTTCCGTCGTCAATGAGGTGCTTCGCGTTTCACGCGAGGACTATGCAGATGCACACGCCATTCTCGGCATGGAACAGAACAAGGAGTTTCTGGTATCCAATAGCGCGGAGGGCGGACGCATGAACGAATACAAGACACATACCAAGTGGGCACACAAGATCTGCACACTTGCAGAGATCTATGGGGTGCAGAAATGAAACTGGAACGGCAGCAGCTGGTGCGCACGGCTGTGCGCGAAAACAACACCAAAAGACCCTATCTGCTTGTAAACCCATCACAGGGGAAGCATGTACCGGTCAGCCCGTCTGTGGCATTGTCCGTATTTGATGCGCTGGCACAGCAGGTCGAAGCACAGCTTGGCAGAGAAGATCCTGTGCTTGTGATCGCCTTTGCGGAGACTGCAACCGCCATCGGTGCGGCGATCGCGGCAAAACTCCCCAATGCTGTCCTTATGCAGACCACGCGGGAAGTCACCTGTGAAAAGCCCTGTCTCAGCGCGGAGAAGTTGGAGTGGTTAACCAATGGTCAATCATTGGTTAACCCAGTAGAGGAAAGGGAAGGAAAGGATAGCATAGGTCAGGCTCGGTTAGACGAGGAGAGCGAAAGCGGAAACGCTGCGCCGAAAACCGCCGCGGAAAAATATTTGTGTTTTTCGGAAACGCACAGCCATGCGACCGAACAGTACATTACACGGGACGGCTTGGGACCTGCCCTCAAATGGGCAAAGCATGTGGTATTTGCAGAGGATGAGGTCACGACCGGAAACACCATCCTGCACCTGATCGAAGTGCTCAAAGCGGCGTATGCCGTTGAGGGCGTGACCTTTGGTGTCGCGTCTATCCTCAACGGTATGACAGAAGAATCCAAACAGCGGTATGATGCACAGGGGATCTGGACGCGCTATCTGCTCCATACCGACAACGCGGCAATGGAGCGCACATTGGGACAATATCGCTGTGACGGCGAGAAATATCCGGTGCAGCAAGCCGATATGCAGACGGCAGAGCATGTCCGGCTGCTCGGTATGCCCAATATCCGTTCCTGTGCATGGCGTGCGGATGCCTATGCCGATGCCTGCACCGCGCTGGCACGGGCGGTATGTGACCGCGTGCCGCAGGATGCTGCGCGTGTGCTGGTGCTGGGTACGGAAGAATGTATGTATGCCGGTCTGTGCGCCGGACGTATGCTCGAACAGCAGGGGCATACGGTACGTTTTCATGCCACGACGCGCAGTCCCATTCAGCCAAGCACAGAACCGGAGTATCCCCTGCACAGCCGGTATACCCTGCAAAGTCTCTATGATGCAAAACGCACGACCTATGTCTACGACTTGCAGGCGTATGACTATGTGTGCATCGTGACCGATGCCCCTGAGCCGGAAAAACAGGGATTTTCCAGCCTGCTTGCGGCACTAAAGATGGCTGGAAATACGAAAATCACTCTGTTTGATTGGAAGTCGGAATATTGGAGGTCTATATGAACAGCAGTTATCGGCCGGAAGACGTCACCCTGCTCCTCAAGGATATCACAGGACTGGTAGAGCCGATGTCTACCAAGGAGCGAGAAGTACAGATCCAGATGGGCAGATCCTATTGCGAAATGCTGCCGCAGGAATATGTGCCAAGTGAAAAATATCTCGAGGCGTACAAGCAGGCACTCGAGAACGAGACCGATCGCACCGCCGCCGCTGTGCGCCAGTGCGCTGAACGCATCTATGCAGCCAAGGGCGAGCGGGTGGTTCTGGTATCGCTTGCGCGTGCAGGCGTACCCATCGGTATCCTGCTCAAATGGTATCTCAGGGAACGCTATGGCATCGATGCGCCGCATTATGGTATTTCCATCATTCGCGGACGGGGCATCGACCACAACGCCATGAACTATCTGCTAGAGCAGTATGCGCCAGAGGAGTTGCAGTTCATAGATGGCTGGATCGGCAAGGGTGCGATCCTGACCGAGCTGCGCCGTGAACTTGCCGCCTATCAGGGCGTCAGCGCAGAACTTGCGGTATTGTCCGATCCGGCAGGGCTTACCGCTCTGTGCGGCACGCATGAGGATTTCCTCATTCCAAGCTCCTGCCTTAACTGTACCGTATCAGGGCTGGTCAGCCGCACTTTCCTGCGTGCGGACCTCATCGGGGAAAACGATTTTCATGGGGCGGCGTATTACGGCGAACTGCGTGCAGACGATCGCTCCTATGAATTCCTTGATACCGTGGCGGCACGCTTTGCCAGTGCGCCATCCCTGCCCACTGTGACCCTCGACCACAGCGGCTTGGAGGAGACCCAGCAGATCGCACAGCACTTCGGAATTTCGGACATCAATCTAGTCAAGCCGGGCATTGGAGAAGCCACACGCGTTCTGCTCCGCCGCCTGCCGTGGAAGATCCTCGTGCGTGAGGATGTACAGGACGACATGGCACTGCGCCACCTGTATCAGCTCGCACAGGAAAAAGGGGTGCAGGTCGAGCCGTATCCGCTCAAAAACTACAAGGCTTGCGGCATCATCCGCCAGCTTCGTGATGTATGACAAACTATTTGTCAAATATTTACAAATTGTAAACATTTGAAATTGGATATCTATTGAAAAATCATGATAAAAATGGTAAAGTGATAATATCATTTGACACGTTACTTGACGAAAGTCAAAGCATTTCAGGTAGGGTCAGGGTGTAGGGATCATGCAAGCAAAGCCACAGATGACACGATTTGAAGATTTTTGGAAACCGCTCAGCGCACGTCAGCCGTCAGGCGGCTACTTTTGCCGCGTCGCCGGATATGGTCCGGCACTTGCGCAGTTTTTGGAGCAGGCGATGCAGAAACGGGCACAAATGCCTCTGCGTATCACGGGAAAACTGCAAAATCCAGACGGAAATCAGCTGGATTATCTGCATCGTGTCTTGGACGATGCATTTACCTGTGATCCAGCTTTTTTTGCTGCCCAGCTGCAAAAATGGCTGCCCCGTTTGAGCGATTTGCAGCGCACCCAGCTTTCACAGGCGATCTTCGATGTGCTGGAGGAGCAGCGCAGACAGGGGAAAAATGACAACATGCTGCGCAATGCATACACAAAGTTTTTATGCTGGATGTACTATCGTTTTGAGCAGCTCCTGCATCTGCTTGGGAAAGATCCCATGCCGCGCATCCTGTATGACGGCGAACTCAGCAGCCATGAATTTCAGTTGTTTTGTATTTTGGCGCGGGCAGGCTGTGATATCCTGCTCATCGAGCCAAAGGGGGATGCCAAGTATCAAACGCTTGACCCTAAGAATGAATATGCCGCGCTATGTACATGGGCAGGCAGTCAGCCATTTCCACCCGATTTTTCGCTGGAGCAGATGGTCAAGACCTATCGGCCGCCCATGCCGCAGAGACCGGCACCACAGCCATCGGCTTCCACGACACCGCCGCAGAGACCGGCAGTACAGCCATCGGCTTCCGCGACACCGCCACAGAGACCCAGCCAGCCCACGCCGCAGGCACAACATCCGCCAGCCGCTCGACCTGCACCCAAACCGCCAGTACAGCCGCCGCAAAGACCCAAGACCGCGGCAGAGCTGTTCCCCAATGCGCCGATCATTGCACCGAACACTTGGCTTTCGGGCAATCTTCCTGCCGATTCCCTCACCGATCCAGCCGCACGCGGCGAACATGCAGACTATATCTACACCATGTTCGTTCGGATCTTTGGGGTAGAGGATAAATCTTCGTATACAAGGGATCTGTTCCTCTGGCGCAAAAAGCTGGAGGATGCCGGACGGCATGTGACCGTTTTGGAGGAACTGCCCATCCCAACGCCCGAGGAGACCGCACGCGTTGCCCGAACCAATGCCCAGACATCGGCGCAGGTCATCGCCGCTCTGCTCCCCATGCTCCAGCCTATGGCAAACCAAAAGCTGGATGCAGCGGCAGGGCGTGCATTCGTGGAACTGCTCCATGAACTCGAACAGGAAAACGAACCGGTCATGCGCATCAAGAACAAAGGGGTTTATCTCGTGTGCTGGTTCAACCGCTATTGTCGGAAGCTGTTTGAAGGATACAGCGTGGGCAAGCTGCCCGTACTCATTTATTTTGGTGTTTGCCAAAATGCGTTCGAGGCGTTGTTCCTGCGCTTTCTGGCGCGGATGCCCATCGATCTGTTGCAGATCTATCCCGAACAGGGCGCGCAGTGCTTCCTCAAGGATAGGCTGCTTTTCGAGCGCGTGTATCCCGATTCGCTGGATGTCGCGCATTTCCCTGATTCGGCAGATGCGGTATCCTATCGCACGGCAGCTTACCATGCCGAGCAGGAACTTACCGAAACATTGTATCAGGATTCCGGATTATATCGTGCGCACCAGTATCAAAAGGCTTCCGCGGTTTCCCTGCAAACCATGTGCGAGGAGATCTACATCCTATGGGATAAGGAAGCCGTATACCGACCGGGATTTGAGGTCATTGATGATACCGTGCTGGTACCCGTACTGACCGCCAAGGTCAGCGGGATCAAAAACCGCGACACGGGGGCGTATTGGAGTCAGGTCAAGCGTATGATGGGGGAGGACACCATCTGCATCACGCGGCTGCCCTATATGCAGCCTGCCGAGGACACAAGGCTCGATCCGGTCGCGTTCATCAAAAACCGCAAGCTCCAGCGTGAGGCACTCAAAAACAGTCCGGCTTATCCCTATGGTCTGCTGAGACCGGAGGTGCAGGACTTTTTGCTGGATAAGGTGCAGCTTCTGCTCGATTCCGGTCTCATTCGCGGCACGTTCTCGCAGGGCATGGAATATAAGATCCTGTCCGTTGCCATGCAGCTGCCCAAGGAGATCGTTCGGATCCTGCAAAAGGCAGACTTCACACAGGCGATCCCCAAGATCGCGGTCGTTGCAACGGGCGAAGCCTCTTGCAGTCTGGAGGACAGTATTCTGTTGGCACTCCTGCACCATGCATGCTTCGATGTGGTGCTGTTCGTGCCCACAGGTTATCAGATCATAGAAAAATATTATACCGAACCGTTTTTCACCGAGCATCAGGCCGGAGAATATCTGTACGATCTGCAGCCGCCTTACTTATCATCCGCGGCATCGACAGGCGGCGGAGAGGGTATTTTCAGCCGATTTTTTAGGAGGGGTCATACATGAGTATCAACTTTGGTTCGCGTGAACCGGCAGCAGCTGCTGCATCGCAGGACACGAGCATGGACGTTGTACCATACAACATTCAGGACGACAGAGAGCAGATGACCAAGCAGCTTGTCGGCACGAAAGAGGTCGATGATCTTGCCAGCCAGATCGAAGTATACAATCTGGAAACGATCGTGGGCTTCGGTGGCGAGGTTGCCGGAGAGATCGCCAAGTGCTCGGATGCTGTGCTCAATGGCATGAATATGAGCCAGATCGACGACTCAGGCGCAATGCTGACCGCCCTGAGCAAGATCATGGATAAATTCGATATCGATGAGATCCGCGATGATCCTGGATTCTTCGGACGGCTCTTTTCCAATATGCGCAAGCAGCTGGATAAGATCCTTGATAAGTACCGCACGATGGGCGACGAGGTGGATAAAATCTTTGTACAGCTCAAGCAGTATGAGTCCGAAATCAAGGAATCCAACCGCAAGCTGGAGCAGATGTTCCAGAGTAATGTAAACTATTATCACGATCTTGTGAAGTATATCCTTGCAGGCGAGCAGGGCTGTCAGGAAATCGCTGCCTATATCCAGCAGCGGCGCACTGACCTTGAGCAGACGGGCGACCAGTCCATTCAGTTTGAGCTGCAAACGCTGGAGCAGGCACAGATGATGCTCGAGCAGCGCACGCATGATCTGCGTATCGCGGAAAATGTGGCAATGCAGTCCATCCCCATGCTCAAGACCATGCAGTTTGCAAATATGAACCTTGTGCGCAAGATCAATTCGGCGTTCATCATCACGCTGCCTGTATTTAAGCAGGCATTGGCACAGGCGATCCTCTTAAAGCGTCAGCGCATTCAGGCGGAGGCGATGAGCGCACTTGATGAAAAGACCAATGAAATGCTCCTGCGCAATGCACAGAATACCGCAGAGCAGTCGCGCATGACCGCACAGCTTGCTTCGGGCAGCTCGGTCAAGATCGAGACATTGGAGCAGACATGGAAAACCATCGTGCAGGGCATTGATGATACCCGAAAGATCCAGGATGATGCACGCCACCAGAGAGAGCAGGATGCCGAGCGACTGCGTGCCATTCAGGGTGAATTTGAGCAAATGATGCGCGGCGGAAGGAATTAAGATTTCCACCCGCGTATAAAACATAAAGGAGGGCTAACTATGCCGATCAGTTTACAAAAAGGACAAAAAGTGGATCTAACAAAGGGCAATCCAAGCCTGCGCCATGTACTCGTAGGATTGGGCTGGGATGTGAACCGATATGACGGCGGATTTGATTTTGACCTCGATGCGAGTGCATTCCTGCTGACTGCAAATGGGCAGACACCGAATACCGATGCATTCGTGTTTTATGGCAATTTGAAGCACCCATCCGGTGCGGTTGAACACATGGGCGATAACCTGACCGGTGAGGGCGATGGCGACGACGAGCAGATCACGGTCGATCTGGGCGCGATCCCACAGAATATTGAAAAGATCGCATTCACGGTTACCATTTATGAGGCCGACAAACGCCATCAGAATTTTGGTCAGGTCGCAAATGCATATATCCGCATCGTGGACAGCGACACCAATCAGGAACTGATCCGCTATGATCTTGGCGAGGATTTTTCCATTGAGACAGCCATCGTGGTTGGTGAGATCTATCGCTACAATGGGGAATGGAAATTCAACGCTGTTGGCTCCGGTTTTCAGGGCGGCCTCGCTGCACTGTGCGCAAACTACGGGATCGAGACCTGCTAAGCAGATCCATATTTGAATTGATAAGGAGAACAAGACTATGCCAGTATGTTTACAAAAAGGACAGAAAGTCAGCTTGACAAAAGACAATCCGGGACTCAGCAAGGTCGTTGTAGGTGTGGGCTGGGATATCAACCAGTATGACACCGGCGCAAGCTTTGATCTGGATTCTTCCGCGTTCCTGCTCAAGGCAGACGGCAAGGTGAGCGGCTCACAGGATTTCGTATTCTATGGAAACCTCAAGCACCCGTCCGGCTGCGTGGAGCATATGGGAGATAACCTCACCGGTGCAGGCGATGGCGATGATGAGCAGATGCGCATTGATTTGTCCAAGGTTCCGGCTGAAATCGAAAAGATCGCGTTCACAGTCACCATCTATGACGCAGAAACACGCAATCAGAATTTCGGTCAGGTAAACAATGCATTTGTTCGTATCTACAACGAGGAGAGCGGCGAGGAAATGATGCGCTATGACCTCGGGGAGGATTTCTCCATCGAGACTGCCGCAGTGTTCGGTGAGCTGTACCGTAACAACGGCGAATGGAAATTCAATGCGATCGGCTCCGGCTTCTATGGCGGACTCGCTGCACTGTGCGCAAATTATGGTATTGAGACCGAATAAACCCAACTGACAGGAGGAAAAATATATGGCAGTCAGCTTACAGAAGGGTCAGAAAGTCAGTCTGACCAAGGAAACCCCAGGGCTCAGCCGTATCATTGTCGGCTTGGGCTGGGATGAGGCGAAGCCGGAAAAGAAGGGGCTTTTTGGACTGGGTGGCAGAACACAGTCCATCGACTGTGATGCATCGGCACTCGTTTGTGTGGATGGCAAGATCCAGAGCACCAAGGATGTTGTATTTTATAACAACCTGACCCACCCGTCTGGTGCAGTACAGCACATGGGTGATAACCTGACTGGTGCAGGTGAGGGAGACGATGAGCAGATTGTGATCGATCTCGACCGTCTGCCGGAGACCTATGACCGTGTTGTGATGGCAGTTACCATTTATCAGGCGCGTCAGCGAGGGCAGCATTTCGGCATGATCCAGAACAGCTTCATCCGTCTGATGGATGCGCGCAACAATCAGGAGATCTGCCGCTATAACCTGACTGAACAGTACAATCAGGCAACGGCTGTTGTATTTGGCGAAGTATATCGCCACAATGGAGAATGGAAGTTCAATGCGATGGGTCAGCCCACGCAGGACGGTGGAATCGCTGATTTGGTCGAGCGTTTCCGTTAAGCATCAGGCATCTATGGGGAGCGCGTATGCACTCCCCATTTTGTAAGTATTTTAGAGAAGAGGAAAAATCCTTATGCACAAAAAATTTAAAGGCCTTTCACAAGCAGAGGTCGAGGATAGTCGGAAAAAGTATGGTGCGAACAGTATTCCGGAGGCTGAGCCGGAAACCTTCTGGCAGCAGTTCATGGAGGGCTTCCAAGATCCAATGATCCGTATCCTTTGTGTCATTGCAGTCATCATGCTGGGCATGTTTGCACTGGGACAGAGTGACTGGTATGAACCGGTCGGTACGATCATCGCGATCCTGCTCGTAAACTTCGTTTCTGCAAAGACGGGCGTTGCCAATGACAAGGCGTATCGGCAGCTCAAGGATTCACAGAAAAAGGATACTGTCAAGGTCATTCGTGACAGCGTGGTCAAGGTCATTGAAGCGGATGATCTCGTCGTGGGCGATGTGATCCTGCTCCAGTCGGGTGATAAGATCCTTGCAGATGGTATCCTTGCGGAGGGTACCTTGTCCGTGGACAACAGCGCACTCAATGGTGAGGCAGAGGAGTGTCCCAAGACTGAGGCTCCAGAGGGCTTTACCGTGCCGGAGAACATTACAGGCGATACCTTTGTCGATGCACACAGCCTGTTCCGCGGTGCAACCGTGCTGGACGGCGAGGGTTACATGATCGTTCAGAAGGTCGGTCTTGCAACGATGATGGGCAAGATGGCAAAGGATATGGAGGACAAAGAGCCGGACTCTCCGCTCAAGGTCAAACTCAACAGGCTGGCAGGACAGATCTCCGTATTCGGCTACATCGGTGCGATCGTCATTGCGCTGGCGTACTTTATCCACTTTATCCTGCTGGCAGGCGGCTTCAGTGCATATATGCAGACGGGTGCCCTGTCCATTCTGGGCGATGTCATGAACGCGGTCGCGATCGCCATTACCATTATCGTGTGTGCCGTGCCGGAGGGTCTGCCGCTTGTCATCGCGCTCGTTCTGATGCAGAACACCGGAAAGCTTTTGAAGGTCAATGTACTTGTGCGTAAGTCCATCGGTATTGAGACTGCGGGTTCCCTCAATATCCTGTTCAGCGATAAGACAGGTACGATCACAAAGGGACAGCTGGAAGTTGTGGAGTTCTTTGATGGCTGCGGCAAGACCACCGATGTGGAAGCTGCACCCAAGATGGCAGAAGCTCTGCATCTGAGCATCGGCAAGAACACTGGTGCGCTGTTCGATGACCAGCACAATGTTGTGGGCGGTAACATGACCGATCAGGCATTGCTCAAGTTCCTTGGGGAGCAGACGTTCCGCGCGCTCGCGGATCGTACCGACTGTGAAGTCGGCACACAGCAGGACTTCAACAGTACCAATAAATTCAGTCAGGCGTATCTGCCGCAGCAGAAGCGTACATTCTATAAGGGTGCGCCGGAACGTCTGGTGGAAAGAGCAAGCCTGTGTCTGGATACGGCCGGAAATGAAGTGCCGATCGACCGTGCAGCACTCAATGCCAAGATCGATGAACTGGCAAACCGCGCTATGCGTGTGCTGGCATTCGGCTACAGCAGAAAGGAACTTGTGCGTGACCAGATCCATGATGATCTGGTGCTCATCGGTTTGGTTGGTATCCGTGATGATGTACGTCCCGAGGCGCGCGAGGCGATCGAGGAGGTACAAAGAGCAGGCATTCAGGTCGTTATGATCACAGGTGACCGCAAGGAGACCGCAATGGCGATCGCACGCGAGGCGAACCTGTACCATGGCGGCGATGAGGTGGTGCTGACTTCGGCAGAACTTTCGGAAATGAGCGACGATGAAGTCAAGAAGATCATTCCGCGCATCCGCGTCATCTCCCGTGCCCTGCCGACGGATAAGAGCCGTATGGTGCGTCTGTGTCAGGAGATGAACCTCGTTGTCGGTATGACCGGTGACGGCGTAAACGATTCACCTGCCCTCAAGCGTGCTGATGTCGGCTTTGCAATGGGCTCCGGTACGGAGGTTGCGAAGGAAGCCGGTAAGCTGGTAATTCTTGATGATAATTTCAATTCCATCAAGAACGCCATCTGGTATGGCCGTACCCTGTATATCAATATCCTGAAATTCTGTAAGATGCAGCTGGTCATCAACCTTGCGGCTGTATTTGTGTCTGCGATCTCCCCGTTTTTGGGCATTGAAAGTCCGCTCAAGGTCACGCACCTTTTGTGGATCAACCTTTGCATGGATTCTTTGGCATCTATCATGTTTGCAGGTGAGCCGGCACTCAAAAAGTATATGCGTATGAAGCCGCGCCGCCGTGATGAGAGCATCATCAGCAAGCCAATGGCGATCCAGATCGTCATTATGAGCCTGTGGCTGACTGCGATCAGCATTGTGTGGTTCCTAGTTCCATTCTTCCGCGCACAGTTTGCAACAGAGGCACAGTGGTATACCGGTTTCTTCTGTATGTTCGTATTCAGCTTTATGGTCAATGCGTTCAATGTACGCAGCGATGGTATGAATGTATTTGAGCACCTGAGCGAGAATAAGCGATTCGTGCATATCTGGCTGACGATTATGGCAGTACAGGTCGTGCTGGTATCCATCGGCGGTATCATTGGTGAAGTGTTCAGCTGTCAGCGTTTCGGCTTGCAGGGCTGGGTTATTGTCTGTGCAATGGCACTGACGATGTATCCGGTCGATCTGATCCGCAAGGCGTTGACACCAAAGACCAAGGCGTGATCCAATGCCTGCGCCCTCATTCGGGCGCAGGCATTTTTTAAATCCAACAACAGAGAGAGGTATCGTATGGATATTTTTGCATCAGACCTTGATAATACATTGATCTATTCCTACAAGCGCGAGATCGGCGCAGGGAAGATCCTTGCGGAGCGATATGAGGGACGGGATGTATCTTATATGACGGTACAAAGTCATGAAATGCTGGATCGGGTGTTCAGAGAGATGCTCTTTGTACCTGTTACCACCCGCTCGGTAGAGCAGTATCAGCGGATCTGGTTTTCCGAAGTGTGGACACCCAAGCTGGCACTGACCACCAATGGCGGTGTGCTGCTTGTGGATGGCAAGCTGGATGCAGACTGGTACGAAGCCTCCAAGCGGCTTGCCGCCCCTGCGGAACAGGCGATGCAGCAGGCACAAGCCATTCTGGAGGATGACCCAAACCGCGCGCTCGATGTGCGCCGCGTTGATGGACTGTTTGTCTATACCAAAAGTACCAATGTACCAGAGACGATGGAACGCCTGCGGTGTGGGATCGACCTTTCTTCGGTGGAGCTGTTTGACAATGGGATGAAGATCTATGTGCTGCCCCGTGCACTCAATAAGGGGGAGGCACTGCGCCGTTTGTGCGCGCGGTTGGGCACAGATACGCATATCTTTGCGGCAGGAGACAGCCTGTTCGATCTCTCACTTCTGGCAGCGGCAGATACGGCATTCTATCCCACAGAATTGGGATACAAAGCCGCAGTGGGGCAGCGGGCGATCGCGGTGACTGCGGAGCAGGGCATATTTTCTGATGTGATCCTGCAAACGCTCACCAGTCACATGGCACAAAAGGAGTGAGACGGTTTGGCAAAGATCCTGCTGGTAGAGGATGACGCAGATATTACGTTTGCGGTCGTGATGGGGTTGGAACGTGTGGGGCATCAGGTCTGCACCGTTGGCACGGAGGCAGGTGCGAAGGAACAGTACAAAAAAGAAAAGCCTGAACTCATCCTGCTCGATTACAATTTGCCGGATGGCTCGGGGGATTCCGTGTGCAGATGGATCAAAGAGCAGGGCAGTGCCCCGATCATCTTTCTGACGGTGCGCGATGAAGAAGCCGATGTGGTACATGGACTGGAACTCGGGGCAGATGATTACATTACAAAGCCGTTTTCCCTTGCTATCCTCATATCGCGTGTGACAGCCGTTTTGCGGCGTACCACACCGGAGCAGGGGACATGCCTGCACTGCGGCGCGATCACGCTCGATCGAGCGGCAACGCGCGTGACCTGCGGCGGCGTTCCTGCCGCGCTGACTGCACAGGAATATCGCTTGCTTTTGGTGCTGATGGAACATAAAAATCAAACCCTCACGCGCACACAGCTTTTGGAAATGCTGTGGGATGCTGATGGAAAATTTGTGTCGGACAATACCCTCACGGCAACCATGCGGCGTTTGCGCGAAAAACTCGGCTATCCGGACTGTATCCAGACCCTGCGCGGCATTGGGTACCGAATTGAGGGCTGACAGATGAAAAAGAAAGACTTATGGTATCTGGGTGTGCTGTCGCTGTTTGCAGGGGGACTGTTGGGGCTTCTGTGTACCGCAGTCGTGGCAGATCGGCTTTTTGGGGATCAGGCACGGCTGGTGTCTGCTTTGCAGCAGACAGACAGCATCTATGCTGCCCTGCACCAGATGACGGAGGGAACGGCGGAAACCGGTGTCCAGCTGCTGACACATGCCGGATACACAAGGGCGTTTTACTTTGGACAGTATGTCTGGGGGATCTGTGCAGGCTGCGTGGCAGTATTCTTTTTATTTTCTCTGGCGATCGTCTGGCATCAGAGAGGGCAGGAGAAAAAACGAGCAGAACGGATCGGCGGCTTGACCGACTATCTGACCGCTGTGCTGGAAAAAAGAGAATGTCTATTGCAGCGGCAGGAGGATGGATTTTCCCAGCTGGAGGATGAGATCTATAAGACCGTATCTGAGTTGCAGTTGACCCGTGAGCAGGCGATCAGGGAGCGGCAGACGCTCGCAGACAACCTTGCAGATATTGCCCATCAGCTCAAGACACCGCTGACCTCCATGCGCTTGTTGACCGAACTGCTTTCCAGAGATGATCCAGAGGATACCGCTTGTTTGGAGCGGCTTTCCGCACAGACCGATCGGCTGGAAACTCTGGTCAGTGCCCTGCTTACACTGTCCAGATTGGATGCAGGGGCAGTGACCCTGCGGAGAGAACCAACGGAACTATATGAACTGGTGCTCCGTGCTATAGAGCCCATCGAGGCACAGATGCATGCAGCAGGGATTGAGCGGAGGCTGGAGGTCGCATCGGACATCCAGATACCGCTGGATCCCCTGTGGACCGCAGAAGCGTTGATGAATGTGTTCAAAAACTGCGTGGAACATACGCCCTTGGGCGGCGTGATCACCGTTTCTGCACGAAGTAATCCTATTTTTACCGAACTTGTCATTACAGACAGCGGATGCGGATTTGCAAAGGCGGATTTGCCGCATCTGTTTGAACGGTTCTATCGAGGCGGGAACGAGCAGAGCGGCGGCATTGGGATCGGGCTGTCCCTGACACGCGCGATCCTGAATGCACAGGATGCAGAGATCCGTGCAGACTGTGCGCCTGAGGGCGGTGCGCGGTTCACCATCAAATTTTATCACACAAACAAGGAACAAAAAGCAGTTTGGGCACAGTAAGCTCCCAAACTGCTTATTTTTATTCTAGCTTGGTCGATGTATCAAATAAGAGCACTGAAAATTTGGATGAAAGGGGAAGATCGAATGAATGGAATATCCATGCAAGGGGTATCACCCTATAGAGAGCACAAACGCTATACGCACACACAGCAGGTTAAGGCTTCCAGTGTTCGCTCCGGGAGATATGATGCCTATACGGTAGGAAAGCTGCAGGAAATACCGATCAAGCAGGTACGCAGTCCGGAACAGATCGCAGAAGCATTGCGGCAGCAGTATCCATGGGTGAATTTTACCTTTAGCGAGTTGGGAGAGCGTTCAGAAGAAGTGCTGCAGTTCGCGGCATCGGCTGGACAGGGGATCCATATCGTGATCGCTCCCGATGTGCTTGACTGGATGGCTCAGGGGGATGCGGCATGGCAGGAAGGCAATGCCATGATCGGAAAAACCATCTATGCGCTCATGCGGCAGTCTGGCAATGGGATCTATAATCAGGGTGCTGTGATCGGGGAGAATGGAGAGATCACACAGTGGTCCTCTGTTTTGGAAGATCCGGAGCAAGATGATACATGGAACGAGCAGCTGGCAGAAATGAGGCACATGCTTGAGCGGATGCAGGCAATGAATCAGAAACGGCTCGAGGATACGCGGAAGAAGAATGAAGAACTTCAGAAGAAGATGAAGATCCTGCAAAAGAAAAAGCTCAACTATCAGGTCGGGCGCGATATGGCACGACTTGCCAAGGGAACGACCGATCAGGATGTACGCGCACTCATCGGGCGTGTGTATGCAAATCGACAGAAAGTGTCAAAGAGTTCGGGCTATGAGAAGAAAGAAGTACAGATGGCAGTTGCGGAGATGGATCATGTGATCCGCTGTGCACGTAAGAAGATCCGCCAGCTGAAAGAAGAACGGCGAATGCAGAAGCAGGTAGAACGTGCAAATGAAAAGCGCGAGGAAGAACGCAGGAAGGAACTGGAACAGGAGCTCAAAGTATATCAGCGCAATCGCAGGGCAAAAGAACATGCGCGTATCTTTGAAAAACTGCCGGATCTGCAAAGACTGCGTGAACTTGAGGAAAAGAAGGCACAGGCACTCGAAGCGATTGTTTCCGGTGCGTATGCACCTTCGGTGCCGCCTATGCCCATGCCTGAAATGAGCCTGCCGCAGCCTGCGGCAGCACCACCAGCTGCCGATACTGGTTCGGTCGAGGTCACGATCACGCCAATGGCATAAAATTTGAAACAGACAGAAGAAAAACGGCTGGTTTCCGCATAAGGCAGAAATCAGCCGTTTTGTGATGCAGGACGCGTGGCTTACAGATCAAAGCAGATCGTCACGCAGGGCTTCCAGAATATTTTCCTGTCTGAGTCGTCGTTCCCCTCTGGCGTAGCACAGCACAATAGAAGCAAGAACGAGAAGCAGAAAAACAGCAAGGGGCAGGATGGGGAAAAATGGCAGATATTCGGAAATACGCACTTCCGTGATGAACAGGAATGTACCGATGACCCCAGCCTGTACAGGCAGACTCCAAAGTACAGGGCGCAGACCAAGGAAGATGGCTTCCAGAAACAGCATCTTACGCAGATCGCGCGGAGACAGTCCTACGGAGCGCAGCATGGCAAATTCGCGCCGACGCTGGTGCAGACTTCCCAAGACGGTAGATGCAATATTGGATAAGCCGATCAGGGCAAGCAGCAGAGAAACAAAGGTCGCACATATTTTTACAATGCGGTTTGCGCCTTGCCGTGATTCCGTTTTTTCTGCAAGATCTACGATGTAGTAATCCCCTGAGCCGTGAGAGCGATCGAGTGCGGCATCGATCTGATCGGATGCAGTACTGATATCTGAAAGAAATGCAGGTGTATCCGGTGCAGTTTGAATAGAGGCAACGCCCTTCAGATCCAGACCACGCAGCCTTCGGTTATTGTTTTGCATGGCAAGATTTTGTGCAGTCTCCAAGGGCACGATCGCAATCGGATTATAATGACTGGAAAAAATCAGAGAGGGCAGGTGCTCTGCAAAATCTCCGATGGTCACCTCTGGCTGGAATGCATCGGAAGCGTCGCTGTTATAGACGCGCTCATGCAAGGTGAGCGTGTCGCCCGTGGACAGCTTCAGGATGGGGTGATACACAGGCTCTCGTCTGGTCGAATGCTTATCCGACAGGGTCTTGTTATATAAAATGATACGGTTTTTGTCTGTAAAGTATGGTTCGGGGTCGATCCCCTCAGATGCACAGAATGTACGGAAGGTTTCAGTATCCAAGCCATGTACCGTAAGCTGTAAGCGGAAGGTATCATCCGCCTGTGGTGTCATGTAAAATCTTCCGGTTTCGGAAAGCTCGGAAAAGGAACCGTCTGCCGTGCGCAGAGCCTCTGTCTGCATGGAGGCAGGGACAGAGATGGAAAACGGAAGTTGACTGTAATAGGAGATGGAAGCAATATTGGGCAGGGTGCGAAGCTGCTGCATTTGCTCTGTCGTGAGTGGCACGCCGTTTTCCGTAGAGAATGAGATCTGGTTTTCCTGCGTGGGGTATACGACTTCGGATGCTTCTTGAATGGACAGGATATAGAAGATCGAGGTCAGGGCAGCAAAGGACAGGATCAGAGACAGGGTCGCAGTGCGGTAAGCCTTGCGCCGGACATCCAAAGCGCGTGCGGACAGTTCTCCGGTCAGCCCGAAAGTGCGCAGCAGGATGGGGTGTTTTCGTGGTTTCTTGCGTGCGTCTCCATCCCCTTGACGAATGGCTGCAATGGGGGACAGCTTCGCCATCTGTCTGGCAGGGATCCGTGCAGATAGATACACCGTAATGAGCGTTAAGACAATGGCAGGGATGCAGGCAGGCAGACCGTAAGTGAAAATCACATCTCCTGCCTCACGCATGTTTTGGTTGGTGCTGTTAATGAGAGAAAACATACCTGCATCCAGTACCCAGCCAAAGAGCAAACCGAGTGGAAGTGGGATCACAGTCAGGAGCATGCCCTCAAACAGAATAGACCCCTTGATCTGTCGTGGGGTCGCACCAATACTGGATAAGATTCCAAGGTGTGTCAGGCGTGCCGCAGCAGAGACCGCAAAGGAATTGTGAATGATGAGCACGAACACGGAGACTACAAGCACTGCAAGTGTCAAAGCAGACAGCGGCAGGGAAAGCTGGCTCAGGGATAGATTTTGAAGAAGTCCATCAGGAAAGATTAGATAGTGTCCCAGATATGAAGCATTATATCTGAGGTTGTACTGTCCATATTCGTCGGTCTGCCAGCCAAGTGCAGCCGCGATCTTGGGAAGTTCGCGGTAGGTATCGCGCATGTTCCGAAAGCGCAGATAGACCGTGATCTGGTCATTCGGAGCGATACTGCTTTCCTCAAGATATCCCAGCGCAGTATAGGCAGGGGTGGTCGATGGGGTCGTGACATCCAGCTTGCCGACAATGGTATAGGGAACGGTTTGGATGTGCTCAAATCGCTCCCCTGTGGTAAAGGATTCGGTGTTCTCCAAGATACGGCCATCGACCGTGCGTCTGCCGAGCGGGAGCTGCCAGACATCCCCGACCTGTGTTTCCGGGTGGTCATCGAAATATTGCTTGGACAGTGCAAGCTCTCCTGCTTTTTGGGGGATACGTCCCTCAAGGATGAGATCCTTTTCGGGCATGGAATCCCAATATGCCGCATTTGCATCGCGGAACACCAGATAGGGTCGCTTAGGGTCGGAAGGATCTGTCTGCGCGGCAAGCCATGGACCTTTGATGAGCGTGGCGTCTACGGTGGCATAGTGTTCGATCAGATCGAGATCTCGTCCAAAGGTACGATCAAACAATTCGCCATGCCAGTTTCCGCTTTCCTCCCTCGTCAGCCGTACATTATCCGTCCATGTCGTCACGCAGATGCCGCAGAGTGCGGAGAGCATGGTGGTGACCAGCAGAATAGCGATCATGATGGAAAGAGAGGTACGTTTGTTGCGGCGCAGATAGTCCAGTGTATAGGAGCGGAGGATATTCATGGATGCACCGCCTCATCTCTGACGATCCGTCCATCTTCCAGCGTGATAATGCGGTCAGCCTCCAGCGCGATCTTTTCATCATGGGTGATGAGCAGGATGGTCTGCCCGTAGCGGCGGTTGGAGTGCTTGAGCAGGGCGATCGTTTCCTCGGAATTTTTGCGGTCGAGATTACCGGTCGGCTCATCGGCAAGCAGGATCGCAGGGCGGTAGATGAGGGCGCGTCCAATGGCGGCACGCTGCTGCTGTCCGCCGGATAATTCGCTCGGCAGATGATGCAGCCGATCTTGCAGCCCAAGGGAAGAAACGATCTCCTTGAATCGCTCGGGATCCGGCTTCCTGTTGTCCAGAAGCAGAGGGAGCAGGATATTTTTCTGCACATCCAGTGTGGGGATCAGATTGTAGAACTGGTAGATCAGTCCAACCTTGCGGCGGCGGAAGATCGCAAGCTGTTCTTCATTGAGCGCAGACAGGTTCGTGTCCTCAATGTAGATCTGTCCCTCTGTGGGGCGATCCACGCCACCCAATAGATGCAGCAGTGTGGACTTCCCTGAACCTGAGCTGCCGATGATGGAGACGAATTCTCCTTTTTGAATGGATAGATCGATATGATCGAGCGCGGTGACCATCGTTTCTCCCGAGCCGTATGTCTTTGTGAGATTTTCACAGCGTAAAATTTCCATAGCAGATAACCTCCTTGATAGACTCAGCATAACAGATGAAACTTACAGTTTGGTGACAAAGGGATATATTTTTCAAAAAAATAAAGCCAGCAAAAGCTGGCATTTATTTTCTGTATGCGTAAACGATCCGGCTGCCCTCAGTGCGCTGCTCGATCAGCTTTTGGGTACACATATACGGCAGAAGGGAGTCCAAAAACTGCTTCGGGTCAGTCACGCCGATCCGTTTGGAGGAAAACGGCTGGCTGGCAGAAAGTCCTTTCACGACCGCTTCCAGCTCTTTTCGTGTCATCGATCCATGCCGGCGCAGGTGCTTGCGCACACGGGACACGCCCTTGGCGAGCAGCATGGCGGTAAGGTCACGGCTTTGGTTCTGTGTGCGCCATAACCCCCAGCCGTAGATGATCGCCGTGGCAAGGGCGAACAGCAGGACGTAGGGGATGTACTGTAAAATACTCATGTTTTGTCCGCTCCTTTCCATGTAATCAGATGATGGTCACGCATGATCTCCAGAAACTGTATGAGACGTGTCATGCCGTTTTCCAGTGCATCAAAATGGGCAAGGAAGATCTCGGAGATCTCAAACACATTCTTTTTTCCGTCGATCGTAAGCCAGATAAAGCTGCCATAGGTGTCGAGTTTGATCTCGCTCACACGCGGCCGATGGAAAAACCGCTGGGCGAGGCGATGATAAAAGCCCGTCCACTCAACAAGCACCGTTATCGTGCCATCCTCCTCTGTGCGGAATGCAAAGTCGGGATTGCGCACAGGGATAAAGTCCAGATAATTCTCGGATTCTTTTTTCTTGCGCATCGTGCGCCTCCTTTCAAAAAGAGAAAGATGCAGCCAGCCCAAGGGTGGGCGGGCTGCATCAGATTCATGCAAAAAATCAGTTGTCGTTCTTCTTTTCGCGCTTGAGGCATACCCATGCGAGCGAGCCAAGCAGACCGACAAAGACAACCAGTGCGCCGATCTGACCGATCGAGAAGGGAGAGATGATCTTCTTGTCGAGCTTGAAGATCGCGAGGATCGCCAAAATAACGCCCATCAGACCTTCACCGGCGATCAAACCGGAGGTGTACAGGATACCGCGGTCGATGGAATCCTTCTTCTCATCCTCGGAAACCTTGCGGTGCTCCATGATAAAGCGAACGATACCGCCGCACATGATACCAGCATTGAGGCTGAATGGCAGATACATGCCAACTGCGAACGGCATGACAGGGATCTTGACGATCTCGATGACGATCGCGACACAAGCACCAGTCAGAATGAGTGCCCATGGGAGCTGTGCATTCATGATACCCTCAACGAGCAGCTTCATCATCGTACCCTGTGGTGCAGGGATGTCGCTTGTACCATAGCCCCATGCACGATCGAGCAGATAGAGGACACCACCAATTGCAGTTGCAGATATCACGACACCGATCATCTCACCGATCTGCTGCTTCTTTGGGGTCGCACCCAAAATAAAGCCGGTCTTGAGGTCCTGCGAGCAGTCGCCTGCGATCGCTGCAATGATACAGATGATACCGCCGATGGCGATTGCACCGACCATGCCCTGTGTACCGGTCACGCCGGTGCTCTTGAGTGCGAGGGTTGCGATGATGAGGGTCGCGATCGCCATACCCGAAACCGGGTTGTTGGAGGAACCAACGAGACCCACCATACGGGAGGAAACGGTTGCAAAGAAGAAACCGAATACAACAACGATGACTGCACCAAGCGGGTTCACAGGGAATGCAGGGAGCAGCCAGATCGCAACTGCGATCACAGCAACCATGATAAGCAGCACAGGCATGGGAAGATCCTGCTCGGTGCGCAGGGTCTTTTTGCCTGCATGCTCTTTGTTCATGCTCTTCATCGCCTGACCAAAGGTACGGCCGATGAGCGGCAGATTCTTGACAAGGCTGATGATACCGCCGGCTGCAACGGCACCGGCACCGATGTACTTGATGTAAGTGCCCCACAGATCACCAGGAGCCAAAGCGGAAATCGGCTTTGTGCCTGGGAAGATGATTGCGTCACCGCCGAACAGCGCGATCATGGGCATGAGGACAAACCAGCTCAGCGTAGAGCCTGCCAGCATATAGCTGGAGATCTTTGGACCGCAGATGTAGCCGACACCAGCCAGCGCAGGCAGAACCTGTACGCCGATGGAAGAACCGGCATAGCTCTTGATATCATAGCCGACTTCGCTGGGGAATACTTTCATACCATCTGCAAAGAATTTGTAAGCCGCAGAGATACCGAGGCCTGCAAATACAGTGCCTGCCTTTGCGCCGCCTTCTTCACCGGCGAGCAGGACCTCTGCACATGCCTTGCCTTCAGGGAAGGGCAGTGTGCCGTGCTCCTCAACGATCAGGGCTTGACGCAGCGGAACCATAAAGGCAACGCCGAGCAGACCGCCGACCAATGCAATGAGGAAGATGGTGAGCATGCTGGGGGGATCGATCAGACCTTCCTTGGACCACAGGAACAGGGCAGGCAGGGTGAAGATCGCACCAGCAGCGACAGACTCACCGGCAGAACCAATGGTCTGTACGAGGTTGTTTTCCAGAATGGAATCCTTGCGCAGGATCACACGGATGATGCCCATAGAGATAACGGCCGCTGGGATAGACGCAGAGACCGTCATACCAACACGCAGACCGAGGTATGCGTTGGCAGCACCAAACACGATCGCAAGCAGGATACCAATCAAGATCGAGGTCACCGTAAATTCCGGAACCACACGGTCGGCCGGAATATACGGCTTAAAGTCATTCTTGTTGTTTGGCATGGATAGCTTTCCTTTCTAAACTCCTCTTTTTGTGCGTGTTTTGCATGGCACAAAGGGCGGTATCAAAACAGCCCGAGGATAGATATAAGAGATATTATATCACTTTATCAGCTGAAAGGGAAGTGTTTTTTATACAAAAGTACGAGAATTTATGCCGAACACAGAGATAGGATGGATCCAAATGATACCAAAAATATATTACTTTGCCAAACGCGCCAGAACATCAACGAGCAGGGTGTAGAAGCGCGCGCAGGAGTCGAGCGGCAGGTATTCGTCTGGTGTGTGGCAGCCGCGGATGGTTGGACCTACAGCGATTGCGTCCAGTTCCGGCATTGCATCGGAGAACAGACCACATTCCAAACCGGCATGGATCGCCTCGATCTTCAGATCTGTGCCGAACAGAGTCTGATAACTTTCTTTAAACAGGTCGCGGATCGGGGACTCCTCTGCAAAACTCCAGCCCGGATATTCACCGGTGATCTCGCAGGCAAAACCGAAGGTCTCAGCCAGCAGGAACAGACGTTCCTTGGTATCCTCCTGAAGAGAAGCGACAGAGGAACGCGGTGCAAACACCAGTGTTGCCGTGGTGTTATCCAGCTTTGCGATACCAAGGTTCAGTGAGGTCACAACAAAACCGTCCTGCTTGCGGTTGCGCTGGCGCACGCCATTCGGTGCAAGGCAGATCGCGCTGACGAATGCCGTTGCATCCTCTTTGGATACGACCTCCGCAGAGCCGTCGGTCACACCAACGGTGCATGTAAAGTCGGGCTCGAATGGACAGATCTCGGCAGAGAAATCATCTGCGAGTGCCTGTGCGAGTGCCTGCGCCTTTTCGATCTCGTCTGCGGATACCACCAATACAGCAGTGGTCTCGCGTGGGATCGCATTGTCCTTGGAGCCGCCGCCCAGCGATACCAGTTCCGCACCTGTCTCGTGGAGCAGGCGGTTGACCAGACGCGCGAGCAGGATGATGCCGTTCTGACGTTCCTTGTCGATATCAATGCCCGAGTGACCACCCAGCAGACCGGAAATATCGATCTTCAGCAGCTTACCGGAAGCGGTATGGCGTGTGATTGTACGGGTCATGGCAAAGCGCATGCCGCCTGCACAGCTGACGGTTGCAACGCCTTCATCTTCAGAGTCCAGATTGATCATGGTGCGTGCGGAAAGCAGGGATTTGTCCAGCGTGGTTGCGCCGCCCAGTCCGACCTCCTCCTGCGAGGTGAAAACGCATTCGAGCGGAGGATGTGCCAGTTGGTCATCGTCCAGAACCGCGAGCATCAATGCAACAGCAATGCCGTTATCTGCGCCGAGGGTTGTTCCGTTGGCACGCAGAACACCGTTTTCTACGATGAGATCAAGTCCGTCCTTTTCAAAATCATGGCGGGCATCAGCGCGTTTTTCACAGACCATATCGGTATGGCCCTGCATCATAACGGCAGGCAGGTTTTCCGCACCCTTGCTGCCCGATTTTTTAATAATAACATTATGCAGTTCGTCCTGATGGTACCACAGACCGCGTGCCTTGGCGAAGTCTACCAGAAAATCGCTGATCGCCTTCTCATTGTAGGAGCCGCGAGGGATCGCACTGATCTCCTCGAAAAAGTGGAATAGGGAAACTGGTTCAAATCCAGTGATCTTGTAAGTCATCATATTACAGTCCTTTACAATAGAATTAAGAGTGCGCTTGTGCGAAAGCGCGTTGTTTTACAGATTTTACTCTCGCACGGATAGTACAATTTTAGCACTTTCTAAAATTGAAATCAATGTTATTCCGGCGAAAAAATGATATCTGTATACACTTGTAAAACGAAGAAAAGGAGCCGTAACAGGCTCCTTTTGCATGGTATCATTCGATTTCATAGGGCCACGATGCAATACCGCCAAAGTCATAGACTTTGTTGTATCCAAGCTCCGTGAGAATGGTGCAGGCTGTCGCAGAGCGCATGCCGCTCAGGCAGTATACCAGAATGGTGGCATCGGGGTCGGGCAGGGCGGAAGAAGCAAGTCGGCGTACCGATCCAACCGGCAGATTTTGCGCATGGGGAATATGACCCGAGCAAAATTCCGTTGCTTCACGCACATCTAAAATGGTAACGGGCATTTCATCCATCATTTTTTTGGCTTGCTCAGGAGAGATCGTCTGAAATGTTTCGTACATGATATCAAAAGTCCTTTCAAAGGCGAATATAAAGTGTTAAGACAACACCATAACCCGTATGGCGTCATTTCATATGATACATTATTATACACCTGAAAGTATACCGGTTCAATCGCTATTATTTCTGATTATTTCCCAAGAAAAAGCATATATTATTGGAAGAAAAATAGAATCATGCCGTAAATCACGCTGGCAGAAATGCCATATACAAGCACAGGTCCTGCAATGGCAAACAGCTTGGTGCCCAGCCCCATGATGTAGCCTTCGCTTTTAAATTCCATCGCAGGGGAGACGATGGCATTGGCAAAGCCCGTAATGGGGACAAGCGTTCCGGCACCGGCGTGCTTTGCGATCTTGTCGTAGAGCTTGAGTCCGGTGAGCAGTGCGCCCAGAAAAACCATTGTGATCGCAGTTGCGGCGGAAGCATCCTTTTGTTCCAGTCCCTGCGCGGAAAAGAAATTCGAGACGACCTGTCCGATCGTACAGATGAGACCACCAATGACAAATGCCCAAACCATATCACGGATGAGATGGGACGGGGGCGACTCCTGCTCCAGCATTTTGGCATATTCGCTTTTGCTCAGCTTCATACAATGACTTCCTCTCTTGTTTTTGGGTAGTATGGGCACGATTGATGGATTTTATTCTGACCCTATAAAAATATCCGAAATTGACTATTTTAAAAGGGTCAGAAGACTGGTACACTGAATGCATCACGAAGGGAAACACTAAGGGAGGTTATGGAAATGACAAAGGGATCGAGTAAAATCACAACATACGATATCGTAGCAATCGCACTAATGGCAGCGTTCGTATTTGTGGCTACATATTTTTTCAAGATCGATCTGCCTGCACTGGGCAGCAAGGTCAGTATCAAGCTGGGCAACGGCATCTGTGTTTTGGCGGCACTCCTGCTAGGCGGCTGGCGCGGTGCGCTGTCGGCCGCGATCGGATGCACCATGTTTGATCTGATCGACCCTGTCTATGCACCCGATGCATGGATCACCTTTATCCGCTACTTTATCATGGCGGGTCTGTGTGGTCTGATCGCACATGGCAATGGTGCACAGGGAAAGGTGTTTGGCCGCAATGTTGTGGCTGCGATTGTTGGTGCATACAGCTATTCTCTCATGTATATCGCGAGCAAGGTCATCGGGCAGATGGTTCTTGGTGCACCGTCCCTGCGCAATGCGATCATTGCATGTACGACCAATATCACGGCATCGCTCATCAATGCAACGGCAGGTGTTGTGGTTGCGCTCATACTGGCTCCCGTTCTGCACCGCGCACTGGAGCAGACGACTTTTGGTCAGCATGTGTACAATCGTTCCTAAGGGACACAGGAAAAAATCAGATAAATTACCTCATTCGTTCCTATAAAGTAAAAGTCAGGCACAATGCCTGACTTTTGCTTGTTTTATCAAAAATTGGGGATGAAATGCTCACACATATCGGCGAATGCGCCCTCATGTGCTGCACAGCAGATGTAATCGGAATGTGCCTTGGCAGAGTCGGTGGCGTCACCCGGACAAGCTGACTTGCCTGCGGTATCGAGCAGTTGGATGTCGTTTTCGTTGTCGCCGATTGCAAGCACATGCGCCGGATCGATCCCCAGATCTGTACAGAGGGTCTGGAGTGCCGAACCTTTATTGATGCCGCGTGCATAGCAATCTACATAGTTGTCGTGGCTGCGATGCCACTGGTAGCGCGGATCATTGTCTGCAAGCAGGATGGGCAGAGCACGCTCCACTTCTTCAGGTGCGCCGTTCATCACGATCTTGCTCATGGGCTTATAGATAATGGTCTTGAGGTCGGGGGCTTCGATCAGCTCGCAGGCAAGCACGCGCGATTCGGTCTCCAGACGCGGAGTCCGGTGGGAGGTATAGAGCTTGCTGTCCATCGGAAGGACGAACGAAAGCCCAAGCGACACATAGCGGTCGAATACCTCACACAGCGTTTCCGTGGAAAGCATTTTGGCAAATTCGTTTCGATCAGCAGCGATATCATAGATCCCACCGCCGCCGGAATGGATCACATGGGTGAAAAGATCCCAAAGTTCAAGGCGGTCAAGTGCAGGGGTCACGGCTTCAAGCTCACGGCCTGTGGCAATGGCGCAGGGGATACCACGCGCCTTGCATTTCATCAGGGCAGCTCGGTCACGGTCGGTGACATGCTCACGGTCATAAAACAAGGTACTGTCAAGGTCGGTCACAATCAGATCGATTTGAGACATGGGACTGGTCAACTCCTGAAAATTTATATTTTTTTCATCATACCCCGAAATCGGTCTTGCTGTCAATGCAGGGAAGCAGAATTCAAATAGATTTTACAAAACTACATTGCAAAGACAGGGCAATTCTGCTAATATTTTAATAGATATCGAAAGATACAGAGTGAGGGAGGAGCACGATTTGGAGAGTTTATTTACATGGTTAGGGGCAGCGGGCAAGGAGACCGCATTGTTTCTGGTTTCGATGCTGCCGCTGGTCGAACTGCGCGGTGCTGTACCGCTGGGGGTCGCCGCAGGGATGCCATGGTACGAGATCCTCCCGATTTGTTATCTGGGCAATCTGCTGCCAATACCGTTCCTGCTTTTGTTTGCTGCGCGGATGCTGGACTGGCTTGCACGGATGCCGGGACTCAAAAAACCTGCGGTCTGGTATACCGAAAAGCTGAACAGTAAAAAAGAACATGTGACAAAATATGCAAAGTGGGGCTTGTTCCTTTTCGTGGCAGTTCCGCTTCCGGGGACCGGTGCATGGTCGGGTGCAGTTCTTGCATCCCTGCTGAAAATGCCTCCGATCCGTGCGTTCTTTTCTATTGCGTTTGGTGTTGTGGCTGCCGGTATTATCATGGCGGTTGCATCCTCAGGGCTTTTCAGCTTGTTCTCTCTTTGAGACAGGTCATACAGTACAGAAGGCTGGAAAGTCTGGGTAGACAAAACTTTGACAGGCTGTCTGGGAAGATCCGCTGGTATCAGGGGCAGTTTCAGCTGAAACTGCCCCTGAACCTCAGATTGCGCGCACTTGCGTGGGTCAAGGGGGAAATGCAAGGTATAGATCCTTGGATTTTGGAGGTATGAGGCGGCTTCACTCCCGAACAAAATCGCGAAAATACTTTTTTGCAAGCTGAACAGACTGGAAAGGTCTGTTTTTTTATGCTGAAACAGCCATCAGCCCCCTACACCAATGGCATAAGAGGCTGACAGCTAGGTTATTATGAAAAAAATGAGGAAGCGGATCAATGGATCAGGGTGCGATAGTCCTGCATCATCTTGGCAGGATCGCTCGAACTGATCGGCTTGAGGGTGTAGGTGTACTCGTATGTCTTGTCTGCCGGGATCTGATACTGTGTCAGCGGCTTTGCACCCCACGAGTTATCGCCGCCCACACCCATCTGACGATGGTTGAGGCGCAGGGTGATGTCCTGTCCCTCTGGGAGCATGTAGGAATGGAGATAGTTGCTGAGCTGCTCTGGGGTATAGAACAGTGCATTGAACTCCATCTGTCCTTCTGCCTTGGCAAGCAGACCAACACCCTGATCGTTCGTCAGGCTGACCCAACGCACACCGGTGCGGTTGCCGGTCTCCTGCGGCTTGATGTAATCGACAAAGAATTCATCTACGGTCTTCTTATAGATGCCGACATCATAGCCGGTCTGGCGGTCGATGTAGTTTTCATCCGGACCCTTGCCGTACCAGGTCACGTTGTCAAATTCCTTTGGAATGGTCATCATGTTGCCGACCTCTGGGATCATGGGCAGGTTTGCGCCCGGCTTCAGGGTACTGGTCACCTTGACATCACCGCTGCCGTATACCGTATATACCTGCTTGTAATCGGATTCGGTCGTTGTAGGCAGCTTGGAGGTCACGGTGAAGGTCACCTGCTGGTCGCTGACCTGATCCATCTTGACATCAACGATGGCACGGTTTGCACCTGCATAACGCCATGTTGCCAGTGCCTGCGGAGAGAAGTAACCCCAATCGCTGTCCGTTGCAGCACGCCAGAAGTTCGGGATCGGACCGCTCTTGATGAGATCCTTGTTTTTGTACTGGAATGCATCGATGGTACCTGTCTTGGTGTTGAAGTCCAAGGTGAAATCCTTACCGGTCACAACGGTGCTGCCGTCCTTTTCGGAAACGGTCAGCTTGGGCATGGAAGCAGCTTCGACCTGTGTCTGCTCCGGTACAGCGAACGGGACAGCGATCTGCTGGGTCGCAACGGCATGACCAGCCTTTGCCCAATTGGTATCACGCTTTAAGGTAAAGGCGATGTTCAGGAAGTATTCTGCGCCAGCCTTGGGCTTTTCGGGTGTCTTGAAGCCGATCTGGATGGTCTTTTCGGTCAGCGGTGCAACATTGAGGTCATCTGCGGTCAGCTTGCCCTTCTGGATCGCAACACCGTCCTCCAGCAGCTCCCACTTTGCATCGAATGTGTTCAGGTTGGTGAACAGATACTTGTTTTTGAGCTTGATCTTACCGGAAAGTGCATCCTCCGCGGTGATGCCGACATTCTGGTAGACCTTCTTGACTTCCATCAGCTCCGGCTGTACCGTGCGGTCACCGGAAACCAGACCATTTGCACAGAAGTTCTTGTTGTTCGGGTTGCCCTCGGGAATGTTCTGCCAGTCTCCGCCAAAGCTGAAGAACTCCTTCTGCGCATACTTCTTTTCGGTGAACTGGTCAAAGCTGAGCCAAACCAGTGCGCTTTCATCCGGCTTGCGATCCTGCTTTTGGAGTTCTTCGGCAGAGAGTGCCTTTTTGGAAATGCGTACATCATCGATCAGACCTTCAAAGGTGCCGGGGACGTTTGGGTTCTGTGCATCGTAGGTCACGTCTGCGCCGATGCCGACCGCGTTGCCGCCGTATGCGATGCCTTTTTCATTGACTGCGGAAGCGACTTCCTTGCCGTCCAGATAGAACTTCATGTTCTTTCCATCAAAGGTACCGGCAACATGATGCCATGTATCTGCCCAGTTTGCAGGGGTATCGATGGAAGCCACGACCTTCTGGTATACATCGTTTTCATCGTCCCACTGCGTATTATAGATGTAGAATTGCAGCTTGTCTGCAACCTTTTTATGCGTCTTTTCATCGTAGCGGATCTCACGCTGGATGCCGTAGGATTCGGTGCACATCCATGCATCGTTGCCCTTGGCGATGATCGGTCCCGCGGTGTCGCCCTTATCCGGCTTGACGCGTGCTTCGATGGTGAACGGCTGATTGCCGCGCAACACCAGTGCAGGATCGTTATAGCAGACCGCATAGCCCTTCATGGCTTTTCCGTTTTTGCCATCGGAAACCAGTTCGCCCTTGAGCGTGACGGGGATATCCAGTCCATCGTTTTTCAGGATCTTGTCGTTCGGGGTCGCGATCTGTAGGGTCTGGTCTACCCAGTCCCAAATGAAGCCGCCCTGAATGTTGGGGTATTTTTCGTAAACATCCCAGTATTCCTGCAGGTTGCCCACGCCGTTGCCCATTGCATGTGCATACTCACACTGCATGGCAGGCTTCGTGCCGTGTTCGCCCCACCAGCCAAGTGGGTTCTTGATGCGGTCATCTACGCCGAGTTGGTTGACGCGGCGGTACATACGCGACCAGACATCGACCTCCGGGATATCACGGTGTCCTTCATAGTGTACCAGACGGGTCTTATCCAGTTCTTTACACAGCTTGCCGAGTTCTGCCCAAGTATCGCCATTGTAGGACTCATTGCCAAGCGACCACATGATAATAGATGGATGAACCTTGCTGCGCTCGATGGTGGAGCGCATACGATCCTTACAGGCCTTGATCCATTCGGGATCGCTCTGTGGGATATGGTCATTGACACCGTGGGACTCGATATTTGCCTCATCGATCATGTAGAGACCGTAGATATCGCACAGTTCATACCAGCGCGGATCGTTTGGATAGTGTGAGTTGCGCACAGAGTTGATGTTGTACTGCTTCATGAGCTTGATGTCCTGGATCATGCTCTCCTCTGTGATATAGCGGCCGGTCTTGGGCATGGTCTCATGGCGGTTGACGCCCTTCATCATGATGGGCTGGCCATTGATGAGGATCTGAGACTTGTTTGTTCCATTGTCACGAATGGTGATCTCGCGGAAGCCGACGTTGCATCCGGCGGTTTCCACAATCTTTCCGGCATTGTCTTTCAGTGCGAAAACCAGCTGATAAAGGTTGGGTGCTTCGGCAGACCATTTTTCGGGATTTTTGACCGCGAAAGTGTGCTTGATCTCTGCCTGCTTGTCCTTAAAAGAAACAGGCAGGTTTTCCTTTGCGATCTCCTTACCAGATGCATCGAACAGGATCGCATCCACGGTGTAGCCTTCGGGCGCGGTCTCGCTGTAGCTGCGCAGGGTCGCCTCGATATTGAGGGAAGCGTCCACATACTTTTCGTCCAGATCGGTGGTGTAATTGAAATCAAAGAGGGAAGCATTCTTGTCCTTGCAGTACAGGAAGGTGTCGCGGAAGATGCCGCTCAGACGGATGAAGTCCTGATCCTCCAGATAGCTGCCATCCGACCAGCGGTATACCTGAACAGAGATGGAGTTTGGCTGTCCGGCTGGGTTGAGATACTTGCTGATATCGAATTCAGCGGCAGTATAGCTGTCCTCACTGTAGCCGACATACTCGCCGTTGACCCAGACATAGAAAGCGGATTCTACGCCTTGAAAGGAAACAAAGACTTCCTTGCCATCCCAGTCCTTTGGCGTGGTGAATTCACGGCGGTAGGAACCGACCGGATTGTAAACCGTTGGAGAAACGCCAAGCGGAGGTGTTTCCACGCCTTCCCATGGCAGGCGGGTATCTGTGTATTTCGGGGAATCATAGCCTTCGGTCTGCCAGTTGGAGGGAACGGTGATGGTGTCCCATTTGCTGACATCATAATCCTTTTTGTAGAACTCCTGATTGCGCTCATGCGGAGAGGTCACAAAGGAGAACTTCCAAGGACCATTGAGGCTCTGATAGGCAGGGGACTTCTCACGGTCGCGCACGCGCGCATTCTGTACGGTATCAAAGGAGAAGAAGCTGGTATGCGCATCTTCACGGTTGACCTCGAATGTGCTGCGCTGGTCATACCATTCTTCCCCCTTGAACACATCGCCCTTGGGATCTGCCGGCTTTGGGATATCGGTGACGGTCTTACCCGAACCATCGTTGCCTGCCCCCACGGCCAGCGCGGTCTGTACACCGCCTGCGGCGAGGGATGAACCGAGCGTAGCGGCCAAAAGGAAGCTGATCGCCTGCTGCTGTTTCTTTTTCATGACTACCTCCAGATGATCTGTGAAACGAAGCCGTTCCTCAAAATTTACCAGAAGCGGAGAGGGGGCACCGCACAAAAACAGAAAGCATCTGTGCCATCTGCAAACCACCCATCTGAAAAGACGGCCCCCTTGTATGATCTCCTAATAGGTTCTGGTTGTTATGTTAACTATATCGTAAATTGAAATATACTTCAATACGACTTTTTACTGAAAAAGCAGAGTAAAAATTGTGGATAGTAAACGAAAAAAATTCGATGCAAAATAAAATAAAAACCAACAAAAGTGATATGTAATACGAAAATAGCTTTGCAAAAATTGTGCAGAATGAATGAAAAAAATGAGCACTGCGTGGAGGGATACATCAAAGTGCAAAGAAGATATGGGTGAAATACATCAAATCGAATACAAGGGATATTGCTTCAGAAAAAGAATGAGAAAAAAAGAGAAAAAGGGAGCGGAAAGTTCCGCTCCCAGATCAGGATAAGGCAAAATAATTTTGAATGGCGCGCACGACACCGTTTTCATCATTGGATGGTGCGATATGATGGGCGAGTTTTTTGACATCGGGGTGTCCGTTTTCCATGACAAAGGCACAGCCGCAGGTGGTCAGTAGCTCCGCATCATTGAGATAATCCCCGAAAGCCATGGTATTTGCGAGGGGGATGCCAAGGTGGCTGGCAAGGTGTGCAAGACCTGTCCCTTTATTTGTTGCAGGGTTCATGAGATCGACCCAGTCTGCACCGGAAAGTACGACACTAAAATGATCGCGGTGTGTCTGGAAAATAGGGAGACAATCGGTTTCTGCATGGTCTTGCTCAAATAAGGCAAGCTTGAATGCAGGCTGTGTTTCAAGCACCGTCAAAAGATCGGGGACGATGGTCAGTTTTTCGTAATACATCCGAGCATTCTGTATGAAAACAGGGTCTGTGCTGCATTCTATGAATACACCGGCGTGCGTACACAAGACAGCGTGCACATTGGGGTGTGTGCGCACGGTTTGGATCGGTCGAATGAAATATTCCTTTGGCAGTTCATCCGCGAACAGACAGACCGATCGGTCATATATTGCTGCACCATTTTCACAGATAAAAGAAATCTCATCTGCGACCTCGGAGAACAGCATGCGCAGGTTTTCGTATTGGCGTCCGCTGGCGGCGGCAAACCGGATACCCTGCTGCCGCAGACGGCGGATGAGCGGAAAGAGGTCAGGGGATAACTTTTTGCTGCTGTCTAGCAGGGTGCCATCTAAATCGGCGGCAATTAGCTCGATCATTTATCCTCCTCCTGTAAGATCGCTTCTAGGCGGTTGATGAGCTCGTCGGATACGACGTGCTCGATGCGGCAGGCATCATGCTCGGCGGTATCAGCGGAAACGCCCAATACATCGCGCAGATAGCGGCAAAGCAGGTCATGGCGGCGGCGTACCTCACGCGCATGTGCAAGTCCAGCTTCGGTCAGCACGACATCGCTGTAGTACGCAGGCTCAACCAGCCCCATATCACGCAGGACGCTAAGGGCTTTGGATACGGAAGCACGGGACACCCCGACGCGGCGGGCGATCTCAACCGAACGCACAACGCCCAGTTCGTTTTGGATCTCCAAGATCACTTCCAAATAGTTTTCACCAGATTCATGAATCTGTCGCATAAGACACCTCCAGAAAAATCAAAACAATAACATACCAATATGGTATAGAACAAACGATGTGATCCAAGCCAATAGGGTTTGGAATGTAACGGCACTCAGGGCCCAAAACCAGCCGCCAAGTTCCCGCTTTATGGTAGAAAATGCAGAGATGCAAGGCATATATAAAAGGATGAACACCAAAAATGCATAGGCAGCGGCAGGGGAAAGCACACCAGACAGGATTCCGCCGAGTGCGGTGCCGCCAGATACCTCGTACAGTATGAGCAGGGTGGAGACCACCGCTTCCTTGGCGACCAGACCAGCCAGCAGCGCGACGGAGAGCTGCCAGACTCCAAAGCCAAGCGGAGAAAAGGCAGGCGCGAGCAAACGGCCGAACAAGCCAAGGATCGAGGATTCCGGCGTATCTGCCGCCGAGAGCGTGGGTGTAATATTTTGCAGAAACCAAATGAGGACGGACATCAGAAAAATGAGCGTTCCGGCTCGTGTGATAAAGTCCGTTGCGCGATCGCGCATACTGCGGATCGTACCCTCAAAGGTGGGCAGGCGATAGGGCGGAAGTTCGAGCACAAATCCAGAGGATACATCACGGAACACGGTTTTTTTGAACAGAAAACCGGAAAAAGCAGCCATCAAAATACCGAGCAAATACAGGCTGATAATAACAGGGAACGCCTGTGTGCCAAAGACTGCACCAGCGATGAGGATATATACAGGCAGTTTGGCACCGCACGACATAAAAGGTGTGAGCAGTATGGTCATATGGCGGTCGCGATCGTTTTCCATCGTGCGTGCTGCCATAACAGCAGGTGTGGTACAGCCGAAGCCCATCAGCATGGGGACGCACGATTTGCCAGACAGACCAATGCGCCGCAGAAGCGTGTCCATCAAAAAGGCAACACGCGCCAGATATCCGGTATCTTCCAGCATGGAAAGAAAGAAGAATAGCAGCACGATCTGGGGCAGAAAGGAAAGCACACCGCCCACGCCGCCTAAGATCCCATCACAGACAAGATCAATCGTCCAATCGGATGCACCAGCAGCCAGAAGAAAGGTTCCCATGTGTGGGATCACAATGCTGCGCAGAAAACTTTCCAGACAGTTTTTCAGGAATGCGCCAATCGAGCCGAATGTCGCCCAAAACATCAACGACAGGGTCGCAAGGAAGATGGGAAGGGCCAGCCAACGATGCAATACAATACGGTCGATCCGCTCGGTAAGGCTTGGCTTTTGCTGCTGGGGGCGTTTGACACAGCTGGAAACGATGGTTTCGATATAGTCATAGGTCACACTGGCAAGCAGCATTTCAGGGTCGGATTCACCTGTGTGTGTACAGAGTGCCTCACGGAGTGCGGTAAATTGCTGTTTTTGCGCTTCGGTGAGAGCCAGTTCGGAGTCCACCACCGGATCGTTCTCCAGCAGCTTTGCTGCATAGAATGGGCGGCTGCATGGTCGCACTGCCATCTTTGATAACAGGAGCACGCCCTCTCCGATGATCGTATGCACTTTGTGCGGATAGGTCGGCTGATGCGTGGGGGGATGCAGTGTTTTTGCATTGCCGGTCAGCGCATCCAGAAGGGGGGGTAAACCCGTTCCATGCCGCGCGGAGATAGGGAAAACTTCCACACCCAAAAGCATACTGAGCTGTTTGCAGTCGATCTGTATATGCTGAGATTGTGCTTCATCGACAAAGTTCAGTGCAATCACCATCGGGAGTCCCAGAGAAATGAGCTGCATTGTTAAATATAGATTGCGCTCTAGATTAGTTGCGTCAACAATGTTTAGAATGCCATCCGTGGTATCGGAAAGCATGAAAGTGCGCGCGATTTTTTCCTCCTGCGTATAGGGCGAGAGGGAATAGATCCCCGGAAGATCAACGACATGTGTCTGTTTTCCAAGGTGCTGAACCTGTCCGCTTTTCCGTTCCACCGTGACACCGGGCCAGTTTCCGACATGTTGATTGGAACCGGTCAACCGGTTGAACAAAGTGGTTTTTCCGCTGTTGGGATTGCCGATGATTGCCATTGTCCGCATATCCATCAACCTCCCAAATAAATTTTTGCTGCTTCTTCACGCCGCAGGGACAAATGATACCCACGCAGACGGATCTCTATGGGGTCGCCAAATGGGGCAATACGCGTTACCGTGATCCGAACACCTTTTGTAATACCCATATCCAGAAAATGCCGCTTGATTGCGCCCTTTGCGGTGATACCCTGCACAATGCCGGTATCTCCGACCCTGCATGCGGAAAGAGATCGATCCATAGTTTTTTCAGACGCCTCCATTTTGTTACCGTCAGTTAACTCTCGTATTTTATTGTAAGCGATTGCTAACTGCTCTGTCAATGTTAAAAAAACAGAACATGCGCAAATTTACCTGCAAACAGAAAATGATGCGCATGCTAGAAGTATGGTTTACTCAGATCTGTAAATATGATATGATAGCCCATAGTAGTTTTAGTCGCAATCGACCAGAAAGGATTTTTTTATTATTATGGCAGATGCTTTGGCATATCTCCGCCAGAAACAGGAGAACGGCGGATTCAATGAACTTGTAAATATGCATGTGCGTGCAGTGCGAGAGGGGTATGCAGAGATCGAATTGCCAGCCAGCCCCAACAATCTCAACGGATTGGGGAATGCGCATGGCGGCGCGATCTATTCCCTGTGTGATGTGGCAGCTGGAACGGCTGCGGCATCACGCGGACGTGTGGGCGTCACGCTGGGTGCCTCCATCCAATATCTGCGCCCCGGAAAAGAAGGACTTGCGCTGTTTGCAAAAACGCGCGAAATCAAACACGGAAGAAGCACCGCGATCTACAATGTGATCGTGACCGATGAGGAGGGAACGGAGATCGCGGATGCGACCTTCACCATGTTCTACATTGGAGACTGTGTGGAGCTGCTCAGATGATAGGGGCAGTCGTAAATGAGCTGCTCGCGTGGTATGACAGTGGACACCGTGACCTGCCTTGGCGGCGAACCAAAGACCCCTACCATATCTGGCTTTCTGAGATCATGCTTCAGCAGACGCGTGTGGAGGCAGTCATTCCCTATTATGAGCGGTTCCTTGCCGCATGTCCGGATATCAGAGCACTTGCGGATGCGCCGGAGGAGGTTTATCTCAAACTGTGGGAGGGGCTGGGCTATTACAGCCGCGTGCGCAACCTGCATAAAGCTGCATGTATCATTTGCGCGGAGTATGGCGGACAAATGCCGCGCACCCATAAGGAATTGCTGTCTCTGCCGGGGATCGGAGACTATACCGCAGGCGCGATCGCGTCCATTGCATTCGGACTGCCAGAGCCTGCCGTGGATGGCAATGTACTGCGCGTCTGTGCGCGTGTGCAGGGAGATTTTCGATCCATTGACGATCCCAAGGTCAAGCGTGCGTTTCGTGCACAGCTGGCATCTATCATGCCCCAAGCACGCGCAGGAGATCTCAATCAGGCATTCATGGAATTGGGTGCCACGGTGTGTATTCCAAACGGTGCGCCGCGCTGCGGCGTGTGTCCGATTTTGCACCTGTGCCGCGCATCCCATGAAAAAACATGGGACTGTATCCCAGTGCGCACCCCCAAGAAGGCAAGGACGATCGTTCCGCGTACTGTGCTTGTGGCGCGGTGCGGAGAGAGGGTAGGTATCCGGCGCAGACCGGAGACCGGCTTGCTGGCGCGTATGTGGGAATTGCCTGCATACGAGGGAACATATCAGCCACGGGAGATCCGTGCCCAGCTTGCCCGAGATGGATGGCAGGTGGAAAAGCTGCTTTCGCTCGCACCGGCAAAGCATATTTTTACCCATATCGAATGGCACATGACAGGCTATTATGCAGAACTTGCACGAGAGACACCTGACCTGATATGGGTCACGCCGGACGAACTGCGCGGCAAATATGCCCTGCCGTCGGCATTCCGTGCATTTCTGTGTGTATTGGAAGGTGAATGATGGAATATATTCGTGTTACACATAATTTTCCGCCGCTGTTTGCACCTGATTCCCGTATTTTGATCTTAGGCTCTATGCCAAGCCCGAAATCACGCGAACAGGCTTTCTTTTATGGCCATCCGCAAAATCGGTTTTGGCCTGTGCTGGCGGCAGTGTTTGGCGAGGTGACACCGCAGACGATCGAGGAAAAGCGCGCGCTTGCTCTGCGCCATCACATTGCGATGTGGGATACCCTTGCTGCCTGTGAGATCAAGGGGGCAAGTGATACTTCCATCCGCAATCCGGAGCCGAACGATCTGGAATGGCTCATTGCACAGACCCAGATCAAGGCGATCTTCTGCACGGGGGCGGCATCCCATAAGTACTATAAAAAGCTGTGCCAGCCCAAAACAGGCATAGAAGCCGTCTGCCTGCCTTCGACCAGTCCGGCGAATGCCGCATGGTCCAAGGAAAGGCTCATTGAGGCCTATCGCGTCATCGCTGAAGTATAAAACTGAACAGAGCGTGACAAGTAACGATTTGGTTATTTGTTATAGGGGACGGTGTGACTGTAATGGTCACGCCGTTTTTCTGCGTCCAGAGATGGATTTTGTGATAATCCGGTCAAAACAGGATCTCATGTCAATATAGCCGTAGTTCTTTTCGCCCAATGGCACAACCGATGATAAAAATTTAGAATGCGTTGAATTCGGGCGAATTAGATTATATAGTGAATTGAGAAAATTTTTATAAAGAGTATTGACTGTTCCTGACAACTATGATATTTTAAAAAAAGAAATAAAAGCTGATCTATACAATAAGGTAGCAATATGTTATGGGGGGATAATATGAAAAAATTAGTATGTTTATTCTTGGGGATTATAATGTGTATGTCAGTTACAGCTTGTGGAACTTTGGCAACTGATAAAGTATATCCTGTAAAATTTGATGATACAGAAATTCTGGTAGGTAAAACCACGGTGAGTGAATTGTTGGATAATGGTTTTATCCTTCACGAAACTTATGGTGGGGAATTGGATAAAGAACAGCCCATTGAAAAAAACAGCTATTATTCGGGCATAATTGTAGTTAAAGATGATGTAGAATATGCCATGATCAGTGTTGTTTCAGAGAAAAAAGATATTCCTCTGTCTGAAGCAATTATAGCGAACATTCTGATTAAGCCTAGTTTAGAACATGCCATAGAGCGGATTTATTTAGATGGGGTTGCATTGCCGGATTTGACTGCTGATGTCTTTAAAGAACATATTGCGGGAAGTAGAATATATGATGATGGAACAGGTGTATATTGTTCAGGAGACCAGTATACTTTCAGAGCATATTATGAAGATGGTAATCTTACTGAAGTAAATGCACTGCGAAATTATAGTGTACAGTATGGGACTTGATTTTTATAGTCAGAATATTGCCTGAGATTGATTGTCCCAACTGCCCTTAAAAACACTTTATGTGAGGATAGTGGATAAAACCAGAAAAATCCATTTTTTACGCAATTCACAATAAGAAAACAGGGAGATATCATGTCATGATGTCTCCCTGTTTTCTTATTCACAATATCCAAAAGGTTTACTCAAAGGTTTCAAAATTTCGGGTCAGAGGGCGAAGCCCTTACCAGCTCCGTAAACCGCTGGCTGACAGTTGATAAGTGAATTCGTTCTTTCTCACTGTTAAAGTAACGCTCTGTGCGTTTTTTATGCTTTTTCCGGAGCCTGCGGCAATTCATTGAGAATGAAGTCGCAAAGCCGCTCGGTTGCGTTGGGATGCGCGATCGCGCTCATGGTCTCGCGCACGGTGCGCAGACGGTGCGGACTCTTGAACAGATGATAGACTGCTTCATCGACGGGGAACGTCTTGGTGACAAGGCATGCCATGCCGTTGTTCATCAGGAACTCGACATTGCGCTCCTCATGCCCTGGGATGGGGTTGACAAGGATCATGGGCAGATTCTTCGCCAGTGCTTCGGATACGGTCAGACCGCCCGGCTTGGTGATGATACAATCAGCGGCACTCATCATGACCTCTACGTTATCGACAAAGCCGTATGGGTGCAGGATGCACGAACCATCGAGATGATTTTGGAGGTGCAGCATTTCTTCATACTGCTTTTTGTTGTTGCCGCATACGACAAGCAGCTGAAATGGGATACCGCACAGATTGAGCTGGCAGATCAATTTTTTATTGTTGGAGTATCCCATGCTGCCGCCCATCATCAAGATGGTGGGGCGGTCAAGGTCGATACCCAGCTGGGTGCGTGCATCTGCCTGTGCGATCGGATGGCAGAATTTTGGATGGATCGGGATACCGAGGGGGAGGATGCGTGCAGGATCGATGCCTTTTTTGATTGCCCGATGGGTGAGCAGTTCACTGGCTGTTACGATATATTCGATCTGCGGCACATCCTCCCAATAAGGATGCAAGGTATAGTCCGTGATGATGCCGACTGTCGGAGCCGTCAGCAGTCCACGTTTTTTGAGGTCATTGGCAAGCTGTGCCGCAAACACATGGGTGCAGACGATGGCATCCGGTGCAAAATCGTTGACGATGCGAGCAAATTTGCTTGCGCCAAGTGCATTTACAATATTGATGACCGACATTGGATGAGAAAAATAACCAGATCCGCGGTTCTCTGCGAGCAGATAGACCAGTCGATAGAGTTCCTGTGTGTGTTTAGAGGTGAAAAGATAGCCTTTGTCAATGGTTTCCTTTACGATCTTGCTGAGATAAGCGTATACGTCGACCGTGTCTACAGTCGCGCCCTTTTCACGCAGCATGTCAGCAACAGCTTTTGCCGTTGCGTGGTGACCGAATCCCGCGGTCACCGATAAAATCATAACGCGCATTGCATTCTACTCCTTTTTTTAGACGACCTTATTTTAGCGCATCTGGAAGCAAAATGCAAGAAAAAGCCGATGGCAGCGACGGAAATCAATTTTGACAGGTTCTGCGATGCATCTTGCACGGTTGAGTCATCCCTCGGACAATTGAGAGCGGACTCGTGGCAACGAGTGTGTGATAGGGGGAAGATAACCCTGCGGAGACTTATTGCGTGCCTTCTGGGGCAAATCTTATTATGTGTGATCCCCCGTGAGACCGCGCCACGCTTGCCTGCTTTTGAAAGCAAGATCGATATGTGGATAAAATTGATTTCTGTGAATGGCAGCGTGTCTTATACCGCGTGCTGTGCAGTGAGGCGTGCATACTCAGCGAGGACACGCCGCTCCAATTCCGTGCGCAGCGTGTGACCGATGGGATGAACGATGTCATGATATCGTCCATCCGCACTGCGTCGGGCAGGCATGGCAAGGAACAGATGGTCATCTCCTTCGATGACCTTGATATCATGCACCGCGAATACATCGTCAAAGGTGACGGATACCAGCGCGCGCAATCGGCCGTGGGTGGGGAAACGGCGGAATTTGATTTCAGTGATCTCCATAAGCTGCGTTCTCCTTATTATATCGTCATGGGTTTTGTGTTCCTGCTTGATATTCTGCCAAGATTCCCATATAATAATACATAGAAAAAATTTGATTGTTGGAGGCTGTTGGTATGGGATTGTCCATCAAGCCATATATTGAGAACAAAAAGAAGATCCATCTGGTTGGGATCGGCGGTGTGTCCATGAATTCACTGGCAGAGCTGCTTTTGAGCATGGATGTACCGGTCAGCGGTTCGGACCGCACACAATCAGCTGTTACTGAGCGTCTGGAGCGTCTGGGCGCATCGATTTATTATGGGCATGCGGCGCAGAATGTGGAGGGCGCGTCCCTGCTTGTGCGTACCGCAGCGGTACATGATGATAATCCTGAGATCATGCGTGCGCGTGAATTGGAGATCCCGATCATGGAGCGCGCCGAGGCATGGGGCTGTCTGATGACCGATTATCAGGATGTGATCTGCCTGTCCGGCACTCATGGAAAGACGACCAGTACCTCTATGATGACACTCATTGCCATGCAGGCGGCACTCGATCCGACAGTTATGGTGGGCAGCAACCTGCCAGCCATCGGCGGCACGCTGCGCATTGGCGGACGGGACTGCTTTGTGGCAGAGTCCTGCGAATACTGCAATTCGTTCCTGTCCTTTTCCCCGACCATCGCCGTTATTTTGAATGTAGAGGCGGATCATCTGGACTTTTTCAAAGATATCGACGATATCGTTCACTCGTTCCATGAATTTTGTTTGCGTACCCCAGAAAAGGGGCTTGTAGTTACCAATGCGGATGATATCCATGCGATGGAGGCGGTACAGGGGATCGATCGCAAGATCCTGACCTTTGGTGTGGCGGAGACTGCCGATGTGCGTCCGGAAAATATTACGATCGAAAATGGATACTACCGCTTTGATGTAACAGCAGAAGGACAGTTCTACACCCATGTAGAGCTGTCTGTCCCCGGCTATCACAATATGCTCAATGCGCTTGCATGCTGTGCTGCCGCATGGTTTTTGCATGTGGCAGGTGAACATGTTGCGGCAGGGCTTGCGCAGTTCAAGGGTTCGTCCCGTCGTTTTGAACGCACCGGAAAAATGAAGAATGGTGCACTGGTCATTGATGACTATGCACACCATCCGTCCGAAATGCGTGCAACCCTGCAAACGGCACGTCAGATGGACTTTGACCGCATTTTCTGTGTATTCCAGCCCCACACCTATACCCGTACCAAGGCGTTGTTTGCGGAGTTTGTCGAGGCATTGCAGATGTGCGATCAGGCGATATTGGCACCGATCTATGCGGCGCGCGAGCAGAACACCATTGGGATCTACGCCTCCGATCTGGCAAAGGAGATCCCGGGAGCCGAGAGTTTTGATAGCTTTGACGAGATCACCGCCTATTTGGAGCGCGAAACGCGAGCAGGTGACCTCATTATCACGATGGGAGCAGGCGATATCTGCCGCGTGGGACAAATGCTCGTGCAGGCAGACTGAAGATCTTGCCTTGGGGTGCTTTGTGCGCCGGAGTGCATGAAATATTTTGGGAAAACGGTTGACAATTTGCATAATATGTGCAATACTATTTACACAAGTATTATGCAAGTTATACATAGAACGGAGGGGTTCTTATGGCAAATAATTTAATTATCACCATTGGCAGACAGTACGGTTCCGGTGGTCGAGAAATTGGCAGAAAGCTCGCACTGCGCCTTGGGATCCCGTTTTATGATCGAGAACTGATTTCTCGCGCGGCAAAGAAAAGCGGCTTCAGCGAGGATCTGTTTGAGCAGCTGGATAAGCGTGCAACAAACAGCCTGCTTTATTCGCTGACCATGTTTGGCAGTACGGGGCTCAATGGCATGTCCCTGACCGATCAGCTGTTCCTCGCACAGGCGAATGTCATTCGTGAGGTGGCAGACAGTGGGCCTGCTGTATTGGTCGGACGCTGCGCCGATCATGTCCTGCGAGAGTATGACAATCGTTTTGATTTCTTTATCACAGGTTCTCTCGATGACCGCTTACAGCGGATCCAGACGCATGATGACTATGAGCTCTCGGGCAAGTCTCCGCGTGCGGCATTGGAGAAAATGGATAAACAGCGTGCAACATACTATAATTACTATACGGGTAAGGTATGGGGCAAGAGCGATCATTATGACCTCTGTATCAATGCAGGGCGGCTGGGAATCGATGGTTCGCTTGAGGTCATCCTTGCCTATGTCAATGCACTCAAAAAGTAAGTGCATTTTATAAAGCAAACAAAGTAAGATGATAGAAAAAGAAAATCGGCACGGATCTCAAGATCTGTGCCGATTTTCTGTCCTGCATCAAAAAAGTGCCCCTATATCTATAGGAGCACTTTGGCTTTTACTTATGCGCTGGTGCAGCAGCGGAAGCAACCGTGCCGGGACGGAGTACCTGACGCAGTGGTGCCCAGATGACCGAGGCGATTGCAAAGTCGACCATGGAATGGACGATCGATCCAACACCAACAAGCAGGACAACGCTGACGAAGAAGCCCTTTGCCTGATATGCCGCCATAGAACCGCCGAAGTAGAACGGCAGGATTACGAGCACCTCACACAGTCCGTGGAGGACGCCGATGAGGAAACTGAAAAACAGGTTCATGGGCTTGGACGGGTGCAGGGCGGTCTCTGCATGCTTTTGGATGTACAGAGAACCAACGATCACGAAAACGATATGACTGGCAGCTCGCATCACAACAGTGAGCGGAAAGCCGGCAAGGAAAAAGCCAAGGGTTGTACCAATGGATACCGCGATGGCGACTCCCGGAGAAACAAACATGGCAAGGAAGATTGCAACATGGCTTGCGAGGGTAAAGGACGCGGGATCGATGGTGATCTTGATGGGGGAGAACATGGGGATCAGGATACCCACTGCGCAGAGCAGTGCGGCGATCACAAGGCGATACAGTTTTTGACTAGACATGAATCAAGACTCCTTTTTCTTTCATCTGTGCGCGAGGCTGCGTAAAACTGTAACATATCATAACAGATAACTTTACATGTGTCAAGACACATGTAAAGAAAACTTTGTTATACCTGCGGGATCACAAAGGAAGACAGCCGCCAACAGAACCGGTGAGCGAAATATAAAAGGAATGAAAAGTGCCCAAGTCCGGTGCAGAGAAGCGACCGTACTTGGGCAGATTTGTATTGGGGGCGGCGCACAGAAGCTGCCGACGCTTTTTATTTTTGAAATAGCAGACCCTTTTCGCGCAGGGTGTTCAGAACACGCAGCTGTACCGTCTGATTGGGGCAGCGCAGACGATGCAGGTGGATGCCGCCAGTAAGTGCACAGAGAGGCTGTGCACCTGCTGTGCGCAGCTTTTCCAAAAAAGCGTCTGCATCGAAGCGAGAGCAGATGTGCAGGGGGGCGCAGATCTGCCCATAAACAGAGTGCTCTACCGTTACATCTATGATGGCACCGCCCAGATCGACCACGGTATAAAGCTCCTCCGCCAGACGGTCATTCTCATGCATACATGCGATCTCGATTTCCAGACCGTACTGCTGTTCAGGCGGCTCGAGCAGATAGCCGCGCGGTGTGGCGATGATTCCGGAGCCGGATGCGCGGAGCAGAGCGATATCGCCCACGATGACCTGACGACTGACGGAGAAGCGGCTGGCAAGCGTGGATGCGCTCAGCGGCTTTTCTGTATGGGTAAGCAATTCGATGATTTGTTCTCGGCGTATGGATGCATTCATTGGTTTCACCTCATTTAGTATCACTATAACAGAAAACAATAGGGGATACAAGGGGCATGGCTGGGGTGACACGGAAATCAATCTTGACAGAGCATACGATACAGCTTGCTCAGATGCGCTGTTCTTTGGGGGATCGGGAACGGAATTATGGCAACGGGGGCGCGATAAATCATAGATGCCGCCTGTGGCAGCGCGCATGCTTTCACACCCTTACGGCGGCTGTGAGGTCGATCTGATGAAAGGGGAATATGGACGCATTCCTGAAAATTGATTTTCGTGTTGGAATGAATAAAAAAGAACGAATGCAGATGCATTCGTTCTTAAAAAACATGAGGTATCAGCCGATCAGATATACAGCTGCCTTATCGATACCAAGCTCATACGCGTGGGCATGATCGGAGACCGCGATATCGATCTTTTGTTCCTTGATCGCACCGCCGATGTCTTCCGCGATGAACAGACCGTAGCCATCGATATAGACACGACTGCCGAGTGGGATCACGTCGGGATCGACTGCGATGGTGCGGCCCTCTGTGACGTTGGTACCGGACTTGGTTTTGCCGGCATAGGCTTCGCCACAGCACTTTTCACAGGAACAGTAAAAAGAGAGACGGAAAGAGCCAAGGTTTTTGAAGTTGGATGTAATGACAGAGTCAGCCGCGAGAGCGGTGGACTTCTGGATGGAGCGTGGGATCACGTTGCCGGTTTTGAGTTGAGTCAAGCGATCCTGTATAGCGGCTGCGACGGGAGTATCAGCCGGAGGGGTGCTTGGAGCGGCTTCGGTGACGGTTTGGGTTGGTGCCGAGTCGGTGTAAGCAAGTTCAGGGTCGCCGTTGTAGGCGAGTGCGGAAGCCATGCTGAGGGAGGCACACAGCGCGAATGCTGAAAAGTCGCGCAGGATTGTTTTCACGCTCAGGTTCTTCATCAAATAAAACTCCTCTGAATAATTGTGATACGCCGCTTTGCGACGCCGGCTTTGCAGCCTTTGTTTTGCATCAACGTTGGACTTAGTATAACATAAAAAAAACAAAAAATCAAGTTTTTCTTGTCAAACGATAGAAAAAGGCACTTTAAGTGCCTTAAAAGTTCGATATATATAAAAATCACATTTTTTTGTAACTTATTTGTAACTTTAGCGACTATATTTTGATCGGCAATTTGTAACCTGTTTGTAACGAATTTATAAATCAGCCGATCAAATAAACGTCGGCATAATCAATGCCGATTTCGTATGCGCGCGCATGGTTTGCAACGCATACATCGATGCGATTTCCCTTGATCGCACCGCCCGTATCCTCAGCGATAAATACGCCGTAGCCGTCAATATAGACGCGGCTGCCCAGTGGGATCACACGGGGGTCAACGGCGATGGTGCGGCCTTCTGCCATACGGGTGCCTATTTTGGTCTTGCCGTCAGAGCGACCGTTGCAAGTGGCACACGGACAATAGAAGGACAGGCGATGCGTGCCGATCTTCTTGAAATTGCTCTTTATAACGCTGTCGGCTGCGAGTGCGCTGCTGCGGCGGATCGTGCGTGGGGTCACGGCACCAGCCTTGAGGCTCTCCAGACGAGCGGCTGCTGCACGGGCTGCCTTGGCTTCTTCCTCGGCGCGGCGTGCTTCTTCCTCAGCGCGGCGTGCTTCTTCTTCCAGACGCTCCTGTGCGGCCTGCATATCTTCGGTTGCGCTTACAGAGTCCACGATGGTCTCTGCGGATGCGGACAGATAGCCATAAGGCAGGGCTGCCATTACGCTGTCGATCGAATGTCCGTTTTCAGCAGCAGTTGAGATGGAAGCGGCATTGGTATATGCCTGCGCATTGCCAACACCCAAAAGACAGGTCAGAGCAAGCGCACCTGACAAACGATTGATGTGTTTGATACATCGAGTATTCATGCAAAAAATCTCCTCATTTTTCTTGGTTTATGCGTAATAATGCGCATAAAATGACAAAAAACTTGGATTGTAACCGGTTTGTTACCAATCCGTAGGTGCTATCATACCCACAGATCACTCGTTTGTCAAACGATTTTTTGAAAAAAATTTATTTTTTGATTACAAATAGTAATATTCAAAAGAGATACAACAGATCATGGGGCATGGATCTAAAAAATTAACCATTCTGTAACTGGATTTTTCTGAAAAACATGTTCTAAGATCTGCCAAATACCGACGAAAACTTGCCTGATGTCTGGAAATAAGGGAATCAGTCGATGGACTGTTTGGGTAAGAATCGGGCAATCACTGTACAAGTTGGGCAAAATGTGGTATAGTTAATCCAGCGTTTGTTCCCATGGTGCGGAAGGACCCTCCTTGAGATGGGTGCGGTTCGGCTGGGGACAGCTCGATTGACAGACCGCTCAAACCGAGCGGCGACAGGCGCGATCATGCGGCCTTGAAGCAAACACAAGCCGACAATGGATCGGCATCGTATAATGATTTTTTGAAAAGCAGCAAAGGAAAGTGATATCGAAATTATGAAAGAAAAATTGAAGATCATACCGCTTGGCGGACTCAACGAGATCGGTAAAAACATGACCCTGATCGAGTATGGCAATGATATCGTTGTCATCGACTGTGGACTGGCATTTCCAGATGATGATATGCTGGGTGTCGATCTGGTCATTCCGGATATCTCCTATCTCAAGCGGAATCAGCGTAAAGTGCGCGCGTATCTCATTACGCATGGGCACGAGGATCACATCGGTGCGATCCCCTATGTCCTGCGTGAAGTGAATGCGCCCATCTATGCCACCCGCCTGACCTGCGGCATCATCGAAACCAAGCTCGCAGAGCATCGCATGCCGGAAAAGGTACGCATGAAAACCGTGCGCGCAGGAGATGTCATAAAGGTCGGCTGCTTTACCGTTGAGTTTATCCACACCAACCACTCGATCGCTGATTCCGTTGCACTTGCGATCCGCACACCGCTGGGTACGGTCATCCATACAGGTGACTTTAAGGTTGACTTGACACCTGTCAGCGGCGATATGATCGACCTTGCACGCTTTGGTGAGCTTGGCAAGGAGGGTGTACTTGCGCTGATGAGCGACTCTACCAATGTAGAGCGCAGCGGATACACCCCGAGTGAAAAGGTTGTAGGACAGTCTATGGAGAATTTCTTCAAGAACTGTGATCAGCGTATCATCATTGCAACCTTTGCCTCCAACATCAGCCGTTTGCAGCAGATCCTGGATATTGCGGCGCGGTTTGGGCGTAAGGTCGCGGTATGCGGACGCAGCATGGAAAAGATCACACAGGTTGCCATGGAACTTGGATACCTGCATGATGATGGCAAGGTGCTGATCGATGTCAATACCATCAACCGCTATCCGCGCAATAAGCTGTGCATCGTTTCCACCGGATCGCAGGGAGAGACCATGTCTGCGCTCTACCGTATGGCGTATTCCAGCCACAAGCAGGTCGAGGTCGTGACGGGTGACCGTATCCTCATCGCAGCTTCTGCGATCCCGGGAAATGAAAAGGCGGTCTCCAATATGGTCAATGAGCTGTACCGCAAGGGTGCAGAGGTCATCTACGACCGCAATGCAGCGATCCATGTTTCAGGGCATGCATGTCAGGAGGAACAGAAGCTGATGCTTGGTCTGTGCCGACCGAAATACTTTATTCCCGTGCATGGTGAGCATCGTATGCTGCAAAAGCATGCAGCACTGGCGGAAGAAATGGGTGTCGATCCGGCAAATATCCTTGTGACCGAGATCGGTCGTCCGGTCGAGATCGATGAACGCTCAGCACATCTGGCACCGCTCGTGCCGGCAGGACGTGTCCTCATCGATGGACTGGGTGTGGGTGATGTCGGTGCAGCCGTTCTGCGCGATCGGAAGCATCTGTCCGAGGATGGTCTGCTCATCGTTGTTGTGACCATCGATCAGGAAAGCGGTGTTGTCATCGCAGGCCCTGATATCGTTTCGCGCGGCTTCATTTATGTGCGTGAAGCGGAGGACCTGATGGAAGAACTGCGCATACAGTCGCAGATGACGCTTGATCGCTGCCTCGATGAAGGGGTACGCGATTGGAATGGGATCAAGTCCGCACTGAAAAGTGCGCTCAGCAATTATCTCTTTAAGAAAACCAAGCGCAGTCCGATGATCCTGCCGATCATTATGGAAGTGTAAGATGGAAAAAGGACCCCTGTCCAATGGTCAGGAGTCCTTTTTTTATAAGGAGAGTGTGTGATCGTTAGGCTTGCGGATGCTGATTTCGCCTGCTTGCAGGATGTGCGGCATTCCTTGCATGTCGCGCACGATCAGGTTGCCCTCTGCGGTCAGATCGGTGCAGACCGCAGGATACGAGACCGTGCCCGTATGGACGGTCACAGCCTGCCCCAAACAGCCAAGCCGCGCACGGTAAGCCTGTTGCAGATCGGTAGTTTTCCCAGCAAGCAGGGCATCATACCATGGCTCAAATGCGTTCAGGATCGCGGCGGTAAGTTGGGCGCGCGTGGGGAGGACAGGAATGGTATCGGAAAGTCCACCAGCGATGGGCGCAAGCTCCGGATAGGTCGTGCGGTCGAATCGCAGGTTGAGTCCAATACCGACGATATAGCGATCAGGACAGCCGCCGGACGAGAAACCACAGGATTCGGTCAGGATGCCGCAGATCTTGTGGTCAGCCAATAAAATATCATTGACCCATTTGATGGAGGGGGAGACCTTACACAGTGTTTCGAGGGCTTCACAGACGGCAACGGCGGCAAGCGGCGTCAGCAGGGAAAGCTGCTCCGGTGTGCGCTGTGGACGCAGAACAAGGGAGAGATACAATCCATCTCCTTTGGGGGAGACGAACTGCCGCCCCAGTCGTCCGCGTCCGGCGGTCTGCTGCTCGGCAAGCAGGACAAAGCCCTCGGGAACATCCGCATAGCTGTTTTTGAGCTGGGTGTTGGTGGAATCGGTACAGGGCAAAATGGTAAGCACATGTCCAAGCCGCTTGGTGCGTAAGTCGGCGGTGATCTGTGCAGCGGTCAGGGTATCATTCATATCAGCCATACATCCTTTTTTCTTTTATTATAGCAGGTGTATGGATACATGCAAACAGCAGATGCAGTATCTGCATCATGACTTCAAAAAATAGGAGAATCCATTATATGAAAACACAGGAACAGGTGATCGCGGCACTCGCCAAGACACCGGAAGATAAATTGCTGCTCAAGCAGCTGTTTGACCGCTTTGCGGTCAGTCAGGAACGCGCCTATCTGACGCATACGCGTTTTTTGGATCTGCGCGAACGCACACTTTGTACACAGGCTGTGCATCAAGTGGGTCTTACTGGACAAACTGTCTTTTGGGGTGGGTATCCGGACGCTGAGCGTGTGATGGCATTGTTCCTGCCTGACTATCTGACAGCGGAGGATGCAGTTTCTTCAGAGCAATGCCCACTGGTCTTGCTGCGTGCAGCCAAAAGTCCGGCAGATACGCTGACTCACCGCGATTATTTGGGTGCGCTCATGGGACTTGGTATCGAGCGGGCGGTCGTGGGGGATATCATCCTGACTTCCACAGGAGCGGATCTCTTTGTGACGGAGGATATGGCAGGCTTTATCGAGATGAATTTCCTGCGCGCAGGGCGTAAACGTATCCTGCTGGAACGCGTGCCGGTCGATTCCTTTGTACTGCCCGAGGCTGAGGAGGAAGTTGGGGAAGGGTCGGTCGCATCCCTGCGCTTGGACAGCGTGGCGGCACTGGCATTCCGACTCTCCCGTGCGCAGATGCAGGAACGGATCGCCAAAGGGACAGTATTCCTCAACCATATGCAGTGTCTCAAACCGGACGCCGATATCGCGGCAGGCGATCAGATCACTGCCCGTGGATTGGGACGCGCGAAAGTGCTGGAATTTGGCGGAATGAGCCGAAAAGGACGGCAATTCATTCGATATACACGCAGTAAATGAAGTGGGACTGGAAATGTGGGGGAAAAGCTGGTATAATAACAGACATGCAGAAAGAGAGGAAAAAACTATGCTGAAAAAGTTTGTCCGCAGTCTGTTGTGTCTGTTGATTGCGGTGCATTGTATCGGTTCGGCTGCCTGTGCGGTATCGGATGATATCACAGGTCATTGGTCGGAACCGTATTTCCGTTCCCTGAACGCACATGGGATCATCAATCCAAACGGCAGGGGACAATATACCCCGACAACGGCCATCTCCCGCGCGGAATTTATGCGATATATCAATCGGGCATTTGGTTTTACAGAAGAAGCGGATATCAGTAAATATAAAGATGTACCCAAGGATCAGTGGTATTATCAGTCGGTGCGCATTGCCGTGAAATATGGATATATTTCAGGTCTGTCCAAAACACAGATGGCACCGGAAAAGGATATCACGCGTGAGCAGGCGATCACGATTTTAGGACGCCTGTGCAAGATCGATACAGAATCGGTCAAGTCTGACAGGCTTAAATTTTCTGACCGCTCCAAGATCGCCTCATGGAGTGCGCCCTATATCAAATGGGGCTTGGATAATGGGTATATCGCCGGATACAGCAACAATACATTTCAGCCGCAGCGCAGCGTGACGCGTGCTGAGGCGGCGAAGATCCTGTATTTCTTTACGGGAACTATTTTGAATCAGGAGGGCGGCTCTTATAATAGTACATCGCTCAACCGCGATACCAAGAATGTGACCGTCAGCACGCCGTCCAGCTTGACTGGGATCACAGTGCCGGGCAATCTGTATCTGAGCGAAGGGCTGAATCAGCAAGCAGTGACGCTCGATCATGTAACGGTCAAGGGGCGTTTGATCGTAGCAGGCGGCAATGTCCAGCTGAACAATGTACAGGCAGGAGATCTCTATATCCAGTCTCCGTTTACCGGACGTGAGATCAAGGTGACATCGGCTGGGATGAGCAGCATTGCGCAGGTCAGGGCGGCAAGCACGGCGCATCTGATCCAGACAAATTTACAGCCTGGTGCGCAGGGATTCCAAAAAATCAGCGTCACAGGAGATAAAAACACACCGGTGACACTGAATGGACGCTTTGCAGACGTGACGCTGACCGGAAAAAATCGCCTGATCACAGCACCGGGCGCGTATATCCAGTCGCTGACTGTTAAGGGCGCATCCGCCATCGAGGGCAGCGGTACGATCCAGAATGCTGTCTTTGCATCCTCTGGTGCAGTGTCCTCCATCGAACCTGCGACCTACTCTTTCCATAAGGGCGTATCGGCAACCATCAAGGGTGCCAAAGTATCCACCGATCGTACGCAGGCGAATCATACCCTGACCCCAGGAACCTTGCAGATGAGTGCAGTGGGAGAGGCTGTGTTCTCCATCAAATCTGATGATAAGGCGGCAGTGCGCTCGGTCATGCTGGCTGAGCGGATGCTGCAAAGCGGGACCGATTATCTTTATGATGCGGTGACGGGCTCCATTCGCTTGCTTGCGCCTGCTTTTCAGGGGCTTCCCAATGGCGCACATACCTTGCAGGTCATCATGAGTACAGGCGTCAATCCTACAGCCGTGATCCATTTCACCGGAGGCTCTGAGATCCCAACACCGGGAAACAATGTGAACAATCGGGTGCAGGATGATCTGGGGCAGAATCTGCAGTTCAGCGTGACACCCGGACACATTGCGAACCGAGATGTGATGGTCGGACTGGATATCGGGCATGAAGTCGTAGTGCAGGCTGTGCTGATAGATGATGTACAGCTTGCCATGCCGGGGCAGTACAATATCATAGGCAGTCAGATTGTGCTCAAACGAGATGCATTGCTTGCATTGAGTCAGGGAAAACGCGGCGGTATGACGATCACCATACTGCTCTCCAATGGAAAAACACTCTCGGCTCCTATCTCTTTGATCTGATAGAAAATCCCTCGGTTTCGCGCCCGATAGCGCGGGTCGAGGGCAAAATCCAAGGCACATGTCCTTGGATCTTGAAAATTTAAAGTCGCTTTGCTCCAATAAAAAAACAGCGAAAAGCCTTTTTCTACAAGCTGAATCCCCCGTTTGGCAAACGGGGGATTTTTTTGGCTGTCCGTACTTTGGACAAAATTTTCTGCCGGTCTCTGTTAAGATAGAACAACAGGGGAGGGACGCCATGGTCATTTATCTGGATGTACTGGCACTCATCAATTTGGCGATGGACTATCTGCTGCTGCTTGCAACAGCACGGATCGCAGGTGTGTTCACGCCGCGTCCCAGACTGCTTTTTGGGGCGGTGCTGGGGGCGGTTTATGCCGTCTGTGCAGTGCTTCCGGCAACGGTGTTTTTGCAGCATTGGAGCTGTGAGCTTGTGGCAGGGGCGGCAATGGTGGCACTGGTGTTTTCGGAATGCAAGGGGCGGCTCATACGGATCGAGGTGGTGTTTGCGTTGGTCTCCTGTGCGTGTGCAGGGGCGGTCATGGCTTTGGGACAGGCGACCGGAGCGGTTCTGCGTGTCAACGGGATGTATTATCTGGATGTTCCGCTTCGGATCGTCGTGCCGGCCGCGCTCCTTTGCTGGTGCGCAAGCGGACTGCTGTTCCGTGGGGCTGCCGGACGAGACGGCGGTGAGCGACCCAGCGTGATGGTGGAAATCGAGTTTGCCGGAAAACGTGCGGTGTTTCATCTGCTCTGCGACACAGGGAACACACTCTGTGAGCCGGTCAGTGGCAGACCGGCTCTGCTTATTGATCGTTATGCCGCGGCACGGCTGTTTCCGGCGGAGCTTGTTGGGGTTCTCAATGGTCTGCGTGCGGACAATGCAGGCGTGCAGATGGCATGTCTGCCTGAGGCGTGGCGGACGCGGTTTTGTCTGCTGCCCTATCGGGCGGTTGGCCAGTCCAGCGGACTGCTTTTGGCGTTTCGACCAGATCAGGTGCAGGTACAGGATGGGAAAACCGTGTGTCAGCTTGCGGCGATCAGTGCCGATCGCTTTGCGGGCGGACGGTATGACGGATTGATCGGGATTTGAAAGGAGAACAGCGATGGAGTGGAAACAGTGGATCGTCAGGATGATACAGCGTCTGCGCAGTGTCTGTGGCAATGGGATATATTACATAGGCGGATCAGAAGTCCTGCCGCCGCCACTCGTGGGAGAGGAAGAAAGCGCATGCATTGCAAGGCTGATGGAGGGCGATCGAGAGGCGCGGGATACCTTGGTGGAACATAATCTGCGTCTTGTGGTCTACATCGCGCGTAAGTTTGAAAATACTGGAGTCGGGATGGAGGATCTCATTTCGATTGGTACGATCGGTCTGATCAAGGCAGTCGGAACCTATAAGACCGATAAAAATGTCAAACTTGCGACTTATGCCTCACGCTGTATTGAGAACGAAATTTTGATGCATCTGCGCAAGGTATCCGGTCAGCGCACAGAGATCTCTTTCGATGAGCCGCTGTCATCTGACTGGGATGGAAACGAGCTTTTGCTGTCGGATATTTTGGGCACAGAGCCTGACAGCGTGATCCGTCCGATCGAGGACGATGTGGATCGTCAGCTGCTGCGGCAGGCACTCTCTCATCTGCCCAAGCGGGAACAGCAGATCATTTCCCTGCGGTTCGGGTTGGACGGCAGACAGAGCATGACCCAAAAAGAGGTGGCAGACCTCATGGGGATCTCACAATCCTATATTTCAAGGCTGGAAAAGCGTATTATCTCACGCATGAAAAAGGATATGCTGCGCTGGGTATGAGCAGCTTTTCACTGTTTTTTTATTGGAGCGAAGAGACCCAAAATCTTCAAGATCCAAGGACATGTGCCTTGGATTTTGTCATCGACCCACGCCATCGGGCGCGAAATGGGGGTATCAGATCCCCCTGGAAAGACTGTCGAAGTTTTTCGACAGTCTCAGGCTGTGGTTTGCACCACAGCCTTTTTTATGGTTGGGACTTCGGAGGGAGATAGAAAAAGAGCATGGAAAAAATACGAGGATCGGTATATAATAAGGAAAAGGCTGGTAAAGAAAACCAAAGACAATCAGAAGAAAGGATCAAGCAATGATTTTTGAAAATATTTCCGTTTTGACCGATCAGTTTACCGTGCTGCATGGGCAGTATGTAGGGGTGAAGGGGGATCGGATCACCTATATTGGCGCAGAAAAACCAGAAGGCGACTGGGGAGAGTCCTACGCTGGAAAAGGGAAGCTGCTTATGCCGGGGCTGGTCAATGCTCATTCCCACGCGCCGATGACTTTGCTGCGTGGCTATGGAGAAAATCTGTCGCTCCAGCACTGGCTCAATGAACGCATTTTCCCATTCGAGGACAAACTCAGCGACGCGGCAGTCGCACCCGCTACGCGGCTGGCGATCGCGGAAATGCTCCGCTTTGGTACGGTCTCGTTTACCGATATGTACTTTTTCAGCCAAACAATGGCGGATGCCGTGCTGGAATCGGGCATCAAATGCAATCTGAGCCGCGGACTGACCGTGTTTGATGACAGTGACTATGAGCAGACGGCTGCCTATCGGGACAACTGTGATCTGCTCGAACGCTATCATGGTACAGGGGATGGCAGACTCAAGATCGATCTGTGTATCCATGGTGAGTATACCACGACGCCCAAGGTGGTCGAGGGGCTGGCAAAACATGCAGCCCAGACGAACAGTCGCGTGCATATCCATCTGTCCGAGACCAAGTTGGAGCATGAGGAGTGCAAGCAGCGTCACGGTATGACCCCAGCGGCATATTTTGAAAAGCTGGGTCTGTTCGATCAGCCCACGACGGCGGCACACTGTGTATGGCTGGAAGAAAACGATTTCGAGATTCTGGCGCGCAAGGGTGTGACCGTTGCAGCGTGTCCTGTCAGCAATATGAAGCTTGCAAGCGGATTTTCGCGTGTCCCCAAAATGCTCCGCAGCGGTGTACGGGTCGCACTCGGCACAGACAGCGTAGCATCTAACAATAACCTCAATCTATTCAAAGAGATCTTCCTGTTTGCAAACCTTTATAAAGGTGCATCGCAGGATCCGACCGTTGTGACGCCGGCACAGGCACTTGCCGCCGCAACCATCAGCGGCATGCAGTCGCAGGGACGCATGGATAGCGGCTTTGTGCGCGTGGGTATGAAGGCAGATCTTGCGGTACTTGATGTTGATACACCGTGGATGGTTCCGGTGCATGACTGGACGACCAATCTGGTATATTCTGCGCAGGGATCAGATGTTTGCCTCACTATGGTAGACGGCAAGGTGCTGTATCAGGACGGCGCATATAAGACCATTGATATCGAAAAGGTGAAGTACGAGACCCAGCAGGAAACCAATGCGATTTTGAAGCAGTTGTAAGGCTGTGTAATTTGGCGATCGGGAGGGATCATCATGTATGAAAAGATCGAGCAGAGTACCGCGTTTTTGAAACAGATATTTGGTGGACGTACACCGGATGTTGCTTTGGTGCTGGGGTCCGGACTAGGACCCTTGGCAGATGAACTGGAAAACCAGATCGCAGTTCCCTTTGGAAAAATTCCGCATTTTCGATGTTCCACTGCACCTGACCATGCAGGCCGTTTGGTTCTGGGACAGCTTGCGGGAAAAACCGTGCTCTGTATGCAGGGGCGGCTGCATGGCTATGAGGGGTATGCACCTGAGGAGGTCGCGTATCCTATTTGGGTCATGCAGGCGTTGGGGGTAAAAGCGGTCATCCTCACCAATGCGGCAGGCGGCATCAACATGGACTTCCAAGCAGGTGAATTTATGGTATTTGAAGATCATATCAATATGACCGGAAAAAGCCCGCTGACCGGAGAAAATGATGCGCGCGTTGGCGACAGATTTCCGGATATGTGTCATGTTTACCCCAAGTTCCTGCGTGATCTTGCCGATCGTGCGGCACAGGAATGTGGTATCCGCCTGCACCACGGTGTGTATGTGGGTGTGAATGGACCGCAGTATGAGACGGCAGCCGAGATCCGTATGTTCCGCACATTGGGCGGCGATGCGGTCGGTATGTCTACCGTGTTTGAAAGCATTGCAGCGTCTTACTGCAAGCTGCCTGTGCTGGGCATCTCCATGATCACCAATATGGCGGCAGGAATAACAGGCAATGCGCTGTCAGATGAGGAGGTCAAGCAGATGGCAAACACGCGAGGGCAGACCTTCCGAGTGCTGATGCGCAAGGTGATCGAATTGCTGTGAGTAAACAAAAAAAGTGGTGAGGATGTCCTCGCCACTTTTTCTATGCTTTCGATATCGGGTTTACTTTTTATCAAACAATCCAGTGAAATCAAGGGTTGCAAAGTAGTCCTCTGGGGTCTCAGCGCGGCGGATAAGCTCAGTAGAGCCGTCCTCACGAAGCAGGATCTCCGCAGAGCGCAGCTTGCCGTTATAGTTATAGCCCATAGAGAAGCCGTGCGCACCGGTGTCATGAATCACGAGATAGTCCCCGTCCTCAATCTCGGGCAGCATACGGTCAATCGCGAACTTATCGTTGTTTTCACACAGACCGCCGGTCACATCGTACATGTGATCGTGTGGGGCATCCTCCTTGCCGAGTACCGTGATATGATGGTATGCACCGTACATTGCAGGACGCATGAGGTTTGCAGCGCAGGCATCCAAGCCAACATACTCCTTGTGGGTGTGCTTGTGGTGCAGGCATCGGGTCACGAGACAGCCGTATGGCCCAAGGATAAAGCGTCCCATCTCGGAATAAATGGCAACATCGCCCATACCAGCCGGAACCAGCACTTCTTCGTATGCCTTGCGCACGCCTTCGCCGATCGCCATGATATCGCTTGCCTGCTGCTCCGGACGGTAGGGGATGCCCACGCCACCGGACAAATTTACGAATGCGATGTGGACACCGGTTTCCTTGTGCAGCTCGACTGCGGTCTCAAAGAGCAGACGGGCAAGAACGGGATAATATTCGTTGGCAACGGTGTTCGATGCCAGAAATGCATGAATGCCAAAGTGCTTGACACCCTTTTCCTTGAGTTTCAAAAAGGCTTCTGTCATCTGCGCACGGGTCATGCCATACTTTGCATCCTGCGGCGTGTCCATGATCTCGTTTTCGATCTTGAAATCACCACCCGGATTGTAGCGGCAGGACATGGTCTCAGGGAACGGGGCGATCTTTTCAAAAAAGTCGATATGGGTGATATCGTCAAAATTGATGATCGCGCCCAGCTTGGCAGCCAGTGCAAAATCCTCTGCCGGCGTCACGTTGGAGGAGAACATGATATCATGTCCGGTCTGTCCCACGGCTTCGCTCATGAGAAGCTCGGTGTAGCTGGAACAGTCACAGCCAAAGCCTTCTTCCTTTAAGATCTGTAGCAGGCGCGGAGTGGGGGTCGCCTTGACTGCGAAATATTCGCGGAAGCCGGGATTCCATGCAAATGCTTCCTTTACACGACGTGCATTTTCACGAATACCCTTTTCATCATAGAGATGAAAGGGCGTGGGGTACGTCTTTACCATCTCCTGAACCTGTTCCAGCGAGATGAATGGTTTTTTCTGATTCATTGGATTCATTCCTTTGTGGTAAAGTCTTTATTTATCACCGAGAATACGCTCGAAACGGCGGCGGCTGGTTGCCTCGCGGCGTGCGGTCTCTGCTTCGTCCAGTTCTAAGATGCGGTCGCCCTCGTACCAGACGACCATGCCTTCTGCGGCCATAACAGGTGCATGGCTGCGGAGGATCTGGATCATACCATGATCGGTCTCAAGAATGATGAAATCACCCTCGAAGCGATCAATAACTGCCTGTTCTTTCATGCGGCGTTCGCTCCTTCTTTTTGAATGATGGGGTAAATATAGGTTCCTTCCTCTGCGGTAGAGTGGATCTCGATGCCTCTTGCGCTGAGTTTTTCCAGTGTTTTGGGATGCGGATGCCCGTAGTCGTTGTATTTGCCACAAGAAATCACCGCAATACGGGGTTGTGCGGCATCCAGAAAAGCATCTGTAGATGAGGTGTTGCTCCCATGGTGCGCGACCTTGAGCACATCGCAGACAAGATCGGGCTGTGCGGCAAGCAATTCGGTCTCTCCAAGTGTTTCGCAATCGCCGGTAAACAGCACACGCTGTCCGTCTTGTGAAAACATGGAAATAATGGAACTATCATTGAGGTTCTCATAAACAGAATCGGGTGGCGGTGCGAGAAAGCGTATTTCTGCATCTACGCCAAATTGCAGCACTTGCTCTGGTATGGGAACCTGTACCTGTGTTCCGGCTGCCTCAGCAGCATCCAGCATTGCGGTATATGCGCGCGTGTTTGCTGTTTGGCTGGGCAGATATAAAGTATCCGTTGGGAATCTGTGCAGTACGGCTGCCATGCCGCCGATGTGGTCTTCGTGGGCGTGGGTGGCAATGGCAGCAGTCAGTCTGGATACGCCGACCTCCTGCAAATACGCTGTGACGCGTTCGCTGACAGCGGTAATACCGGCATCGATCAGCACTGCGTCCTCACCCGAAAGGATGAGTGCACAGTCGCCCTGCCCAACATCGATAAAATGTACCGCCGACTGTGCGGCAGAGATGGGGGCAGTGCTGCCGGAAAACCAAAGAAATAGTTCATAGCAAACCACAAGCACCGTAAAAACAGCGAATGCAATCGCTGTGCGGCGGCTTGGCTTGCAGCGTTCGTGAGATGACATGTCGGATGCACTCCTTGGCTCATGATCTGCCTAAGGTCATTATACAATGGCAGGCGGATTTTGTGCAAGTCTCACAGAAAAAACCGCAATAAATTTGTGTGTTTGGTAAGAAAATCTAGCGTTCTCAAAATGGCATTTTCACACTTTTCACAAGGAAAGCGCGCGTGCCAGTTTGGAACGCAGTTCGGGGACGAGTGCAAATCGTGCGGCAAGTTCCGTGCAGGTGTGCTCAAAGGCAGAAATATCTCCTGCTTTGAACTCGCATTCGATCTCAGAGAAGGCGGCATCGCGTCCATTGTTTACAAAATGCCCCTGATCGAAGCAAAGTTCGGCGGAAAACCGTCCATGCTCCCACAGGATCGGGTGGCGCAGAAAGGACACCTGTGCAATGGGGATGAGGGAAGTCTGCGCAAGTGTTTCACAAAGCGCAGCCGGTGCGCCTACAGAGGCGAGCTTGGACAGTCCCTCTGTAAGCGTATCTGCAGGGCACTCATACTCCTCATGTACATGCAGCCCGTTTTGTGCCGTATTGCGCAGCTTCATGCAGCACATCGTCTCTGCATTTTCGCGGCGCAGGCGCAATCCGACTTTTTGGTCACGCAGCATGCCGTCTGCGGTATCGAAGTAGATTGCATCCATTGAGAGGGGGAAAATCATGTGGGGGTCGAGCGAGAGTGCGGTGCAGAGCGTGGTAAATTGTTCTCTGTCCGCTGTCCATTTATATTCACGTTCCATGTTGATACCTGCCCATTCCTAAAGATCATGTGTGCCCGATACCGTGTCAATGCCGCAGGGGATGCGTGATCCGATGGTGTATGACTGAAACGGTATTGGAACAAATCTATTTTATCATAGGCATCACGGGGAAACAAGGCGCACTGTCTGGGAAGCCGTCCGGCTTTTGTGAATGTTGTCCCACAAAACGACCCATCTGCCAAAAGATACAGACAATGTGAAAAAATCCCAGATTCTATCCGGAATCTGCGTGCGATGGCGCAAAAAATATGGTATAATAAAAAATACTCAACCAATGCAATGAATAGGGAGGAAGATCGGGATGCACAACCGTCTTACCGTAAAGATCGCTGGGCAGCAATTTTCACTGATTGCAGATGAAAGCGAAGCATATATGAAGGAAATTGTCGCGATTACAGATAAAAAAATTGCAGAAGCAAAAGGACTTGTCGGAAAGACCGCGTTTTCCACAGGTGTTTTGGCAACACTCAATATGGCAGACGAGGCTGTAAAGCTGCGGCATCGATGTGAGCAGCAGCGCGCGGAAATGGAAACCCTGCAAGAGCAGCTGGCACATGCGTCAGAAGAACTCAAAACCATGCACCAGACTCGTCCGGATGAAGATCCTGCGGTTTTGATGACAGAGATCAAACGGCTCAAAAAAGAACTCGATGAGATGCATCAGATGCATAATACCGTCTGCGAGGAGTCCGATGCCGAAATGGCACGGCTCAATGAGCAGATCGATGCACTGGTACAGGAGTGCGACAACGCGCGTGCCAGCATTGAAGAGGGTAAGTCTATGGCGTGCAAGGTCGATATCCTTGCGCAGGAAAACGATACCCTCCGCGTCGCGCTCAAGCAGGCACGCATTGAAAAAGAGAATGCAGTCAGAGAACATACAAACTCTCTGCAAAGCGAACTGGAGCAGCTCAGTGCCGCACTGGATGCGCTGCAAACCAAGGAATCCAATGAATCGGCTGAGGCGCGTAAGCAGATCAACGCACTGACACGGGAAAATGCCGAACTGCGTGCAGCCCATGTCAAGGTAGAACCACTCTGTACGGAAATCAAGAGTCTGCAGACGGCACTCGATGCCAAGGAAGCGCAGGTGCGTGAAAACAGTGACCTGAAAACCGAACTGCAGCAGCTGCGCACAGAATGTATGCGCAACGATCCCGCACCGCTCCGCGCGGAAATCGAGCATCTGCATGCAGTCTTGGAGGATCAGAAAAGACAACTGGATGAAAATGAACGCCTGCACAAACAAATTGAACAGCTGAAAGCTGAGATCGAGCAGAATGATCCTGCGCCGCTCCATGCCAAGATCGAGCAGCTGCAAACGGCACTTGGTGAGCAGCAGGGAAAGGCGGAGGAAGTCAGCCGCCTGCGCGGTGAACTCGAGCAGCTGCGCACAGCCTGCGGCGAGGGCGAGGTTTGCCCAAAAGCGGAATACGATGCACTCAATCTGGAACTTGAACAGGTCAAAAAAGAGTTTTCTAAGGCGAAAATGCAGCTGGCAGGGCGCGAGATCGGTGAGATCGGCGAACTGCGCCGCGAACTGACCCGTTTGCGCGATCTTGAAAAAGAATATAACAAGATGCAGGATGCCCAGCAGATCCATGCCGAATTGGAGCAACTCCGAACTGAGCGGGATGAAGCACGCGCTGCACTCGAAGCCGGCAGGCAGGCTGCGCCTGTATCCCAAGAAGCTGAGACCGAGATCAAACGGCTCAAAGCTGAACTCAATCGACAGATCCAAATCAATCAGTCTCAGAAAATGCGGGACAAAAGGAAGAAAGGCGGAAAATAATGCCCGAACTATTGGCACCGGCAGGCTCTTTTGAGGGCGTTCGCGCGGCGGTACAGAATGGCGCGAATGCAGTTTATTTGGGGTTTGGTACCTTCAATGCGCGCCGCGGTGCGAAAAATTTTTCACGGGAGGAAATGGCAGAGGCGATCGCATATTGCCGTGCCCGTGGTGTAAAAACAAATGTGACATTCAACATCGTTGCGCTCGACCATGAGCTGACCGAGGCAATGGAGGATGTGTGCTTTTTGAATGAAGCAGGTGCGGATGCGCTGATCGTACAGGATGTGGGCATTGCAAAGCTGATCCGGGAGCATGCACCTGATCTTGAACTGCATGCATCGACCCAGATGACCGTTCATACATTGGATGGCGCGCTGGCAGCAAAGGAGATGGGCTTCTCACGCGTCGTGCTTTCGCGTGAATGTTCGCTGGAGGAGATCGAGAAGATCACAAAAGAAGCTGGCATTGAGACCGAGGTCTTTATTCATGGCGCACTCTGCATGTGCTATTCGGGACAGTGCTATATGTCGGCTGTGATCGGACAGCGTTCAGGTAACCGCGGCATGTGTGCCCAGCCTTGCCGCCTGCCTTATACCTATCAGGATGGTAAGAAGGGCAGTCCGCTCTCGCTCAAGGATCTTTGCGCGTCCAAGTGGATCCCGACCTTGACCAAGATGGGCGTGGCTTCGCTCAAGATCGAGGGGCGCATGAAGCGTCCGGAATATACCGCGATCGTGACAAAAATTTATGCCGATCTGCTGCGTGAGCAGCGTGGACCGACGCAGGAAGAAAATGAGACCCTGCGCAAGGTCTTTTCGCGTGATGGCTTTACCGATGGGTATTTGACTGGGAAAATAGATGAAAAGATGTTTGGGACCAAAACCAACCTGTCTTTGCAGGAGGTCAAGCCGCTTTATGATGAGGCAGCGCGCCGCTTTGCGGTGGGCAAGGAAGCACCGCTCGTACCCATCACGCTCTCCTGCGCGGTATCCGAGGATGGGATCACGGTCACGGCGGACGATGGTACGCATGGCGCGGCAGCAGTTGATCTGGCTCCGGTCGAAAGGGCGAACAATCGGCCAACCACGCGTGAAATGCTGGAAAAAAATCTGGTCAAGACAGGTGGCACACCATTCTTTGCAGAACACATCGAGATCACGCTGCCCGAGGGGCTGATGGTGCCTGCATCCCGTATCAATGCAGTGCGTCGGGAGGCACTCGAAAAGCTGTATGCACGACGTGCTGCCGCGCCAAATCGTCGGTGGAACCCATACGAAGTTTCACAAAATGGTCACAAAAACACCGCATTTACGGGGTATAATTTAGAAATACACCATCTGAGCCAAATCACAGAGGCGATGTACAGGAACCGTCCGCATACCATCTATGTGCCACTGACGGAGCTTGCTGCACAGCTGGAGACCGTCGCACGGCTTTTGGATGCAGGTTTTTCTCTTGCCATACAGATGCCGCGCATCTACAGCGATACGGAGCAGCCAAAGATCGAGCAGATGCTGCAAGCGGTGCAGGAGATGGGCATTTCCATCGCTTGTGCCATGAACATCGGGCAGATTCGGCTGCTGCGTCACATGGGATTTACCGTACATGGCGGCTTTGGGCTGAATGTATGCAACGGTGCCGCGCTCGAAGCACTCAAGGCACAGGGGGTCACGCGACAGACCCTGTCCTTTGAACTGCGCACTGCACAGCTGCGCGATATTGCCAAGCCGATCGAGACGGAAATGATCGTTTATGGACATTTGCCGCTTATGGTGTTTGAAAATTGCGCCATTCGTCGCAGAACGGGAGCGTGTACCTGTCAGCAGGGGCTTACGACCCTGACCGACCGCATGGGGCAGACCTTTGCCCTCGTTCCGGAGTTTGGATGCCGCAATACGCTGCTCAACAGTAAGCCGCTGTTTCTGGCGGATAAAAGTGATTGGAAGAAGGCTGGAGCGGCGTTTGGGCGCGTATGCCTGACGACCGAATCGCCGGAACGGGCAGCAGAAATTTGGGATGCCTATCTGGAAGGAAATATGCTGGAGTTTGTTGACGGCTTTACCCGTGGGCTGTATCAGCGTGGCGTAGAGTGACCACAGAAAGAGGAGAATACAATGCAGTTGATTTTAGCTTCCCAGTCTCCGCGCAGACAGGAGCTTTTACGCCTGATCACACAGGATTTTACGGTGTGTCCGGCAGATGTAGATGAGGCTCTGATCGAGGGGGTCTCTCTTGCAGATGAAGTTGCAAGACTTGCCGCGCAGAAGGCGCAGGCAGTCGCAGGGCATAACCCAGAGGCAGTCGTCATTGGATCGGATACGCTGGTCGTATGTGACGGACAGGCCCTTGGAAAACCGGTCGATGCAGAGGATGCACGGCGCATGCTGCGCCTGCTATCCGGCCGCACCCATGAGGTTATGACCGGACTTGCTCTGTGCATCCCACACAAGCCCATGATTAAGGATACGGTCATCACGACCGTGCGCTTTGCAGCACTTGAGGAAACAGAGATCTCTGCCTATATCCAGACAGGAGAGCCTATGGACAAAGCCGGTGCGTATGGGATCCAGGGACTTGGCGCGCGTCTGATCGAAGGGATCACGGGCGACTATTACAGTGTCATGGGGCTGCCAGTGCGCCGCCTGTATATGCATATGCGCGAAAATCAGATCGTTTAAGAAGAGGGGATAGGACTTGCGAAATATCATTACGACCCGTGTGCTGGCAGTGATCCTGCTGATCGCGGCGGCGTGTCTTGGACTTGCAGCATATACAGGTGCTGCGGGACAGGATTCTCCAGTGTCTGCTGCGGTGGGCACGGCACTTGCACCCCTGCAAAAGGGACTTTCGACCGTAAGCGGAAAGATAGAGCATGTGATCGCACATTATCAGAACTATGATGCAATGGAAGCGGAAAATACGGAGCTGCGCAAGAAAGTCGCAGAGCTGGAACAGCAGGTACGCGATGCAAAGATCGCAGTGGATGAAAACGAGCAGCTGCGTATCCTGACCGGACTGGTCAAGAACAATCCGAGCTTCCGCTATGATATGGCGGAGGTCATTGCACATTCCCCGGGACAGTGGACGACTACCATTTCCATCGATAAGGGTACGATGGACGGCGTGGAAAAGAATGATCTCGTTGTGACGGCAGAGGGCATGGTTGGCTATGTTTCGCAGGCTGCGCCCAATTACAGTCAGGTAACGACCATTCTGGATACCAACATGCAGGCAGGTGCACTCGTGACCCGTACCCGTGAAAGCGGTGTAGCGCAGGGCGACTATGAGCTGATGGGTGACGGCATGCTGCGCCTCTCCTATCTGGGAAAGGACAGTGATGTGGTCATTGGAGATACCATCCAGACCTCGGGCGAGGGCGGCGTGTTTCCGAAAGGCGTTATGATCGGCACGGTCGAGCGTGTGATGTCTGAGGAAAACGGCATGAACAACTATGCAGTCATTCGTCCTTTTGTCGATCCGGCAGATGTGACCGATGTGTTCATTATCACCGATGTAACGACTGGTCAGGCTGTTCAGCCTGCACCAGCCGCGGCGGAGTGATGTGCCATGCAGAAAGAACGTACCACGACCTATAAGGTCGTATGCTATACCCTCCTGCTCATTGGGCTGTATCTCATCGAGACTGCAACCGGACTGAGCAATGTGCGCCTGTTTGGCGTGCGTCTGGATCTCCTGTTCAGTGTACCGGCGGCGGTTGCGCTGATGGAAGATCCGGCGGTTGGAGCAGCCATTGGACTGTTTACGGGGATCCTCTATGATGTATCCGGTGCAGGGGTCGAGGGCTTGCTGCCGCTTTATTTTATGGTGTTTGCCGCACTTGCCGGTGGGATCAGCGGACGTTACCTGCGCCGTATCTGGCCCTCACATCTGCTGCTGACAGCAGGCGGAATGCTCATACTGCATGGCTTGCAGTTTATGTTTGCGGCGATCATTGGAACCGGGTATCCGGTGATTCCTTTTCTGAAATCCATGTATGGAGAGATCCTCGCGGCTGTTGTGCTGTCCCCGATCATCTATCTGCCTGTATATAAAATGGCACGGCGATTCGATCGCATGAAATAAGGAGAAACGTATTTATGGACAATAAAACAAAGCTGCTGCATCGTCTGGTCGCGCTGTTCCTCATTTTGGCAGCCCTGACCGGAATTTCAGCGGCTGGCTTATATTCTTTGCAGATCATCAACGGGGAGCAGTATCGCCAGCAGGCCGAACGTCATCTCACCTCAACAAGCGTGGTTTCTGCAGCGCGAGGGGAGATTCTCGACCGCTATGGACGACCGCTCATTACCAATGAATCGGTGTATTCTATTCGCTTTGACTACGCATACTGGGATCATAAGAACCAAAACAATATCCTCTTGCAGCTGGTGCAGCTGGTCATTTCAGCAGGGGTTCCGGTGCCGACCGAGCTGCCGATCACGCAGCAGGCACCTTACACCTTTACCTGCAAGGCGGAGGATAAGACATATCAGCGTCTTGTGAAATTTATCAATGAGCGAAATGACAAGGATGCACTCAAGCTCAAAGAGACCTATGGCGTGACCAAGGCAGAGGAGCTGGACGCGGCAAGTGTGCTCGAGGTACTCAAACAATATTATAAGGTACGCGACACCTACTCAGAGGATAATGCACGCTGGATCATAGAGCAGCGTTACCGCATGAGTCAGGCGGCATTTTCGCGCAATACGCCCTTTATCTTTGCAGAAAATGTCCCCATCAGCCTGATCGCGGAGATCAAGGAACGCCATCAGCTGTTCCGTGGGGTCAATGTCGAGACCTCTACGATCCGTAAATATGAGACCGATTATGCGGCACAGATCCTGGGGCGCACCGGTATCATTTATCAGGAAGAATGGAAGGATTATAAGGAAAAGGGTTATTCCATGACCGATATCGTTGGCAAGAGCGGCATTGAGCGTTCCATGGAAGAACATCTGCGCGGCAAAAAGGGAAGCCGCATGATCGATACCGATATCACGGGAGAGATCACGGGTTCGCTGGAAACCGCGGCACCGCGTGCAGGCGACAATGTGGTGTTGACCATTGATATCGAACTGCAAAAGGTGGCGGAGGAATCTTTGAAGCGTGTGCTGTCCAATATCGAAACGGCACGCGGCGGTGCTGCTGTGCTCATGAAGGTGGATACGGGCGAGGTGCTCGCCGCGGCAAGCTATCCGACCTACAGCCAGCGCACATTCAATCAGGACAGCAAGAAGATCAACGAAAATCCGCTGGAGCCTACGCGCAGCCGCGCATTCCAGATGGCATATCCGCCCGGCTCTACCTTTAAACCGATGATTGCGGTTGCCGGACTGGAGCAGGGGGTCATTACGCCGCAGACAAAAATGGTCTGCAATCACTTCTATGATCGCTTTAAGTCCAGACGCTTCACCTGTCTGGGTCTGCATAAAGAATTGGATCTGACCGGAGCGGTCAAAAAATCCTGTAACATCTATTTCTATGAAACCGGTTATATGCTCGGTGGCAAGACCATCGAGCAGTGGTCGCAGAAGTTCGGATTCGGACAGAAAACGGGTATCGAAGTAGGCGAGGTGGCAGGATCGGCAGCAGGTCCTTCTTATCGAGAGAAGATGCTCATCAACAGCCCGATGCTCAATAAGTGGCAGCCGGGTGACGTCGTGCAGGCTGCGATCGGACAGAGCGATAACAGCGCAACGCCCTTGCAGCTGGCAAATTATACGGCGACCCTTGCAAACGGCGGCACGCGGTACAAGCCTACGCTCATTAAAAGCATCAAGTCCTATGACTACAGCCGCACGGTGCTCGATAACAAGCCCATCGTTGAGGAAGATCTCAAGCTTGATCCCAAAAATCTTCAGGTTGTGACCACTGCCATGCAGGCGGTAGCTGAGGAAGGCGGTACGGCGGCGCGTACATTCTCTGATTATCCGATGAAGATCGCGGTTAAGACGGGTACAGCAGAGCATGCAGGCGGTAAGGACTTTGGTGGCAACCAGAAGGATCATGCAGTATTTGTTGGCTTTGCACCGGCAGACAATCCACAGGTCGCTCTCGCGATCGTGGGCGAGTGTGCCGGTCACGGCTCTGATGTTGCACCAGTCGCACGCGATATTTTGGATGCATATTTTCAGGGTGAGGGCATGATGCATCAGGTACCACTGGAAAATACACTGCAAAAATAAAACAAACCTTAAATTTTTCAAAAAAAACTACAAGAAAATAAGCCACGGACTTGTCACCGGACATATTTTGTTTTATACTTGAAAGTAAGGTGTAAAATGTTCGGAGGAAGTATGCGCAAGATAATTTTGGTTGCGTCTGGAAAGGGCGGTACAGGGAAAACGACCCTGACAGCATCGGTTGGAACGGCATTGGCAGAGCATGGGAAAAAAGTGCTCATTGTAGATGGCGACTGTGGATTACGCAATCTCGATCTCGTTTTGGGCATGAGTGATCTGGCGGTATTTACCTTTGCCGATGCTGCACGCGGAACCGTCCCGCTTGCACGCGCGGCAGCGGCGCATCCCGTTACACAGGGACTGTTTTTACTCACAGCTCCTGCCGAAACACCCTCCCTGACTGCCGCAGACCTCAGAAACTTGGCTGAGGAAACCGAGCGGGAAGGGTTTGACTATGTAATTATTGATGGGCCAGCAGGTTTGCCGGAAGAACTTGCGCTGTATGCCGGCATCGCAACACAGGGCATCGTCGTGACAATGCCCGATCCTGCCTCTATCCGCGGCGCAGAACGTGTGGCGCGGATGATGGAGTCAGAGTGCATCATGCGGATCCGATTGGTTGTCAATCGTGTCCGTCCACGCCTCATTCGCTATGGTGTCGCTGCGAATATCGATGATGCAATGGATATTGCAGGACTTCAGCTCCTCGGGATCATTCCCGAGGATGAAGATGTGATCGCTTGTGCAGGCAGCGGAAAAAGTGTTGTACGGTATAAAAAAACAGGCGCAGCGCAAGCGTATCGTAATATCGCACGTCGTTTGGAGGGGGAACGTCTGCCGCTCATGCGGTTTTAACGACCTACTGAAAGGAGACAAACAATGAATATTGCACTAATTGCACATGATCGGAAAAAGGAACTGATGGTTCAGTTCTGCATGGCATATTGTGGCATTTTAGCAAAGCACAGCCTGTGCGCAACAGGAACGACAGGTAAACTCGTTGCAGAAGCGACTGGTCTGCGGATCGAACGCTATCTGCCGGGCATGCAGGGCGGCGAGGAGCAGATCTCGGCACGCGTGTCCTATAATGAGATCGATCTGGTTCTTTTTTTCCGAGATCCAATGTCGAACAGTCAGTACGAGCCCGATGTTCATGTTCTGGCACGCCTGTGTGATATGCATAATATCCCGATCGCAACCAATGCAGCGACTGCGGAGATGCTTATTCTGGGTCTGGATCGCGGCGATCTGGATTGGAGAAATATCGTAAATCCGAAGGCTCGCTGATCGCAAAGGATAAATGAGGGCGCACCCGTCCGCTTTGGCGAGGCGGGTGTGCTTTGGTATAAATGCCGCATTTGCGGCATTTTGTGTGTTTTTAAGACCTGTAAAAAGGAGTTTGAAGGTATGGAAAAAATAAAGCCCAGAACCCTGTCGGGATTTATGGAGCTTCTGCCCGCAATGCAAGAGCAGATGGAACAGATCATGAAGACCCTGCGCGAGACCTATGCGCTCTATGGGTTCTATCCGCTGGATACACCCGTGCTGGAGTCTGCCGAGGTACTGCTGGCAAAGGGAGGCGGTGAGACCGAAAAGCAGATCTATCGCTTCCAGAAGGGGGACAGCGATCTGGCAATGCGCTTCGATCTGACTGTGCCGCTTGCAAAGTATGTTGCGCTCAATTATGGACAGCTTACGTTCCCATTTCGCCGCTATCAGATCGGCAAGGTATACCGCGGTGAGCGCGCACAGCGCGGCAGATTCCGTGAGTTCTATCAGGCTGATATTGATATCATTGGTGATGGCCAGCTGGATATCATCAATGAGGCGGAGATCCCGTCCATTATCTATAAGACCTTTGCCAAGCTGGGGCTTCAGCGTTTCAAGATCCGCATCAACAACCGTAAGGTACTGAGTGGATTTTTTGAGATGCTTGGGCTGCACGCGCAGGCAGGTGAGATCATGCGCACCATTGATAAGCTGGAAAAAATCGGCGCGGATAAGGTGCGTGAGATCCTCATGGAGGAGTGCAAGGTATCCGTGGAGCAGGCAGATGAGATCCTGAAGTTCATCACACTTGATGGAGGTACACAGGGGATTTTGCAGGCACTCGCACAGTACCGTGGGCGCAGTGAACTGCTCGATCAGGGCATTGAGGAACTGACCACAGTGGCAACTTACATGGAGGACTTCGGCGTTCCTGCCGATCACTTTGAGATCGACCTCACCATTGCACGCGGCTTGGACTACTATACCGGTACGGTATATGAGACCACTATGCTCGATCATCCGGAGATCGGTTCGATCTGCTCGGGCGGACGCTATGACAACCTTGCGGAGTATTATACCGATAAGAAGCTGCCCGGTGTTGGCATCTCTATTGGTCTGACCCGTCTGTTCTTTATTTTGCAGGATAAGGATTATCTGAACCAGAACCCACCTGCATGTCCGGCAGATGTACTCATCCTGCCCATGACAGAGGATGTAGGTGCATCCATCGCGCTGGCAACCAGACTGCGTGATGCAGGGGTGCGCGTGCAGCTGCACTGTGAAAAGAAGAAGTTCAAGGCAAAGATCACCTATGCGGACAAGCTGGCGATCCCCTATGTCATCTTTATGGGCGAGGATGAGATCCGGAACGATATCATCGCGCTCAAGGATCTGTCCACTGGTGAGCAGACCAATACAGGCTTCGACGAGGCACTTGCACGGATTCGTGAGGGACTGGCACAGCGTGCGTCGGGAACCGTGATTATGGAAAAAAATATCCAGTAAGAGGGATGAAAACGATATGAATAACACTTCAATTGCAAATATGAAGCGCACAGACATGTGCGGTGCACTGCGTGCCTCCGATGTGGGCCGCGAGGTCGTTGTGAATGGCTGGGTAGACCGTGTGCGTGATAACGGCGGCGTGCTGTTCCTGCTCGTGCGTGACCGCGCTGGTATCGTACAGTGTACCTTTGATAAGAGCGTAAATGCAGAACTGTTCGACATCGCGTTCACCTGCCGCACGGAGTTTGTTGTTGCGGTCAAGGGTCAGCTTGTGGCGCGTGACGCGGCAGCGATCAACAGGAAGATGCCGACTGGCGAAGTCGAGATCATCGCAAATGACATCCGTATTCTGTCCAAGGCAGAGACCACACCGTTCGAGATCACAGACGATAAGGAGGTTGGCGATCAGATCCGCCTCAAGTACCGCTATCTGGATCTGCGCCGTCCGTCCATGCAGCACAATATGATGCTGCGCCATCGTGTGACACAGGTGGCACGCAACTACTTTGACGAGCAGGGCTTCCTTGAGATCGAGACCCCCATGCTGACCAAGTCCACACCGGAGGGTGCGCGTGACTATCTCGTTCCGTCTCGTGTACATCCCGGCAAGTTTTATGCGTTGCCGCAGTCTCCGCAGCAGTATAAGCAGCTGCTTATGCTTGCCGGTATGGATCGCTATATCCAGATCACACGGTGCTTCCGCGACGAGGATCTGCGTGCAGACCGTCAGCCGGAGTTCACCCAGATCGACCTTGAAATGTCCTTCGTTGAGCAGGATGATGTGATCGCGATCAATGAGGGCTTCCTGAAGCGCGTTTTCAAGGAAGTATTGGATGTAGATATCCAGCTTCCGCTGCCGCGTATTACTTGGCAGGATGCAATGGATCGTTACGGTTCGGACAAGCCCGATCTGCGCTTCGGCTTCGAGATCAAGGATATTTCCGATATTGCTGAGAAGTGCTCCTTTAAGGTGTTCCATGATACCGTTGCTGGCGGCGGCAGCGTGCGCCTGATTAACGTCAACGGCTATGCAGACCAGTTCCCACGCAAGGAGATCGACAAACTCGGTGAGTTCGTAAAGACCTATCGTGCAAAGGGACTGGCATGGATGAAGCTGGCGGCAGATGGTTCAATGACCTCGTCCTTTGCAAAGTTCCTCTCGGATGAGGAGATCGAGGCGATCAAGGAGCGTGCAGGGGCAAAGCCGAATGACCTGTTGTTTGTAGTCGCCGATGCCGATTGGGAGACTGCTGCAACCGCACTGGGCGCGCTCCGCTGTGAGCTGGGCAAGCGTCTGGGGTTGGCAAAGAAGGACGATTATAAACTCGCTTGGGTGGTTGAGTTCCCACAGTTTGAATATTCTGAGGAGGAAGATCGTCTGGTTGCCAAGCATCACCCATTCACCGCGCCGATGGATGAGGATATCCCACTTTTGGAGACCGATCCAAAGCGTGTACGCGCAAAGGCGTATGACATCATCCTCAACGGTTGTGAACTGGGCGGCGGCTCCATCCGTATCCATGATCCGGAGCTGCAAACCAAGATGTTCCGTGCGCTCGGCTTCACTGAAGAAAAGGCAAATGAGCAGTTTGGACACCTCATCACAGCGTTCAAGTATGGTGCACCTCCACATGGCGGTCTGGCATACGGTCTCGACCGTCTGTGTATGCTGCTGGCTGGTCTGGATTCCATCCGTGATGTGATCGCATTCCCGAAGGTACAGAATGCGTCCGATCTCATGATGCAGTGTCCGGATGTGGTAGATGAGAAGCAGCTCGATGAGCTGTCTATCCAGATTACCCGTATGGAAAAGGAAGAAGCATAAGAAAAAGAGCCGCCCACATTTGGGCGGCTTTTGTGATAAAAACGAGAAATTTGAGATATTTGCGCACAAAACCCGTGAGGGGATCTGTGCAGCAGAGAATATGGAGAAGTGAAGATGAAAAGCTATCAGAAACTCGCACATATTGCGATCTATACAACCGACTTGGAACGATCCATTGCGTTCTATGAAACACTGGGCGGTGCCTGCACCATGCGTGGGAGCGTGCAGAAGGAGGCAGGGGTCAATCAGCTGGCTATGATCTCGCTGACAAACTTTGAGATCGAACTGATCCAGCCGGGGGACGGCACTGTGGTGACCGATGCCGCAGGCGTGATCCCACATTTTGCGATCGAGGTAGAGAATCTGCCGCTCGTTGTCAATGCTATGCGTGCAATGGGGATCAAGGAGTTCTGTTCGGAAAGCCCAAATGTAATGCCGGATCTGTTTGGCGGTCTACAGAATATCTTTTTCCGTGGGCCAAGCGGCGAGCGGATCGAACTGATTGAGCATTTTGGGGCGGAGGAAAAGCAGCCACGCCTATAAACGCAGAGCCTTCTGATAGTGTGTCAGGAGGCTCTTGTGCAGCAAGCAGAAAACGACCTGAACAGAAGCTGTTCAGGTCGTTGAGGTTACAGAGGCAAAATCAGTTCTTATCGTCCTTGTCATCTTTCTCCTCTTTTTCTTTATCAGAGGAGACGACAGAGCCGTCATTTGCATCAATCGTGTATTCATACTTGGTAGAACCAGAGGTGAACTCGATCTCGTAGACGGATTTTCCGTTCTCCTGCTTGAGTTCACACTTTTCAAACTTCGGGCTGGAAACACCGGCTTTCTTGGCCGCAATGTCCTTGGCTTCGCTCTCGGAGAGCTTTGCGGAGCTGCCAGAACTGCTGGAATCTTCCTTGTTGTCCTTCTTTACGATCGTACCGGTTGTGGCATCCACCTGATATTCATATTTCTTTCCGCTGGCGGTAAACTCGATCTCGTAGACGGATTTTCCGTTCTCCTGCTTGAGCTCACACTTTTCAAACTTCGCATCGGAAGCGGTCACACCTGCGTCACCCAGTGCTGCGACCTTGGCATTCTCATCGGTGATAGGGGTACCTGTGGCAGCACCACCAGTTGTATCGCCGGTATTTGGTGTTGTGCCAGTGTTTGGCGTGGTGTTCGCGTTGGGTGCTGTGAGACTTACGGTCTTTGTCTTTGCGTCATAGCTGACCGTCATGCCGATCGCTTCGCACAGCGGGCGCATGGGAACATAGGTGGTACCATTGTATAAAAATGGGCTGACAGGATTGCCTTTTGCGTCCTTGGGAACGAATGCAGTGTTATTCATTTGGATGCGGATACCATCCTGCACTGTAATATTGCGGGAAGCATCAACTGTGGAATAGGCAACGCCCATTACCAGACAAGCACTGACAGCACCGAGAGCAAACCCTTTGATCTGATTGTTTTTCATGGATCTTGTGCTCCTTTCAAAAAGCAAGATTTGAGAAGACCTCTGAAGAAATCTTATGAAAGTTATGATAGCATGAATTTTAGGGGAAATATGACGAAATTGTAAATTTGTTGTAGAAAAAAGCAAGAAACTCAGGAGATGTATCGTGATTTTTTGTATATTATTCAGCAAAACATAGCTGTACAGCATGCGTTTCAATAGGTTAAAGTATTAAAAAAAACAGCGGTGATCCGATCCTTTTGGATCGGCAGATTTTTTGTTTTTTAAACGGGATGAGATCTGTGCTGCCCCAGTTTATGCGCAGGTCGGTTTTCATGGAGCGGATAAAAAGGGCAAAGGGGCGTATCTTTTGCTTTACTCTGGTAAAATCAGGATGGGGCATAAAAAGGAAAACAGATTGAGATTTATCATAAACAAAAAGGATACGGCAGATGCCGTATCCTTTTATAGATTTATTTGACGAATCAATAATGACGTGCTTCGTACAGGTGATCCTCAAGTGCCTTGCGTGCTGCCTGCACTTCCGGCTTATTGGAAACTTCAGCAACGCCAACACGCCACCAGTTTTCATAGCCGCCGGACATGGTCTTTGGCAGAACCTTGACATCAATCAGGGTAGAAACAGTCTGCTTCTTGGAATCCTCGATTGCAGCCTCCAATTCTTCCTGTGTCTTGACGGTGTAGGTCTTGCATCCGTATGCAGCAGCGATCGCAGCATAGTCGATCTGCATGACCTTGCCCTTATGGATACCGTTGGTCACGCCTTCTTCCAACATGTTCTTCTCGGTTGCGATGCAGGCATTGCCCTGACCAACTTCGAGGTTATTGATGCAGCCGAAGGAAGCGTTGTCAAACAGCATGACATTGATCTTGTGACCGGTCTGAACGGATGTGATCAGTTCAGAGTGCATCATATCAAAGGAGCCGTCACCGCACATGGAGTAAACCTCCTGATTCGGGCAAGCCATTTTCGCGCCCAATGCAGCAGCCACTTCGTAACCCATGCAGGAATAACCGTATTCCATGTGGTAGGTATTGATTTTGCGTGCACGCCACAGACCCTGCATATCGCCGGGCAGAGAACCAGCCGCTGCAACAACAATTGCATTGTCGTCGATCATACGGTTGATGGTTCCCAGTACAGCGGTCTGACACAGCTTGCAGCCAGTTTCCTCAATGTACTTCTCAACACAGGCACGGTTGGCATCGTTGATCTCTGGAATAAAGGAGTCCTTATCCGTGTAAGCCACATGATCGAGACGCTCTACCTCGTCGAACCATTCCTTGCGCAGTGCCTTGACTTCCTCTGCGTATGCAGCATCGGTGTGATAGCCCAGCTTGAACAGTTCTGCGCCAATTGCAGTCAATGCTTCGTTTGCGTCAGCAACGACTGGAGTTGCATCCATCTTGTATGCTTGGAACTCGGAGGGATTGATATTGACAAACTTTGCGTCGGTACGGTACAGCCACTTGGAAGCAGTGGTGAAGTCGGTGTAACGGGTCCCCACACCAATCACAACATCTGCTTCATGCGCAAGCTTGTTTGCAGCAATGCCGCCAGTCGTGCCCAGACCACCGAGGTTCAGTTCATGTGTCCACTCGATCGAGGATTTGCCAGCCTGTGTCTCACCGAATGCGATGCCGAAATCCTCTGCGAACTTCTTGAATACCTTGTGTGCCTCTGCGTAGCGCACACCGCCGCCACAGATGAGAAGCGGCTTCTTTGCGTTCTTGATAACCTCAACAGCCTGTTCGAGCGCATACTGTGTGATCGGACGACGATCTACACGCCATACACGCTTCTTGAAGAAGTCTACCGGATAATCGTATGCCTCTGCCTGTACATCTTGCGGCAGGGAGATCGCAACAGCACCGGTGTTTGCAGTATCGGTCAGGACACGCATTGCGGACAGCATATCGGTCATGACCTGCTCTGGGCGGTTGATGCGGCCCCAGTACTTGGTCACTGCCTGAAATGCGTCATGCGCAGAGATGGACAGGTTATGGGTCTGCTCCATCTGCTGGAGAACCGGATCAGGCTGACGGGATGCATAGATATCGCCCGGCAGGAGAAGAACCGGAATATTGTTTGCAGTCGCAGTTGCAGCAGCCGTTACCATGTTACATGCACCAGGACCGACAGAGGAGGTGCATGCGAAGATCTGCTTGCGGCGCAGCTGCTTTGCATAACCAACAGCGGCAAGTGCCATGCCCTGCTCGTTCTTGCCCTGATAAACGACCATATCCTTGAGCTCCTGCTCCACGCCGTTTGCAAAGCCGACAACATTGCCGTGGCCGGGGAGCATGAAGATACCCTTTACAAACTTATGCTCAACTTCCTTGCCATCCATATCGAGGTAGCTGATGTACTGGTTTTCCAGAAAACGAACCAGTGCCTGACTTGCCGTCAGACGGACAGTTTCCATGTGCTTCATTTAAAAAATCCTCCTAGCAAAGTAAATGCACGTTTTTTAAATCAAAAATCAATCAGTTGCCGGTTGGACAGTGCCAAATGTGGTCATTTGCATCGTCTTCGAGCAGCCACAGGTGTTCGGTATCGTCGATGCGGGTCTTGTCCCACGGATTGCCCGGTAGATGGCGGATTCCCCACGCATAGCAGCAGGAGTAACCCGGTGCAGTGACCTGAGAATGCATCTTGTCAGTGATAATTGCAAGACCGTTATGGTGGGTCTCGTAGATCTCACCGTTTGCCCAGCCTGCGCCAAAGCCCATTGGCTTATCATAGCGGTAGAAGTAGCATTCTGGCTGCGGATGGTGGTGTGGAGGGTAAGAGGACCACTTGCCCGGCAGGTTTACGACCTCGCCCAGCACCATGTTGGAATACGGTGCATTGTCCAGATCGAAGCAGGTGCGTACATCGCGCTTGATGCAGCCCATCAGTTCGCCCTGATTGCCGCGTGCCCAAGTGTCGGTATCCTTCGGTTTGTACATCTTGCTTGGGAACGTCTTTTCGTTGAGGGTCTTCTGCACATAGATGTTGCAGGGGCCGTGTGCAGTGATCTTGACGGCAATGCCCTTGCAGACATGCAGGCAGGATGGATTGTAGTCGAACGGGTTGGGACGATCCACGTTGTAGGATTCGTTTTCCCATTCGATCGTGCATTTGCCATCAAAAACGAGGCAGGCAAGTTCTTTTTCGCTCTCATGGAAGGAATAAGTATCGCCCTCCTCCATGACGAGCAGTGCAACATCCATCATGGCATCCTTGCCGATGCCTTCATTGAGATGGATATACTCGTTGTAGCCACGCTTGACTTGCTTATCAATATACATCGCGTATACCTCCAGAAAATTGATCCCGTGTATAGAAAATTGGGCCGGAATCAGATATTTTTTCAGATGCCCGTTTGGGATCATTATAGCATGATCGACAAAAAGCATCAACCACATGAAGTATTTTTTGGAAAGAATAGCAGAATTACAAACACACTTTGCGCATCCAATAGGACAAAATTCATTCCCTTTATGGGAGAAAAAGCGGAATATCACAGCTTTTCTGCCTGCGCTTGAAATGAATTTTTGGGTGAGAGGAGAATCAGAGCGGTTGGGAAAGCGGCTTGTCAATCCTTGTTTATCTGTCTATAATTATAAGCAGACAGGACAAAGATTGCTTGCAATATCTTCTTAAAAAATAACACGATTTTAAGATTTTACAGCAAAGAGGAGGGGAATATGATGAACGCTTCACGTCGAGAAAAACGTGCACATGGTACACAGGGATTTCCGTTTCAGATCTATTCTGCGCCTGAGGCACAGGATTCTGATTTGGTACCTTATCATTGGCATCCTGAAATGGAGATCATTACAGTTTTGCAGGGGCAGGTCTGTGTAACCATTGCAGATAAACAGTATATTGGCAGCATGGGAGACGTCTTTTTTGTGAGTGCAGGAGAGTTGCATGAGATTCGCGGTGGCGTGGGGAATTTGTTCCGTGCATTTGTGTTCCCAATGGATTTTTTGCAGTTCCGGCGGACGGATATTGCACAGAGCCAGCTGCTGGCTCCCTTGGCAGATGGGGGACTGCGGCTTCCATCCTATGTGGCAGGGGATACAGCGTTGGGGCAGGAACTGTTTCAAGAGTTAAAAAAAATGATCCGCATTTGTGCAGATCAGCCGTTTGGACATCAGCTTTTGGTGAAGTCCTCTTTATTATATATGATTGGTTCTGTCGCGGCAGCACGGATGCTGACACAGCATCCCATACAGCCAAAAGAAGAATACCGGATAGAGCTGCTCCGTGAGATCGTCGAGTATTTGGGGGAACACTGTACAGAAAAACTGCGCCTTGCGGACGTTGCGGCAAGGTTTGGGCTTTCTCCTCAGTATTTTTGCAGCTTTTTTAAGGAAAGTTCGGGCAGGACACTGGTGCAGCACCTCAACTTCCTGCGCATCGAGCGCGCTTCCCGTTTGCTGCGTGAGACCGATCAGCCCGTTCTGGAGATCAGTCTCAGCGTAGGGTTTGAAAATGTAAGCTATTTCATCAAGCGTTTTCGGCAAGTATATAACTGCACACCAACCGATTACAGACGGTCAGTGTGCAGTCGTGGATCTATGCTTTAGTGTTCGTAACGCACGCGGATATTGTTTTCTGAGAAGAAATGCATATATTTCTCAGGAGGACGGCGGTCGGTAATGAATGCCGTCAGATCCTTGAGCGGACAGAACGAGATCACAGCAGACTTGTCAAGCTTGGAGGAGTCTGCGAGCAAGTAGATGCCGCCAGCATGCTGCACGACACCGCGTTTGATCTCGGCTTCCAGAAAGGTGGTATTGGTCAAACCGCTTTCCAGAGAAATGCCGGTCGCTGCCATGAATGCCTTGTTGATGGTCATACCGGAAAGCATTTCAAAGGTGGATAAGCCGGTAAAGGAATCGGTAGCGGTATTGTAGATGCCGCCCAGAGAGATGAGGCTCAGGTTATCGTACTTGGAAGCCTCGCTCATCGCGCCGAGGGAATGGGTGATCACGGTCACACGCTTGCGGCTGGACAGATAGCGGAGCAGACATACGGTGGTTGAACCAGAGTCAATAAAAATGGTGTCTCCATCCTGTACCTCGTTTGCGGCGAGCATACCGATCTGGTTTTTATCTGCGGAATTAAGGTTGGAACGAACGGGCATGGGCACGGCACCGGGGGAGCCGACGATCGTGACACCGCCATAGACCTTGGCAATGTGGCCGCGTGCTTCCAGATCATTCAGATCCCGTCGAATGGTATTTTTGGATACGCCAAAGACCTCGCAAAGTTCGTCGATGGAGACGGTCTCTTTGGAGATCACATACTGCTCAATGGAGTTGAGTCGACTGATTTTCATGGTTCTCCCTTTTCTTCTTTACACTTCTTAATTTCTGGTTGTTCTTGCTTGGAAAGCGTATCAGCATAAAAGACGCATTCAAGAAAGCAGAACAGTTCTACTTATAATTTTACCAGAAAATATTGAAAAATCAACCAAAATAGCGAGAGTATCCTGTGATTTTTTAAAATGCGCAAAAATCCGCCATTGTGTGCGGAAAAGGTTGGAAAAGACACCATCCACATCAAGAGAATACAAATAGATGCCATGAAGTTACCAACAAAGAAACATAATAGAGGAAAAAAATTTCAGACAAATCCTCATATCAGCATTGAAATTTATCCAAAACGATGATAGACTACAAGTAGTGAGAAGAGGAAAACAGCGATTTGGTTTTGATGTCGTTGATTTTCACATAAATTTTGTATATTTATAGGCAGGTGTATGCAATGCAGAAAGCAGAAAAAATGAAGGAACTGCGCGTCTTTGCCCAGCAGATCAGAGTGGAAACTCTGAAGACGATCGGCTCCCTTGGCTTCGGCCACGTTGGCGGTTCCATGTCCGTTGTAGAAGCTCTTGCTGTCCTGTACGGCGATATTATGAAGGTAGATCCCAAGAATCCGCGTTGGGAGGATCGCGACTGGTGCGTTATGTCCAAGGGGCATGCAGGTCCGAGCATGTATGCAACGCTCGGCCTCAAGGGATTCTATCCCTTGGAGCAGGCGTATACGCTCAACCAGCCACATACCAATTTTCCATCCCATACAGACCGCACCAAGACCCCTGGTATTGATTTGACCACAGGTTCTCTGGGTCAGGGCATGTCCAGTGCAGTGGGTGCTGCGCTGGCAAATCAGGTAGATGGCCGTGATAACCATGTCTTCGTATTCGTTGGCGACGGTGAGTGCGATGAAGGACAGGTTTGGGAGGCTGCACAGTTCGCGGCACACTATAAGCTCGATCATCTGATCTGCTTTGTGGATAACAATAAGATGCAGCTTGACGGCTCTGTTGACCAGATCATGAGCCACGGCAAGGGCATTGGCGCAAAGTTCGATGCGTTCGGCTGGAATGTGATCGAGCTGGAAGACGGCAACGATGTAGAAGCGATCTATGATGCAGTCAAGGCTGCTTATGAGGTTTCCGGCAAGCCCACTTGTATTGTGCTCAACACCGTTAAGGGTAAGGGCTGCACATTTGCAGAGCCATCCGGCGCACACTCCTCTCAGCCAACGAAGGAGCAGTGGGACGAGGCGATCGCATTTGCTGAGGCAGAACTCGAAAAGGTTAAGGCGCAGTAAGGAGGGTATCGAACAATGAGCTTTACTTTGATTGGCAAGCACGAGAAGGATTCCCGTGCAAACCGTGACGGTTATGTAACCGCTATGGAAGAAATGATGAAGGCGGATCGCAATGTCGTACATATCGACTGCGATCTGTATAACTGCATCAATACCGCAAAGCTGGAAAAGGAATTTCCGGGTCAGTGCTTCAATGCAGGCATTGCAGAGGCGGACGCAGTTGGTGTTGCAGCAGGTATGACCGCCGCAGGCAAGACTGCATTTGTTCATTCCTTTGGCTGCTTCGCTTCTCGCCGTGCTTTCGATCAGGCATTCATGTCCGCAGCCTATGCAAAGCTGCCGGTGCATATCGTTGGTTCTGATCCGGGTGTATGCGCTGCATACAACGGCGGCACACACATGCCGTTTGAGGACTGTGCACTGTATATGGCGATTCCGGATTCCGTTGTAATCGATCCGACCGACTATGCAATGCTGCACTGCCTGACCAAGAAGCTTGCAGCTTCCGGTAAGTTCTCCTATATGCGTATGGTTCGTAAGAACATCATTAAGGTTTATGAGGACGGCGCAGATTTCGAGATCGGTAAGGGCGTGACCCTGAAGGAAGGCAAGGATGTGACCATCATCGCTTCCGGTATCATGGTAGATGAAGCACTCAAGGCACAGGAGACTCTGGAGGCTGAGGGCATCTCTGCAAAGGTCGTAGATATGTTCACATGGAAGCCGATCGACGAGGAACTGATCACCACTTCTGCAAAGGAGACCGGCGCGATCGTGACCGCTGAAAACCATCAGGTCAACTGTGGTCTGGGTTCGGCTGTTGCACAGGTCGTTGCAAAGAACTGCCCAGTTCCAATGGAGATGATCGGTGTGCAGAATCGCTTCGGTCAGGTTGGTGCACAGGGATTCTTGCAGGAGGAATACAACCTCACAGCTGCTGATATCGTTGCAGCTGCGAAAAAGGTCGTTTCCCGTAAGTGATCCTTTATAAGATCGAATGGAAAAATCAGGCTGCCACACGCCTGCGGCGTTTCACAAAGAGCGTTCAGAAGGTAAGTTGGCATCTGTAAAATAAGAGAAGACGAGCGGGAGCATCCATGTTTTATCTGGACGCTCCCGCTCGCTATTTTATATTTTTAGAAATATCATATTCAGCTTTCGATGGTTTCATGGAAGAGGGTGATGGCTTTTGTTCCGTCCGGTGTGTCAGCCGGAAGATCCTGTGTGTTTGTCAGGCGGAAGGTTTGCCGGATTTGTCCAGAGGTGACGGATTCCGTGATTTGCAGCTGTTTCCAAGTGCTTTCTTTTCCAGATGCCTGAAAGGTGTAGACGCCGTCTGCAAAGGTCAGCGTGGCGGTACTGTCCTCGCTTTCATGGGTGATTTGAATGGAAGCCGCTGTGCCGCTGCCAGTTACATTGAGAAATTCTTCAAAGTTTTCACGCCCGATAATGGTATCTGGATCGGAGAGATCCAAGGTACCGCAGTCAAAAAATTGAATTGCGTTCGGGTCTGACTTGGCTGGCTGGGATGGTGCCGGCTGAACTGGTATTTCGGGTGCTTGCGGTTGTTCTGGAGCCGTTGGAGATTCGGGAGATGTCCCGCTCGGAGCAGGAGAAGACGGCGGCACAGGTGCTGGTGTATCAGGCTTTTTGGGGGTGCATGCAGGAAGCAGCGCAAGCAGGCAGAGCAGACCTAAGATCCGTTTTTTCATTTCGATCATCTCCATTTCTATAGGTATGTATCAGCAAACCTCTTCTGTATCTATGCAGAACAAACGTTAACCCTTTAATTTTCCGTAGATGCACAGATCATAGACATTGGGATCTTTGACAACCGCCTGCCGCATGATGCCCTCTAAGGTAAAGCCGTTGTGCTCCAGTACCTTGGCGGAAGCCACGTTGGGCTGATAGACCAAACCAGTGATACGAATGATGGATAGTTCAGAAAATGCGATCTCACAGATTTGACGAACGGCTTGGGTCATAATGCCCTTCGACCAGCTTTCCGTCAAAAGCAAGTAGCCGATCTCTGCATCCTGTGCATGTACATCGGTTTTCTGCTCTACGGAGATATTGCCGATGATCGTTCCATTTACAGAGATCGAGCGGAATACACCGTCCTTGCCCTCGTGCTCTGCAACCATATTGAGCCACCATTTTGCATCTTCCGCTGTATAGGGGAATGGCATGCGATTGGATAAATAGGTACGATCCACTTGATTGCACAGCATCGTTAGGTGCTCCATATCATCCGGACACCATTTTTTGAGTTCGATCTGCATTGTTCTTTGTACCTCCTGTTCTAAGTTATACAGATACCCTTTCTGTGGCTTTATTATACACCCTGTATCTTGTACTGTCATCCCCTTGTTTATGTCCCATTCAGGCAGGAAAAAGTAGGGTATCCTGTGAATGTAGGTTTGTCAAACATGTTGGACCGTGAACTCCAAAGGAGAAAGCCAAGCAAGAGGTCTCATAGGTAGGTTGTTGGAGCGGCGGTTATGAAGTGCAGGCTGCTTTGCAAAGTCGTCCAGAGGGAAGAAGGAATGACAGGAATACAACTGTTTTTGGTCTTGACGGTGGCTGCGTTCAACCTTGCCGTTATGATGTGGTGTGTAGGATCGAATCAGTTTATGGCGAATGCCAAGTTCAGAGTTATACTTCCGGCTTGCTCGGCTCACCCCATATTTTGCTGTGTATTTCATGAACGATTGCCGATGTCCAAGATATATTGTACACCTACATCTTGACAAGTCCGATCTTGGTGTGTATACTGGTCTCAGATAAGTCAATAGAAATCTTCAGGGCAGGGTGGAATTCCCTACCGGTGGTACAGCCCACGAGCCGCAAGGCATGATTCGGTGAAACTCCGAAGCCGACAGTAAAGTCTGGATGAAAGAAGATTGAGAAGTGCAGAAATCGTGTATTTTGTGTATTTTTTTCTGCACGCAAAAAGATCGCTCTGGATTATTTTTTGAAATATTCCGGAGTTTTTATTTTTGCACAGGTGTCTGCCTGTGTGTTTCGCCTGTTGCCCTGAACGATTTTGGTTCAGGGCTTTTTATTTGCCAGAGGTGAGAAACTTGGAAGATCAGGAATATATGCAGTATGCCTGCGTGCTTGCGCAGAGAGGCTGCGGATGGGTCGCGCCCAATCCGATGGTTGGTGCCGTCATCGTAAAGGACGGACGCATCATCGGAGAGGGGTGGCATGAAAAGTTTGGCGGATTGCATGCAGAGCGCAATGCACTCGCCAACTGTACGGAGTCCCCACACGGAGCGACCCTGTATGTTACGCTCGAACCTTGCTGTCATCATGGAAAGCAGCCGCCATGCGTAGATGAGATCCTGAGAACTGGGATCCGCCGCGTAGTGGTGGGATCGCCCGATATCAATCCGCTCGTGAGTGGAAAGGGCGTTCGGATTTTGCGTGCGCATGGCATAGAAGTGACGGAGAATGTGCTTCAAGAACAATGTGATAAGCTCAATGAGGTGTTTTTTCACTATATGCAGACCGGACGCCCGTTTGTGGCGATGAAGTATGCAATGACAATGGATGGAAAGATCGCAGCGTATACGGGGAGATCCAAGTGGATTACGGGGGAGATCGCTCGCGCACATGTGCAGCAGCTGCGGCATCGGTATACTGCGATCATGGTCGGCGTTGGGACTGTGCTGGCAGATGATCCGCTGCTCACTTGCCGGATACCAGACGGAAAGCATCCTGTTCGGATCGTTTGTGACACCAAGCTGCGCACACCACTTACTGCAAAAGTGGTCACGACAGCGGCACAGATCCCGACAATCTTGGCAACTTGCTGCACCGATCGAGAAAAACAGCGTGCATATGAAGAAATGGGCTGTCGTGTTTTGGTGACAGAGGAGAAGGCAGGACAGGTCGATCTGGTGCAGCTGATGGAAAGGTTGGGGGCGGAACAGATCGACAGCATTTTACTGGAGGGCGGTGGGACGCTCAACTGGGCAGCACTCCAAAGCGGCATTGTAGCAAAGGTGTTTGCCTATATTGCACCAAAGATCTTTGGCGGACAGCTGGCAAAGACCCCTGTGGAAGGCTTGGGTGTGTGTTCGCCAGAGCAAGCATTTTTTCTGGAAAAGAGTGAGATTCGTCAGCTTGGAAATGATTTTCTGATAGAAAGTGAGGTGAAGGAGAATGTTTACAGGGATCGTTGAGGAAATGGGGACAGTAGAAGAAATCCGACATGGGCAACATTCAGCAGTCCTCAGGATTCGTGCGGAAAAGGTGCTGGAGGGTACAAAGATCGGGGACAGCATTGCTGTAAATGGGATTTGTCTCACGGTTACAGAGTTGTTTGCAAGGGCGTTCATGGCGGATGTCATGCATGAGACCTTGGATCGTTCGGCACTCGCACGACTGACGCGTGGGAGTCGGGTCGATCTCGAACGTGCCATGCAGATGAATGGCAGATTTGGCGGACATATCGTAGCAGGTCATGTTGATGGTGTGGGAAAGATCCTGAAGATCCGGCGCGATGATACTGCGATCTGGTATACCATAGGCGCAAGACCAGAGGTCATGCGATATATCGTAGAAAAGGGATCGATCACGATAGACGGCATCAGTTTGACTGTGGCGAAGGCTGGAAATGATCACTTTGCGATCTCTGCAATCCCTCATACGGTACGGCAAACTGTCTTGCAGGAACGAAAAGAGGGGGATCTTGTGAATCTGGAAACAGATCTGATCGGAAGATATATCGAAAAGCTGATGATACCAGAAGCGATACAGCAGAAGACAAGTGGAATTACAACAGAATTTTTAGCCCGATATGGGTTTTGAGGAGCGTGGATTACAATGCAGTTCAATACGGTAGAGGAAGCACTGGAAGCACTTCGGAACGGACAGATCATTGTGGTAACAGACGATGCGGATCGTGAGAATGAGGGTGATTTCATCTGTGCTGCGGAGTTTGCAACAACAGAAAACATAAATTTTATGGCAACCTACGGAAAAGGCTTGATCTGTATGCCCATGTCTGAGGAATATGTACATAAGCTGAAGCTCCCACAGATGGTGGGGCAGAATACGGATAACCATGAGACGGCGTTTACCGTATCCATCGACCATATCACGACAACAACTGGGATCTCAGCGGCGGATCGTTCGGTGACTGCGATGCGATGTGTGGAAGAGGGAGCAAGACCGGAGGATTTTCGGAGACCGGGGCATATGTTTCCCCTTCTGGCAAAGCAGAATGGCGTCTTGGAACGAAATGGGCATACAGAGGCAACGGTAGATCTGTGTCGTCTGGCAGGGCTCAAGGAATGTGGGTTGTGTTGTGAGATCATGCGAGAAGATGGAACGATGATGCGAACCACGGAGCTCATGGAACTGGCGGAAGCCAAGGGACTGAAGTTTATCACCATTCGGGATCTGCAGAATTACAGAAAGTGCCATGAACAGCTGGTTGACCGCGTGACGGTGACAAAAATGCCGACAAAGTATGGTGACATGACAGCCTATGGATTTGTGAATCGGCTCAACGGAGAGCATCATGTGGCATTGGTCAAGGGTGAGATCGGAGATGGGGAGGGCGTGCTGTGCCGTGTGCATTCTGAATGCCTGACTGGTGATGTGTTTGGGTCGCTGCGCTGCGATTGCGGAGAACAATTTGCGGCGGCTATGCGACAGATCGAAGCAGAGGGACGCGGCATCTTGCTGTATATGCGGCAGGAAGGACGTGGTATAGGACTGATCAACAAACTGCGTGCCTATGAATTGCAGGAGCAGGGGATGGATACATTGGATGCAAATCTGGCATTGGGATTTGCAGGGGATGCACGGGAATATTACATCGGGGCACAGATCCTGTGTGATCTGGGTGTCAAAAGCCTGCGGCTGCTCACAAACAATCCGGATAAGGTATATCAGCTTGGAGAGTTTGGCATCAAGATCTGTGAGCGTGTACCGATCCAAATGCGTGCGACCGCGCACGATCTATTCTATCTGAAAACCAAACAAAAACGTATGGGACATATTTTGAACTATGCACGATAAGGAGGCTATCTGTTATGAAGACATTTGAGGGAAAATTGGTATCGAAGAAGATCAAAGTTGGGATCGTGGCGGCGAGGTTTAATGAGTTCATCACATCCAAGCTGCTGGGCGGTGCAATGGATGGACTGCTGCGCCATGAGGTAGAAGAAAAAGATATCCATGTTGCATGGGTCCCGGGGGCGTTTGAGATCCCCTTGATCGCTGCAAAGATGGCAAAGAGCGGAAAGTATGATGCAGTCATCTGTCTGGGAGCCGTGATCCGTGGGAGTACCACGCACTATGATTATGTGTGCAGTGAGGTATCCAAGGGCATCGCTGCCGTATCATTGGAAAGTGGGATCCCTGTCATGTTTGGGGTACTGACGACTGAGAACATTGAGCAGGCGATCGAGCGAGCGGGTACAAAGGCAGGGAATAAAGGGTATGATTGTGCAGTGGGTGCGATCGAAATGGTGAACCTCATTCGAGAGATGGAAAATATATAAGAAATATGCAGGAAAACAGCTGAGACCTATGGGATCGGCTGTTTTTTCGTTTCCCGAGGCTGCCTGTGCTGGAATCCTTTTTGCTGATAAAATAAATTTGATATGCTGCAATCAAAGTCCAAGGCTGCATGCTCTAATAAATAGAAATACAAAGGAGGCGATGGGAATGGACGCGATGGTGTTTGCATCCCGTGTGCAGGAGATCCGTATGCAGATGTATCGCACTGCGTATGGATATCTTGGCAATGAACAGGATAGTCTTGATGCAGTCAGTGAAGCGGTCTATCAGGGATACCGTGCACGGAAAAGCCTGCGAGAGCCCGACTACTTCACAACATGGATGACGCGTATTTTGATCCATGTCTGCTATAAGGAACTCAAGCGAAGAAGCAAAGAAAAAATGGAAGAAATCACAGAGGTGAAAACGGAGGATCTGGATCGTTTGTCGCTGCAAGAGGCCATTGCACATCTGCCGGAGGAACTGAGAGAGGTGATTGTCCTGCGTTATTTTACGGGACTGACTCTGTCAGAGACGGCAGAGGCGTTGCAGATCCCGCAGGGAACCGTAGTGACACGCCAGCGGCGTGCGCTCAAATGTCTGCGCGTAGAACTGGAGGAGGATGCATGATGAAACGGGATCAGGAATGGAACACACTGCTGCAACAGGCAGAAAATGTGCCGGACGGTTTGGAAGCCTGCATCCAGCAGGCGGTCGAACGCGGACAGCGGAGTGAACGCAGGAAGAAGTTTTGGAAGCCGGTCACAGCCGTTTTGGGTACGGCGGCGGCTTTTGTGCTGCTGGTCAACTGCTCTGTAGACTTTGCGCTCGCGGCAAGCCGTGTGCCGATCGTGCGTGAGCTGGTGGAAGCTGTGGTGCTCGACCCCAGCCTGAAAGCTGCCATTGCGCATGAATATGTGCAGCTGGTGGGAGAGACCTATACGAAGGACGGCGTGACCCTGAAAATCGAGTATCTCGTGGCAGATATCAAGAACCTTACGGTATTCTATCGTGTGTATGATGAAAAGGGGCGGGATATTGCGCTAGACCCTGAACTCAAAAACGAGACGGGGGAGGGGATTGCTTCCGGTGCGAGCTTTGGACAGGAATGGATCGGACAGCAGGACGAGGAAACCGGTCTGCTTGGCAAACTCAAGGCACTGTTTCGAGGGGGAAAGCCGGAGCATCCTATCTATTATTGGAAATTTATGATAGAGGAGAACACACCTGAGCGGGTTCGCGTCGATATCAAGGCATATCAGGCTGCTGGTATGGCAAAACTGCCGCTTGGCATCACATTTGAAGTGCCGCTTACCATAGAGCCGCAGTTTCTCAGGAGCGTCAAGACCTTTGATATCCATGAAACGGTTTCCGTACTGGGGCAGACCCTCACGATCGACACCGTCGAGGTGTACCCGACAAATACCTGCGTGAAGTGGCATACAGCACCGGACAATGACAGCTGGCTGACCTATCTGCCGTTCTACCTGACCGATGCAAATGGTGTACGCGTGGATGGTATCATGAATGGGGTCGCAGGTTCGGGTGGTGATCCGAATGACGGCGTGGGAGAGATCTATCTGGAGAGTGCGTGGTATGATATAGCTGAGACGCTGACCCTGCATCTGGACGATGCAGCGGCATTGCCAAAGGATCTGCCGCCTGCAATCCTGCATGGGGACGGAACACTCACAGGACTGCCAAGCTATATGAAACAGGATTTTTCTGAGGAATCGTCAGAATCGTTCTATGATTTTTCCGTATTGACGGAGAAAGGGACGTATCACAGCAATACAGACCCGTTCCGCGGATTTGTGGATGCAAATGGAAAGCAAAGCGGTTTTTCCAAGATGTATTCCCGAATGCTGGAGGAGGATCATCTCATGCATACCGGATATTTGATGCCAACGGATGTGACCTATCCGCTGGAGTTGGAGATCGCGTTTGCACCTGCACAGAAGCTGCCGCAGCCGATTTCGGTCTCTGTACGCTGAACCTTATAATTTTGCTATGTTTACAGCGGTGTGCCCAAAAGTACACCGCTTTTTCTCTGGTAAGCTGTGTAAAACTTATGAACTATTTCCGAATTTTACACTGGAACTCTTTACTTTCATAAAGCAATATGTTAGGATAAATTTGAAGTTCAACCTATGGAGGTTATATAATGAACAGTAAGCTGAAGGATACTCACATGGATGAGTTGTTTGAGGGTATTCTGTCCCTCACCTCGGTGGAAGAATGTTATAACTTTTTTGAGGATCTGTGTACGATCACCGAACTGCGTGCAATGGCACAGCGTTTTCAGGTGGCAAAAATGCTTGATGAGGGACAGATCTACAGCGATATCGTAAAGGAGACCGGTGCAAGCACGGCAACCATCAGCCGCGTGAATAAGTGCCTCATCTATGGTACGGACGGCTATCGTATGGTGCTTGACCGCGCAAAGGAAAAGGCGTAAATGGACAGCTATCGTTTTTTGTCTGCCTACTATGATCGTTTTACGGACGATGTGGGATACAGCCAGTGGGCAGACTATTTTGAGCAGATTTTTGCGCAGTGCGGATTCCGTCCGGAGCTGACGCTCGATCTTGCGTGCGGCACAGGATCGCTTTCGGGTGAGATGGCGCGGCGCGGCTATGAGATGATCGGTGTAGACGCGTCGAATGAAATGCTTATGCAGGCGATGAACAACACGATCGACTGCGATCCGCGTCCGGTATTTTTGCATCAGCGTATGGAAAACCTCGACCTGTATGGTACAATACAGGCCGTTTTGTGCTGTCTGGACAGCGTAAATTATGTGACCGATCCCAAGGTGCTGCAAGAAGCATTTCGCCGCGTATCCTTGTTTTTAGAGCCGAACGGCGTGTTCGTATTCGATGTGAATACGAAGAAGAAGTTCGAGGCGATGAACGGGCAGTGCTATGTGCGCGAGGATGAGGACGTTTACTGCATCTGGCAGGCAGAATTTGACGGCACGATCTGCACCTATGATTTCGATATTTTCGAACGTTTGGGAGAGAAGAACCGCTGGGAGCGTATGGAAGAAAGCCATTTGGAACGATACTATGCACCGGATATGCTCTGTGCGCTTTTGGAGGAATGCGGCTTTGATCGGATCGAGCGGCATCCGGAGTTGTCCTTTGGTCAGCTGGACGGAAGCGAGGACCGTATTTTTATCATTGCAAGGAAAAAGGAAGTAAACTGATATGGATAGAATGATTCGTGCGATCGCTGCGGATGCAGAGATCCAGATTGTTGCCGTGCAGACAACCGAAATGGTGGAGCAGGCACGCAACATTCACAAGACCCTGCCGCTGGCAACCGCCGCACTGGGACGTACCCTCACCATCACCTCTATGATGGGCAACCAGCTGAAGGTAGACGATGGATCGGTTACCGTGCAGGTGCGCGGAGACGGTCCGCTCGGTACGATCGTCTGCGTTGCGGACAGCGAGGGATATGCACGCGGATACTTGCAGAATCCGGCGGTCGATCTGCCGCTGCGTCCGGATGGCAAGCTGAATGTCGGCTTGGGCGTTGGCTTCGGGCACTTGATGGTCATTAAGGATATCGGACTCAAAGATCCGGTAACAGGGACAACAGAACTTGTCAATGGCGAGATTGCGGAGGATGTGACCCGTTATTTCGTGGAGAGTGAGCAGATCCCGTCCGCGTGTGCGCTGGGTGTGCTGGTGGATACCGACCAAAGTGTGCGTCAGGCAGGCGGCTATCTGGTACAGCTGATGCCGGGGGCAAAGGATGCGGATATCGACCGCTTGGAGCAGAACATTGCAAAGGCAGGCGCGATGACGGCCATGCTGGACAAGGGCATGTCGCTGGAGGATATCGTCCGTGCGGTGCTGGACGGATTTGCGGTGCAATTTTTGGAGGAATCTCAGGTGGGATACCGTTGTAACTGCAATGAGGGCAAGGTAACGCGTGCGCTTTTGAGCCTTGGTGTGCAGGAATTGAATGATATGGCAGATGAGGGAAAGGATACCGAAATCACCTGTCAGTTCTGTGACCATGTCTATGCGTTTACGCCAGAGAAGCTGCGCGAACTTGCAGCTTCTGCGGTGAAAAAAGAAAAATAAGGAAAAACTGAAAAAAGGTGTTGACATTGGCGACGGTATGCCGTATAATAAATATCGTCGCTGATGACTTGGAAGTTTAGCTCAGCTGGGAGAGCATCTGCCTTACAAGCAGAGGGTCACAGGTTCGAGCCCTGTAACTTCCACCATCTGGCCCGGTAGCTCAGTTGGTTAGAGCGCTAGCCTGTCACGCTAGAGGTCGTGGGTTCGAGCCCCATCCGGGTCGCCAAATCTTTTCTTCGCAGTAAGAAGATGGGGCGAGAACAGGTCGGCGGTGCGAAGCACCGTAAAAAATATGCCAGTG